>VBAC01000001.1:1987344-2318568 GCA_005883305.1 Alphaproteobacteria bacterium | reverse complement strand
CTCGGCATCGTGGAGCACGACCGCCTTGAAGCGCACGCGCTCGTCGCGCTCGTCCGCGCGCATCCGCGACCACATGGCGTTGAGGCAATCGGCCTTGGTGGTCGGTCCCGGCGACGGCGTGACGACCAGCCGAACCTTCGGCCCGGCCGCCGAACGCACCGCCGCGATCGTCGCCGGATCGTTCGGGTAGCAGCCGACGTAGAGGCGATAGTCCGAGTCCCCGAACGCCCGCTGCGCGTGGTCGAGCATGGGCGCGATCACCTCCGATTCGTCCCATGCCGGAATGAACACGGCGATTCGGCCCGGTTGCATCGCGGTCGGGGGCGTGGCAGCGGATTGCGGTCCGCCGCCCAGGACGAACCTCTTCAGCCGGAGGGCGAGATAGAGAAGATCGACGCCGAGGTCGCTAACGCCGAGAAAAAGGAAGCCGACGGCGGCGAACAGGATCAGTTCGCGAAGGATCATATCCCCGGCGTCGAGCAGCGTAAAAAGCAAGTTCCGAAACCCACCCTCGATTCGGAGTTCAAAATGGACCAACGTCCGGCGGATTGGCAAGAGGAGAATAGGGGACGCATGAATAGGGACGCCGTCGCCGCAATATTCGGCAAGGACCGGGGCTGATGCGATGCTTTTTCGACTTGCGACAGTCCGCCCACGCGCCGACGCTGGAGCTGCACAATGGCGGCTTCGTGCCGTTCGCCGAGACTCCGGCGCGCGCCGAATCGATCCGCGCCGCGCTCGGCGGGACCGAGCCGGCCCGCGACCATGGCGAGGCGCCGCTGCGCGCCGTGCACGGCGAGGCCTATCTCGCGTTCCTGCGATCGGCGCACCGCGACTGGCGGGCGGCCGGGCGAGAGGGCGATGCCGGCGGCTATGCCTGGCCCGTCGTCCGCCGCCGGCCGCTCGACCTGAACCGGATCGACGCCAGGCTCGGCCTCTACAGCTTCGACGCATCGAGCCCGATCGCGGCCGGGACTTGGGAGGGCGCCTATTGGTCGGTGCAGACGGCGCTCACCGCGCTGGATGCCGTGCTCGACGGCGAGGGGCCGGCGTTCGCGCTCTGCCGTCCGCCCGGCCACCATGCCGGGGCCGACTATCTCGGCGGCTATTGCTACCTGAACAACGCCGCGATCGCCGCCGAGGCCGCGGTAAAGTCCGGCAGGCGGGTGGCGATCCTCGACATCGACTATCACCACGGCAACGGCACGCAGGACATTTTCTACGATCGCGGCGACGTGCTGTTCGTCTCGATCCACGCCGATCCCGTGATGGATTACCCCTATTTCTGGGGCCATGCCGACGAAAGCGGCGAGGGCGACGGGCAAGGCGCGACGCTCAACCTGCCGCTGCCCCGCGGGACCGATCTCGGCGCCTATATCCCGGCCCTCGAGCGGGCGCTGGCACGGATCGACGCCTTCGCGGCGGATCTGCTCGTCATCTCCTACGGCGCCGACACCTTCTCCGGCGATCCGATTTCACACTTCCGGTTGGAGACGGGGGATTATCGCGCCGTCGGGCGCCGTATCGCATCGCTCGGTAAGCAGAGCCTGATCGTCATGGAAGGCGGCTATGCCGTCGACGCGCTCGGCACCAACGTCGCATCGTTCCTGGCGGGATTCCGATAAGCGCCACATGCTCGTCCTCGTCCTGGTCTCGGACGCGTTTCGGGCGGTGCTCTGCGTCCCGGTCAACGCCGGGACTCGCCGGGCCGCTCCGGCGGCGCGGACAAAGGGCAGTGCCAGCTGGGCCCACAGGCTGTTGGCATCGCCGGCGTCGATCTCGTCGAGGCCGTAGCGATGAACGATTTCAGACCCTGGCTCGCGATAGGTCGTGAACAGCCGATCCCAGCAGATCAACAGGCTGCCGAAATTGCTGTCGGTCTGCGCGCGCTCGGCGGAATGATGGAGGTGGTGGACCTCGGGGGTCACGAACAGGAGGCGAAGCCATTGCGCCGCGCGCGGCGGCAGGCGGACATCGAGATGATCCGAATAGCCGGCCGCGATCAACACCGCCTCGACCAGGGCGACCGACCATACCGGCAAGCCGAGCAGCAGGGTGCCTGCCGAGAAGACCAATAGTCCGGGGAGCAGCTCAAGCGGATGATGGCGCAGGCTGAGCGAGATATCGACGTGCGGATCGCAATGGTGAACCTTGTGGAGTCGCCACAGCCAAGGGACGGCATGGCTCAGCCTGTGCACCAGATAGCCGAGGCCGGTCCGCGACAGCATCGCCGCGATCAGTACGATCAGCGCCGGCGCATCGATCTGATGGAACAATCCCCATTGCCGCTGCTCGGCGAAATAGGCCGACGTGGTGACTCCGAAGGGAATGATCAGCGCGATCAGCCCCGATGCGATTGGCAGGCTGAAATTGACGATCAGCCGGCCGTGCGCCGAGGATCCCGGATCGCGCCCCTTGCTGAACGCGGCCTCCAGCCCCGCGAAGGCGACGAAAAAACCGACATAGGCGATGGCAAGGTTGCCGGCGAGCAGCATGCCCAGACGCTCGAGTTGGTTCGCTTCCTGCACGCCCGGCCCTCCCGCTTGCCAAGTAGCCCGTCCGGCTCTAGCCTTCAATCTGAACCGGCACGTGCGCCGCCTGATCGGGAGGATTTCGATGGCCAGACACACTGCGCTTTTCGCCGCTGCGTTCGCCGCCGGCATCTGCCTTGGCGCAGCCCCGGCAATCGCCGGGATCCCGGTCCCGGCCCCGGAGGCGGGGGTCGGAATGGGCGCGATGGCTTTGATCGGAACTGGCTATCTCTACCTCAAGAGGCGGATCGCCCGCCGCTGATCCGCGTCGCGACGTGACGTCGAACGTTGCCGATGTGCGCGGCGGCTGGCCCGCCCGCACCGACCTGTTCGCGCTCCTGCTGGCCCTCGCTTTGCTCAACGGTCTAGCGGCGCGCATATCCGGCGCTCTGGCGACAGGCTATGAGACTGCGCTTTTCTCGCTGCTCGGCGTGGACGCGGTTCTTTGGTTCGCTCTCTATGCGATCATCAAGAGCGCGCTGGGCGACGGCGTCGCCGCACCACTGCGCCGAGCCGACAAATATGTCGCTGCGCTGCTGTTGATCTGTTGCTTGCTCCCGGTGGTGGCCGCTGCATCGGTCGCCCTGTTCTCCACGGCGCTCTATTTGCTGCGGACGACGGAGCCGCGAACCCCGCTGCGCAAGTTGGCGCTGATCGCGCTGGCCGCCACCGGGCCATTGCTCTGGGGGCCTGCCTGCATCAACCTGCTTGGGCCGGAGATCACGCGACTCGAGGCGGTAATCATCGGCGCCGGAACGGGGCTTCCGACCGCAGGCAATGTGTTTCGCTCGTACGACGGCAGCGCGACGTTCATCGTTGCTGGAGGCTGCTCGTCACTGGCGAATGTCTCGATCGCCCTGCTGCTTCTCGTCGTGCTCACCCAGCTGCTCGATATCCCGCTGTCGCGCCGGCTGGTGCCGGTCGCGGCCGCCGCGATCGCTGCGACGATCCTCGCCAATACCGGCCGTCTGGCGGCGCTCGGCCTGTGGCCCGAACATTATCATTATCTGCATGAGGGCGGCGGCCGCCAATTGGCCGCCTGGGCAAGCCTGATCCTGACCGGCGCAGTGATCGGCGTTGGGCTCTATCGTGTCGCGCGCGCTCCGGCTTAGCCTTGTCTTCGCCGTGTTGATCGGCCTCACGATTACACCGAAGCTGATCGGCGTCGGGAGGATCGGGGAGCCGGACGCCGCGCGGCTGGCGCGGGACATGGCGGCGGCGCTGACCGCGCGGGGCTTTCGCACGGCCGTGGTGGCGCACCATCTGTTCGATCATGTCGTGGCACGAAGGGGAAGCTGCACCCTGGTCGCGACGAACGCGCTCACCCAAGGCTATTTGCGCGAACGCTTCACCGAGGAGACGGCCGCCATCGGCCCCACCTATTATCATTATCGCGGCGCGACCGGCCCGAGCTTCCCGCGCTTCATTCCGGTGGTCTCGGAGCGTCTGCAGAATTGGGCCAATCGGGTCGGAATCGCCGTGCCGCGGGCCCCGGTGATCGCGATCGCTGCGTCGCCGGCCTGCCGACTCGATACCGTTGACTGGGCCGCGTTCCGGATCTGGCCGATGCCGCAGCCCGGCCGGCGCTAGAGTTTCTCCGTCAGCTCCGGGACGATCTTGAACAGGTCGCCGACCAGGCCGACGTCGGCGACCTGGAAGATCGGGGCGTCCTCGTCCTTATTGATGGCCACGATGACCTTCGAATCCTTCATGCCCGCGAGGTGCTGGATCGCGCCCGAAATGCCGATCGCGATATAGACTTCGGGGGCGACGATCTTGCCGGTCTGGCCGACCTGATAGTCGTTCGGCGCGTAGCCGGCGTCGACCGCCGCGCGGCTGGCGCCCACTCCGGCCTTGAGCTTGTCGGCGAGCGGATCGAGAAGCGCGTGGAACTGCTCCGAGGAGCCGAAGGCGCGGCCGCCCGAGACGATGATCTTGGCGCTCGTAAGCTCGGGCCGCTCGGACTTGCTGAGCTCTGCGCCGACGAACGAGGACAGGCCCGAATCGCCGCCGCCCGCAAAGGGCTCGACGACGCCGTTGCCGCCCTCTTTCTCGGCCTTCTCGAACGCCGTGCCGCGAACGGTGATCACCTTCTTGGAGTCGGACGATCTAACCGTGGCGATCGCGTTGCCGGCGTAGATCGGCCGGGTGAACGTGTCCGGCCCTTCGACGGAGAGGATCTCGCTGATCTGCATGACGTCGAGCAGGGCGGCGACGCGCGGAGCGACGTTCTTGCCCGTCGTGGTGGCGGCGGCGACGAAATAGTCGCAATGGTCGCGCACCAAAGCGGCGGCGACCGGGGCGACATTCTCGGCCAGCTGGTGGGCGTAAGGGGCGCCGTCGGCGACATGGACCCTGGTCACGCCGGCGATCTTGGCGGCGGCCTCGGCGACGGCGCCGACGCCCTGCCCGGCGACCAGCGCGTGAACCTCGCCGAGCTGCGAGGCGGCGGTGACGGCGGCCAGGGTGGCGTCCCTGATCGCCCCGTCTTCGTGCTCGACCAGAACCAGCGCGACGCTCATGCCACCACTCCCAGAGTCTTCAGCTTGCCGATCAGTTCTTCGACGGACGCGACCTTGACGCCGGCCTGCCGCTTCGACGGCTCCTCGACCTTCAGCGTGGCCAGGCGCGGATTCGTATCGACGCCGAAATCCGCGGGCGTCTTGGTCGCCAGCGGCTTGGATTTGGCCTTCATGATGTTGGGCAGCGAGGCGTAGCGCGGCTCGTTGAGCCTGAGGTCGGTGGTGACCACCGCCGGCACGCTGAGCTTCACCGTCTCCAGCCCGCCGTCGACCTCGCGGGTGACGTCGACCTTGTCGCCCGCGATCTCGACCTTGGAGGCGAAGGTGCCCTGCGGCCAGCCGAGCAGGGCGGCGAGCATCTGGCCGGTCTGGTTCGAATCGTCGTCGATCGCCTGCTTGCCGAGGATGACCAGGCCGGGCTGTTCCTCCTCGGCAACCTTCGCCAGCAGCTTGGCGACGCTAAGCGGCTCGACCTCGTCGTCGGTCTGGATCAGGATCGCCCGGTCGGCGCCCATCGCGAGCGCGGTGCGCAAAGTCTCCTGCGCCTTGGCCGGGCCGATCGAGACGGCGACGATCTCGGTGGCGACGCCCTTCTCCTTCAGGCGGATCGCCTCCTCGACGGCAATTTCGTCGAACGGGTTCATGCTCATCTTGACGTTGGCGAGATCGACTCCCGTGCCGTCGGCCTTGACCCGCGGCTTGACGTTGAAATCGATCACCCGCTTGACGGCGACCAGCAGCTTCATCGCTTCAATCCTTCTCTTCGACCCTCTCCCCTTGTGGGAGAGGGCGACTCACGCGAAGCGTGAGCGGGGTGAGGGGTGCGCTCGCCCAAGCGAGCGCGCGACGCTTCGCGTCGCCACCCCTCATCCAACTTCGCCTAAGCTCGCTTCGCTCGCTAAGGCTTCGTATCCTTCCCCCACAAGGGGGAAGGTTGTTACGCCGTCACCGTGCCCTTCACTTCGGCGACGATCTTCCGCGCCGCATCCCCCAAATCCTCCGCCGGGACGATCGCCAGGCCGCTGTCGGCGAGGATTCGCTTGCCCTCTTCGACGTTGGTGCCCTCGAGGCGGACCACCAGCGGCACCTGGATGTCGATCTCGCGCGCGGCGGCGACGATTCCCTCGGCGATGATGTCGCAGCGCATGATTCCGCCGAAGATGTTGACCAGGATGCCCTCGACCGCGGGATCGGAGAGGATGATCTTGAACGCCGCGGTCACCTTCTCCTTCGAGGCGCCGCCGCCGACGTCGCAGAAATTGGCCGGGAAGGCGCCGTTCAGCTTGATGATGTCCATCGTCGCCATGGCGAGGCCAGCGCCGTTGACCATGCAGCCGATATTGCCATCGAGCTTGATGTAGGCGAGGTCGAATTTCGACGCCTCCAGCTCCATCGGATCCTCCTCGCTCTCGTCGCGCAGCGCTTCGAGATCGGAGTGGCGGAACTCGGCGTTGGAATCGAAGCCGACCTTGGCGTCGAGCACGAGCAGCTTGCCGTCGTCGGTGACGGCGAGCGGGTTGATCTCGATCTGCGCGGCGTCGGTGCCGATGAAGGCGTCGAACAGCAGCTTCGCCACCGTCTGCGCCTGCCTGGCGAGGTCGCCGGAAAGGCCCAGGGCGTGGGCGACCGCGCGGCCGTGATGCGGCATGAAGCCGGTCGCCGGATCGACCGAGAAGCTGTGGATCTTCTCCGGAGTCTCGTGGGCGACATCCTCGATGTTCATGCCGCCCTCGGTCGAGGCGACGAAGGCGATCCGTCCCGTCTTCCGGTCGACCAGAAGCGCGAGGTAGAATTCCTTGTCGATGTCGACTCCGTCGGTGACGTAGAGGCGATTAACCTGCTTGCCCTGCGGCCCGGTCTGGACCGTCACCAGAGTGTTGCCGAGCATGTCGGCCGCAGCGGCGCGGACCTCGTCGGCGGTGCGCGCGAGGCGAACGCCGCCCTTGGCTTCGGGGCCGAGCTCCTTGAACTTGCCCTTGCCGCGCCCGCCGGCATGAATCTGCGCCTTGACCACATAGAGCGGGCCGGGGAGCTTCCCGGCCGCGGCGACGGCCTCCTCGACGCTCATTGCGGCGAAGCCGGCGGGGACCGGGACGCCGAACCTGGCGAGCAAATCCTTCGCCTGATATTCGTGAATGTTCATGGGCCGGGCCTAAGCACAGGGGCGGGCGCGAATCCACCCCCGCGTCTGCACATGCGTGCCTAGACCGTCGCGCCAGGAAGCGTGATCATGAAAAATGACGCCGCGGGTGCCCGGAACGAGAAAAGGGCGCCCCCGCGGGGACGCCCTCTCCTTCATCCGTCGAGCGGATTAATGATTGTCGCTGTTGCGCACCGCGTCGGCAGCATTCTCGCCGGCGTTACGGGTGGCTTCGGCGGCGTTTTCCGCGTTGTCCGTGATGGCTTCGGAGGTATTGGAAGCGTTCGCTTCGATGACGTCCGCAGCGTTCTCGGCGTTCGCCTCGATGGCGTCGGCCTTGTTCTCGGTCGGGCTCTGGTTGCACGCGCCGAGCGCGATGAAACCGGCGGCCGCGGCGATCGTGACGATGACCTTCATATGTATCCCCTCTCAAAAAGAGGGCGCCCAAGCCAAGCCCGGACACCCCGGATGTTGCGTAAGACACCCGCACGCACAATTCGCGGACGCATCTTATGTTCCGGCACCGTTACTCTTTTTCGCTTGCCGGCTCAAGCGGCGCGTCCGAGCGCCTTCTGCCGGCGGCGCTGGACCGACGAGCCGAAGCCGATCGCCTCGCGATATTTGGCAACCGTGCGCCGGGCGATGTCGAATCCCTCCTGCCTCAGCATCTCGACGAGCTGGTCATCGGAGAGGATACGGTCGGCATCCTCGGCCGAGATCAGCGCCTTGATTCGGCTCTTCACCGCTTCCGAGGAAGCCGCGTCGCCGCCGTCGTTGCTCTGGATGCCGCTGGTGAAGAAATATTTGAGCTCGTAGAGGCCGCGGTCGCACGACAGATATTTGTTCGAAGTGACCCGGCTGATCGTCGATTCGTGCATTCCGACGGTCTCGGCGATAGCCCGCAGCGTCAGCGGCTTCAGCTGCGAGACGCCGTGGCGGAAGAAGCCCTCCTGTTGCGTCACGATCTCGCTCGCCACCTTGACGATCGTCCGGGCGCGCTGGTCGAGCGCCTTCATCAGCCAGTTGGCGCTTTGCAGGCATTCGTTGAGCCACGCCTTGGACTGGCGGTCCTGCGGGCCGGACGAGAGCTCGTTATAATAGCTGCGGTTGACGAGCAGGCGCGGAAGCGTGGCGCTGTTGAGCTCGACCCCCCAGCCGCCGCCGCGGCGCGTGACGATTACGTCGGGGACGATCGTGTTGACCCGGTCTGCGGTCATGAACCGGCAGCCGGGCTTGGGATCGTAGGCGCGAAGCTCGCGGATCATGTCCGCCATGTCCTCGTCGTCGACTCCGCAGATTCGCTTCAGCGCGGCGACATTGCCCTTCGCGAGATAATCGAGATTGTCGATCAGCCGCGCCATCGCCGGATCGTAGCGATTGGCATCCCTGGCCTGGAGCGCGAGGCATTCGGCAAGGCTGCGCGCGCCGATGCCCGCGGGATCGAAGGTCTGGACGACGCCAAGCACGCGCTCGACCTCGCTATGGGGGTGGCCGAGGCGTTGGGCGATATCGAGCAAGGGAACGAGCAGGTAGCCGGTCGCCTCGATCTGGTCGATCAGGTGATGGGCGACGATCAGATCGGCGCCCGAAAGAAGCTCGCCGGCCTGGCGCTTGAGGTGGTCGTGAAGCGAAAGCTGCGCGCCCTCGAAGCTGTCGAAATCCGGGCCGTCCTCGAACCCGCCGCCGCCGCCGATGTCGTTGAGGCCGAGCCCCCCCGACGGCCCCTGCATGGTATCGGCCGCGCTGTCCTGGTGAAAGTCCTCGCTGTTGGCGTCGATGTCGAGCGCCGAGTCGCCGCCCCCCGAATCGATCTCGGGGAGCGCCGGCTCGGCATCGAAATCCTCGCCCTCCGCGGCGGATTCCGGCGCCGGCTCGCTTTCGACCGCCCCGGCCTCGAGCAGCGGGTTCTTCTCGATCTCCTCGGCGATGAACGTCTCGACCTCGAGGTTGCTGAGCGCGAGCAGGCGGATCGCCTGCTGCAGCTGCGGAGTCATCACCAGCGACTGGGATTGCCTGAGGTCGAGGCGCGGACCGAGGGCCATGATCCCTACCCCGCCACCCCCGCGGAAGCGGGGGTCCAGCTTACTTCCTCCGGCTCGCACAAGAAGCTGAATTCCCGCTTTCGCGGGAATGACGAAGGACGGGTTGACCGGCTCACAGCTCGAAGCTCTCGCCGAGGTAGAGGCGGCGGACATTCTCGTCGGCGACGAGCGCCTCGGGGCTTCCGGCGAAGAGGACCTGGCCACCGTAGATGATGCAGGCGCGGTCGACGATGTCGAGAGTCTCGCGGACATTGTGATCGGTGATCAGCACGCCGATGTTGCGGGTCTTGAGCTGGACGATGAGGTCGCGGATGTCGGAGATCGAGATCGGGTCGATGCCGGCGAACGGCTCGTCGAGAAGCATGATCGAGGGATTGGCGGCAAGCGCCCGGGCGATCTCGCAGCGCCGCCGCTCGCCGCCCGAAAGAGCCATTGCAGGGGCGTCGCGAAGCCGCTCGATGTGGAATTCGGCGAGCAATTGCTCGAGCCTCTCCTCGCGGGCCCTTCGGTCGGGCTCGGCGACCTCGAGCACGGCCATGATGTTCTGGCTGACGGTGAGGCCGCGGAAGATCGAGGTCTCCTGCGGCAGGTAACCGAGGCCGAGGATCGCGCGGCGATACATGGGGAGGCCGGTAATGTCCTGGCCGTCGAGCAGGATTCGGCCAGAATCCGGCTTCACCAGCCCCATGATCGAATAGAAGCACGTCGTCTTGCCGGCCCCGTTGGGCCCCAGCAGGCCGAGCACCTCGCCGCGGTCGACGCCCAATGAGACGTCGGTCAGCACCGCCTTCTTGTCGTAGGACTTGGCGATCGACACGACCGACAGGCCATGGTCGAGCTCGCCCGCCGCCTCGTGCGGATCGGGCAATTCGATGGCAAGGGTCTCGTTCATGGCGTGTGGCTATCCCCTTGGCCTCGTTAGGCGATCGGGCGCGGGCTCACAACTGGCAAGCTTTGTGCATGGACGGTTTTCGGCGGTCAGTTGCCCTGGCGCCGCGGCACGGTGAAGCGCCCCGTGACCCGGCCGCCGCCGTCGAGCACCGCCCGGTGCGTGTCGAGATCGAGCACGAGGCGGCCGCCCTGGACGTGGTTCGAGCCCTGGTCGAGATTGACCCCCCCGATCATCGTCACGATTCCGCGCGGGAGATCGTAGATCGCATATTGGCTCCGCGCCGTCTCAGTCGGCGTGCGCAAGGTGACGCCGCCGGTCGCCTCGAGCCGCTGGATCTGGACGTCGTCGCCATTGGCGTAGACCACGGTCAGCCGCGACGAGCTCAAGGTCATATTGCCCTGGCGGGCCTGCACGTTGCCCGAGAAGATGGCGCGATTGGCCCGATCCTGCACTTCGATCCGGTCGGCGCCGACGTCGACCGGCGCGGCGCTGTCGTGGCCCTTGAGGGCGGAGCCGCTCTGGCCGAGAGCGGGCGCTACGGCGAGCAAGGGGATAAGAGCGAGTAGGCGTTTCATCGTCCCGATCTGAGGCCCCCCTGGACAATATGCAAGCGCGCGCGCCCGTTGAGGACGACTCGCCGGTCGGGCAGGTTCACCTGCAGCTGGTCGGCGCTGAACTGGCCCATCGGCATCTGTCCCTGGACCCGGCCGCGGCTGACGAGCTGCTGGCGGCGAAGGTCGACGTCCACATCGTGGGTGCCCATCCGGTAGCCGTCGGCGGCGGTCAGCCGGATCGGCCCGACGACCTGCACGTGATCGCTGTCCATATTGTAGCGCGCATGCCCGGCCTCGAGCCGCGCCGGGCCGGTGTCGAGCTGGATCTGGGCGTTCATGTCGGCGATCTCGACCACCGGGTTCGACGACCGCTCCTGAAGCGCCGAGCGCGCGTTGAGAACGAAGGGGCGGCCGGAATCGTCCTGGCCGCGGTACTGGGCGGCGGCGACCCGCAGTCGCTCGGGCGCCTTTTCGACCTCTTCCTTCTTGAGCAGGAAGCTGACCTCCTGCTTGTCCTCCAGCGGAGAGAAGAAGAGGAAGGCGAGAATCACGCCGATCAGGGCCGGAAGGCCGAGCTTCAGCGCCTTGACCACCTTGTCGTGGCTGCCGCCCGGGACCGCCCAGCGGCGCTTTTCCCGCCGCTCCGCCTCGGCGAGCCTAGACATGGGCGAAGATGTCCTGCTCGGCCCAGCCGGCCAGATCGAGCAGGGCGCGGTGGGGCAGGAAATCGAAGCAGGCCTGGGCGATCTGGGTGCGGCCCTCGCGCGCGAGGCGCTCGTCGAGCTTCTCCCTGAGCGCGTGCAGATAGCGGACGTCGGACGCGGCATAGTCCTTCTGGGCGTCGCTAAGCTCCGGCGCGCCCCAGTCGGAGCTCTGCTGCTGCTTGGAAATTTCCTGGCCGAGCACCTCCTTGACGAGGTCCTTGAGCCCGTGCCGGTCGGTATAGGTGCGGATCAGGCGCGAGGCCGTCTTGGTGCAATAGCAAGGCGCGGCCATCACGCCGAGATAGGCGCGGATCGAGGCGAGATCGAAGCGGGCGAAATGGTAGAGTTTGAGCCGCGCCGGATCGGCGAGCACGGCCTTCAGGACCGGCGCGTCATAGGCGCTGCCGGGGCCGAAGCGGACGAGATGCTCGTCGCCGCTTCCGTCGGAGATCTGGACCACGCAGAGCCGGTCGCGGCCGAGCTGAAGGCCCATCGTCTCGGTGTCGACGGCGACGGCGCCCGGGGCGAGCACGCCTTCGGGCAGGTCCTCTTCGTGGAAATGAACGGTCATGGGGACCGCATAGGCGCTGGGGCCTTAACGCTCAATGGCTTCGCCTCCGCTCCCTCGCCCGGCGCGCCCACATGTTGAGGCCCTCGACCACCGCGGAGAAGGCCATCGCGGCGTAGATATAGCCCTTGGGCACGTGGATGCCGAAGCCGTCGGCGATCAGCACGGTGCCGATCATCAACAGGAATCCGAGCGCGAGCATGACCACCGTCGGGTTGCGATTGATGAAGTCGGCGACGGGATTGGCGGCGAGCATCATCACCCCGACCGCGATCAGAACGGCGGCGATCATGATCGGCAGATGCTCGGTCATTCCAACGGCGGTGAGGATCGAATCGATCGAGAAGACGAGATCGAGCGCGAGGATCTGGACGATCGCCGCGCTGAAGCCCATCGTCTTGCGCGACGTGTCGAACAGGTCGTCCTCGGGGCCGGGCGAGACGTTGTGATGGATCTCCTTGGTCGCCTTCCAGATCAGGAACAGCCCGCCGGCCATCAGGATCAGGTCGCGCCAGGAAAAGGCGGTCTCGAAGCCCGGCTCCCCGTGCGCGCCGATCGGCCCGGTGATTCCGAGATCGAACACCGGCGCGGTCAGCCCGACCAGCCAGGCGATTCCCGAAAGGAGGACGAGGCGCATGACCAGGGCCAGGCCGATGCCCAGCCGGCGCGCCTTGGCCCGCATCTTTTCGGGCAGCTTGTTCGACAGGATCGAGACGAAGATCAGGTTGTCGATTCCGAGCACCACTTCGAGCACGACCAGGGTGGCGAGCGCGACCCAGGCTTCGGGGTGGGCGAAAATGGCAAGGGCGTCGATCATGGGTGCTCCCTGTTCATGGCGTCGGAAGCGCATGGCACGAAGGGCGGCGCCGGGGCAATCGCGGCAAAACAATCCACAGCCAAAAGCGCTCGCGGGGCTCGATTTTTTCCGCTATGTGAGTCGCCAGCGCGCCGACAGACGGCGCGAAGGCCGTTGCGCGCTTTGCCCGGCGCGGTGGTTTTAGACAGGGGACGGGCGTACGAAAGTAACTGAACGAGATGGGTTTCGATAAAGGGCGCCGCGGCGAGCGCGGCGGGCGCGGCAGAGACAAGCGCGACGGCTTCGGCGACGACAATTTCAGCGGCGGACAGGAACGAGGCGGCTTTGGCGGCGGCGACCGCTTTGGCGGCGGCGGCGGTTATGGCGGCGGCGGTGATCGCTTCGGCGGCGGCGGCGGCGGTGGCTACCGCGGCGGCGGTGGCGGCGGCTTCGGCGGCGGTGGCGGCGGCGGGTTCCGCGGCGGCGGCGGCGGTGGCGGAGGCATGCCCCCGCAGGTCGTCGGCGAGGCCAAGGGCGTCGTGAAGTTCTTCAACGGCCAGAAAGGCTTCGGCTTCATCGTCCGCGACGATGGCGGCGAGGACGTGTTCGTGCACATCAGCGCTGTCGAGCAGGCGGGCCTGACCGGCCTCGCCGAAGGCCAGCCGCTCGAATTCACCCTCGTCGATCGCGGCGGACGAGTTTCGGCGACGGACCTCAAGATCGAGGGCGATCCGCTCCCGGTCGAGGACCGCGGGCCTCCGCGCGAGCGCGGGCCGCAGCGCGAGCTGACCGGCGAGAAGGCTTCGGGAACGGTCAAGTTCTTCAACGCGACGAAGGGCTTCGGCTTCATCACCCGCGACGACGGCCAGCCCGACGCGTTCGTCCACATCTCGGCGGTCGAGCGCGCCGGAATGATCTCGCTCAACGAGGGCGACCGGATCGAATTCGAGCTCGAGGTCGACCGGCGCGGCAAGACCGCGGCGGTCAACCTGGTCCCGATCCAGTAACCACAGGTTGCCGGTTGAATCGGGCGGCGGCGCCAAGAGCCTGATCGTCTTAAGTGAACCGCTATTCCGCGGTTCACTTGAGGCGTGAATCAGGCTCCAGATATAGCGAGACCATGATTCACGCCTCAGGCCGATCGGCCTGAGACGATCATGGTCTGGGCGCCGCCGCCTTTTTCATGCTTAGCGCGCCGTAAACCAATTCCGGCGAGGAGCCGTCCACCTTTGCCGTTTACCAAGAACGGCATGGAAAGCGTGCTCATCGCGGTTGTTCTCGCAGCCGCCTCGCCCTCCGCACCGGCCGCAGACGCCGCAACGGCGCTCGACCAGAGGTGCTTCGGCCTGATGGCCCAGCTCGCCGAGGAGGACGACCCCCGGGTCCGGTCCCTCGGCCGGGTGGCGGCGCAATATTTCCTCGGCCGGATCGACGCGGCAGCGCCGGGCTTCGACCCGGCCGGGCTCGCCGCGCCGCGGACCTCGGAGCGCGATTCGCTGCTGCGCCGCTGCGGCGATGCCATGCAGGCCGGGGGCCGGGATTTCAGAGCGATCGGCCGGCAACTGGCCCAGCCGCACCGGCGGCCGACGGTCTGACCAAATCTCCGTTCGCGCACTGACATAGCTCTCTCTCCCATGGGGAGAGGGCTGGGGTTAGGGGCTGCGGCGTCGGCACGCACTCACGGAATCCCGATCCCCTCACCCAACCCTCTCCCCATGGGAGAGGGCTTTGCGGGCTCATGACGTCACCATCCGCTTTAGCGTCTCGATCGTGTCGGCCTCCGCCGCCGGCTTGTCCGTCCGGATTCGCGAGATTCGCGGGAAGCGCATGGCGAGGCCGGATTTGTGACGCTTGGACAGGTGGATCGAGTCGAAGGCGACTTCGAGAACCAGCGTCTTCTCCACCTCGCGCACCGGGCCGAAGCGGCCGATCGTGTGGTTGCGCACGAAGCGGTCGAGCCATTTCAGCTCCTCGTCGGTGAAGCCGAAATAGGCCTTGCCCACCGGCAGCAGCTCGCCGCCGCCCTCCCCGGTCCAGCAACCGAACGTGTAATCGGAATAGTAGGACGAGCGCTTGCCGCTGCCGCGCGCCGCGTACATCAGCACGCAATCGGCGACGAGCGGATCGCGCTTCCATTTGTACCACAGGCCCGTCTTGCGGCCGCCGACATAGGGGCTGTCGCGGCGCTTGAGCATGACGCCCTCGATCGAGGCGTCGCGGGCGCCCGCACGGATTTCCTCCAGCGCCTCGAAGCTCTCCGCCCCGATCAGCGCCGAAACGTCGAAACGCTCCGGATCGAGCCGGGCGGCGAACGCTTCCAGCCTCGGCCTTCGCTCGACCAGCGGCAGCGCCCGCAAATCCTCCGCGCCGTCGAACAAGATGTCGTAAAGCCGGACGAAGGCCGGATAGTCGCCGAGCATCTTTGCGGAAACGGCCTTGCGCCCGAGCCTTTGCTGGAGCGCGTTGAAGCTCGCCGCCTCGCCGCCCTGAAACGCGCCCTTCACCAGCAGTTCGCCGTCGAGCACGCCCGGCTCGGCGAAGGCCTCGGCGACGTCGGGGAAGCTTCCGGTAATGTCGTCGCCGGCGCGGCTGTAGAGCCGCGTCTCGCCGCCGGCGTGAACGAGCTGGACGCGTATCCCGTCCCATTTCCACTCCGCGAGATAGTCGTCCATCGAAACTCGCGCCTCATCGAGCGGATGGGCGAGCATGAACGGGCGGAAAACCGGCACGTCCTTCGCCGTCGGCTGGCCGGCGCGGCCCTCGGCCCAGTCGAAGATCGCCGCATAAGGCGGGCCGATGCCGTGCCAGACCTCCTCCACTGCATCGACGTCGAGCCCGAACGCCTCGGCCAGCGCCACCTTGGCGAGCCGGGCGGAGATGCCGATGCGTAGCGCCCCGGTGGCGAGCTTGAGCAGGGCGAAGCGGCCCGAGGCATCGAGATGGTCGAGCATCGAAGCGAGCGCGCCCGGCGCCTCGGCCCGGCCCAGCGAGGCGAGCCGCTCGACCACGTTCGACAGCCTCAGCGTGCCGTCGTCGAGCTCGGCCGTCTCGCTCTCCCGCTTCGGCCAGAGCAGCGACACGGTCTCCGCCATGTCCCCGACATAGTCCCGGCTCATGTGCAGAAGCACGGGATCGACCCGCTCCTCGGCGATGGCGCGGATCGCGGCGGGCTTCACGGCGGGGAGGTTGAGCTCGCCGGTCAGCGCCGCAAGCGCGTAGCCGCGGTCGGGATCGGGCGTTCGGCGCAGATAGTCGCCGATGAGCTTGAGCTTCCCGTTGCGCGAGCGGGTGTAAACGAGCGCATCAAGGAGCTGCGAGAAATCGCGCATGGCAATGCAACGAAGGAGGCGCCAAGCAGTTCGCTGTCAAGCGAAGCCGGTCAGGCGATCTGCAGCGCCTTGACCGCGACGATGAAGCCCGTGACCAGGAACAAGGCCGCGCCGGAATAGCGGATCGCGCGCAGAGGCAGGACTTCCCGGAAGCGCTCGCCAAGCGCCAATGCGGGCAGGCAGGCGGCAAGCATCCCGGCGGTGGCCCCGGCGGCGGCAAGGGGCGCGCTGTCGTAGCGGCCGGCCAGAGCGAAGGTGAGGAACTGGGTGCGGTCGCCCATCTCGGCGGCGAGGCAGAGGATGAAGGCGGCGGGCAGCGCCCAGCGCGGGGCGGCGCTTTCCTTCGCCTTTTTCGGGATCAGGCCGGAAATGCCCGCGACGAGGAGCGCGAGCGCGGTCATCATCGTCATCGCGCGGATGGTCAGGGTTTCGGCGACCCAGATTCCGGCGGCCGCGGCCACCGCATTGCTGAGCAGGGCGGCGAAAGCGAGGCCGAGGAAAACCTGCAGAGGGCGGCGGGTGGTGGCGGCGAGGAGGGCGACGATGAGCTGGGTGCGGTCGCCCCATTCCGCGAGGAAGGCGGCGACGAAGCTTGTGAGGAGGGCCTCCACGCCGGTTGGGGTCAGGCGCTGAGGCGGATCGAGACCGAGGCGAGCAGGGCCTCGCTCGCCGCCTCGTCGCTCCGCTCGCAGCCGATCGCGTCGCGAAGCCGCTCGAAATAGAGCGCGGCCGGGCAGTGACGCGGCTGGGCGCGCACCGTCCGGTCGAGCGCGTCGCAGACGCAGACGACCGGCATCAGCCCGTAGGCGGCGGCCATGGTGCGGATTGTGGCGATGCGCCGCGAGAAATCGCGCCCGTTCATCCTCGCCGCTGAACGCTGAAGGCTGTCGAGCCGGTCGCAAAGCTCGGCCCGCACAACCAGCATTCCGTCACGATCCGCCTGCATGGCTCACCCCATCAGCCTTAGTCTCTGCGGGAGAGGGATGCGCCTTTATGGTTACCGGATGGTTAAGGTGCGCCGGTCTTGACAGAATCGGCGGCGCGGGGCAGAGGGCCACGCGCACGAGGCGGCGGAAAGCGCCGCTTTATTTTTTCGCACCCTTATTTTTTCAGAGAGGCTGTCATGGCCAAGCCGACCACGGTCAAGATCAAGCTCGTCAGCACCGCCGACACCGGCTTCTTCTACGTGACCAAGAAGAATCCGCGGAACATCACCGAGAAGATGACCTTCCGCAAATACGATCCCGTCGCGCGCAAGCACGTCGAGTTCAAGGAAGCCAAGATCAAGTGACGGCGGGCCTTAGGGCGTTCCGCCCTTAGGTCCTGCGTCATCCCGGCGAAGGCCGGGATCCACCTCTTCCACCCCTTCGCCTTCGGCGCCTGGACCCCGGCCTTCGCCGGGGAACGGTTCAGGAGCGGCCTCGCCTTCGGGTTCGGCCGCTTCTTGCGTTTCCGGAGCGTCAGTTGCGATCTCCTCGGCCGTCTCCCGTTCCTCCGGCTCCGCCGCCTCCGCCGCCCGCGCCGCAGCGGCGTCGAGCAGTGCGCGCACCGCCTCGACGAACTTTAGCACCGAGATCGGCTTGGAGACATAGCCCTCGGCGCCCGCGTCGCGGATTCGCTCCTCGTCGCCTTTGGCGGCGTAGGCGGTGACGGCCATGATCGGCGGGCGGCGAAGTTCCTCGTCGCCCTTCATCCGCTCGATCAGCTCGAGACCCGAAATGTGCGGCATCTGGATGTCCATGACGACGAGATCGGGGGCGAAGGCGCGGGCGCGCTCGATCGCCTCGCGGCCGTCGCGCACGGGCTCCGCCTCGTAGCCGTGCGCTCGAAGCAGGTCGCAAAACAGCCTCAGATTGAGCTCGTTGTCCTCGACAACCAGGATTTTTTGTCCCACGCGCGCCGGTGTAAGCGATGCGACGGGATGAGACAAATGACGATGAGGCGCTCGCGCTGGGCGCGCTCGGCTGGACGCTGAGCGACGATTCGCGCGCGCAAAGGCTTCTGGCGCTGACCGGAATGACCGTCGCGGGCCTTCGGGAGCGACTGGAGGAGCGCGCCTTCCTCGCCGCGGTGCTGAGGTTCCTCGAAGGGCACGAGCCTGACCTCATCGCCTGCGCCGACGAACTCGGAGTCTCCCCGGCGCGGCTGGTCGCGGCACGCGAGGCGCTCGACGCATGAGCCGGCCGCTTCTCATCTCCGATTGCGACGACGTGCTGCTCCACTTCGCGCCGCATTTCGCCGAATGGGTGGCGGAGGCGCACGGCCTGACATTCTCGCTCGACGTGCCGGCCTTCGGCGGGGCGCTCAAGGACGCGAAAGGCCGCCGGGTGCCGGCGGAGCAGGTGTGGCCCCTGCTCTCCATCTTCTTCGACCGCGAGATGCACCGCCAGCAACTCGTCGCCGGGGCGCTCGATGCGTTGCGGGCGATCAGCGCCGAGGCGGACATCGTCATCCTCACCAATATCGGCGACCAATATCACGCCAACCGCGTCGCCCAGCTCGAGCGATTCGACATCCGCCACCGCGTGCTCTGCAACCAGGGCGGCAAGGGGCGGCCGGTGCTGGAGCTGGTCGAGAAGATGCGGCCGAGCGCGACGGTGTTCGTCGACGATCTCGCGCCACACCACGAATCGGTCGCGAAGCACGCGCCGGACGTCTGGCGGCTGCACATGATCGCCGAGGCGCGGATCGCCGCGGCGACACCGCCCGCACCGCACGCCCACGCGCGGATCGACGATTGGGAAAGCGCGCTGCCCTGGATAAGGGCGCGGCTCAATGGAGAGAGCGAATGACGAAGACGGCCTTCATCACCGGCGCGACCGCCGGCTTCGGGGCGGCGGCGGCCCGGCTGTTCGCGCAGGGCGGCTGGCGTGTGATCGGCACCGGGCGGCGCGAGGACAGGCTCGAGGCGCTGGTCGCCGAGCTCGGCGATTGCTTCACGCCGCTCATGCTAGACATGCGCGATTTCGCCGCGCTCGAAGCCGCGGGGACGCAGGCCGGCGCGGTCGACCTGCTGCTCAACAATGCCGGGCTCGCCTCGGCCATGGCGCCGCTTCAGGACACCGACTTTCCATCGCTGGAGACGGTGATCGAGACCAACGTCACCGGCCTCGTCGCGCTGACCCGCGCGCTGCTGCCCGGAATCATCGCCCGCAAGGGATCGATCATCAATCTGAGCTCGGTCGCTGCGACCTATCCCTATCGCGGCGGCGCGGTCTATGGCGGAAGCAAGGCCTTCGTCCGCCAATTCTCGCTCGACCTTCGTTGCGACCTCGCCGGGACCGGCGTCCGCGTGACCTCGATCGAGCCGGGAATGGCGGAGACCGAGTTCACGATCGTGCGCACCGGAGGCGACAAGGCGGCCTCCGACGCGCTCTACGCCGACATGGACCCGATGACCGCCGAGGACATCGCCGGAACGATCCACTGGATCGCCACCCTGCCCCCGCACCTCAACATCAACACGATCGAGCTGATGCCCGTCAGCCAGAGCTTCGCCGGCTTCACCGTCAATCGAAATACTTGAAGTTCCTCGCATTTTTCCGTAGCCGAGAGGCTCGCCGAACCGCACGAAAGATCAGCCCGATGAACCTGCGCACTCCCCTGTTCGCCCTGGCCGCGGGGCTTGCGCTCGCCGTGCAGATCCACGCCCAGCCGCCTGCGGCCGCGGAGCCCTGGCCGCAGGCCAAGAGCGACCTGCAGGCCGATCCGGACGTGCGCTTTGGCCAGCTTCCCAATGGCATGCGCTTCGCGATCCGCCGCAACACGACTCCGCCGGGTCAGACCTCGTTGCGCCTGAGGATCGACGCCGGCTCGCTGCAGGAGCAGGACGACCAGCGCGGCCTCGCCCATTTCATCGAGCATATGGCGTTCAACGGAACCACGCACGTGGCCGAGGGCGAGTTCGTCCGGCGGCTCGAGCGGCTCGGCCTGCGTTTCGGCGCGGACACCAACGCCTCCACCGAATTTACCCAGACCGTCTATAAGCTCGACCTGCCCGAGAGCGACGCGGCCAAGCTCGACGAGGGTTTGTTCCTTCTTCGCGAAGTGGCGAGCGAGGCGACCTTCGCGCCGGCGGCGATCGACCGCGAGCGCGGAATCATCCAGTCCGAAGAGCGCACCCGCGCCTCCCCCGCCTACCGCATCTTCGTCGACGAGATCGGTTACCTGCTGCGCGGCCAGCGCGTTCCGCAGCGAATCCCGATCGGCACTCCGGAGGTGATCTCCCAGGCGCAGCGCGACCGCTTCCAGGCTTTCTACGACGCTTATTACCGGCCCGAGCGGGCGACGCTGATCGTCGTCGGCGACGTCGACGTCGATGCGATGGAGGCGCGCATCCGCGCCAAGTTCGGCGACTGGCGCGGCCGCGGGACCGCGGGGCGCGACTCCGATCTCGGCACGGTGGCGCCACGGCGGACCGAAGCGCGGCTGATGGTCGAGCCCGGCGGAACGGCGCGGGTCGAGACGAGCTGGGTCCGCCCGCCCGACTTGAGGCCCGACACGAGCGCTCGCCGCGCCGAGCATCTCGCCGATTCTCTGGCGCTCCAGATCCTCAACCGCCGGCTGGAGCGGATCGCCGCCAACGTCAGCCCCGCGCCCTATGTCGGCGCGCAGGCGGCGCGAAGCGAGGTCGAGGAAAGCGCCGAGATCACGCAGATTTCCGCCGTGGTTCAGCCCGGCGAATGGCGGCCCGCCCTTAACGTGATCGAGGCGGAGCAGCGCAGGCTCCTGGAGCACGGAGTCAGCCAGGCCGAGCTCGACCGGGAGATCGTCCTGTTCCGAACCGCCCTCAACGCCCAGGTGGCGGGCGCCTCGACCCGGCTCTCGCCGGCGCTCGCCGAAGGGCTGGTGTCGACGGTGGACATCGGCAACGTCTTCACCACCCCGGCGGAAAGCCTGCGCCTGTTCGAGGCGGCGGTTCCGGCGATGACCGTGGCGCGCGTCAACCAATCGGCCCGGACGATCTTCGCCGGGGAACCGGTGCTCTACATGACCTCGCCCGCGCCGGTCGAGGGCGCCGACGGCGCGTTGCTCGCCGCCTACCAGGCGGCCCGCGCGGTTCCCGTCGCCGCGGGAACGACCCGCCAGGCGCAGGCCTGGCCCTATACCAGCTTCGGAGCCCCCGGCCGGGTGGCCGAGCGCCGGACGATGCCCGGCGAGATCGACGCCACCATGGTGCGCTTCGCCAACGGCGTTCGCCTGACCGTCAAGAAGACCGATTTCGCGGCCAACCAGGTGATGGTCCAGGTGCGCTTCGGCGAAGGCCAGCTCGCCATGCCCGCCAACCGGCCGTCCCCGGCCTGGGGCCTCTATCCCGGCTACCAGGCCGGCGGTCTCGGCCGGATCGACTTCGAGGACATGCAGGAGGCGCTCAACGATCACGTCTACGCCAGCCAGCTTTCGATCGACGAGGACGATTACCTGCTGAGCGGAGTCACGCGGCCGGGCGACCTCGCCGTGCAGATGCAGGTGCTCGCGGCCTATATGACCGACCCCGCCTGGCGCCCGACCGGCTGGAACCGGGTGCGCTCGCTTTCGGGCTCGATCCACGATCAGCTCGCCTCGACCCCGAGCGGCGTCTTCTCGCGCGAGGCGGCGGTGCTGCTCCACAATGGCGACCGGCGCTGGGCGACCCCGACCCGCGAGCAGATGGCGGCGATGAGCATCGACGACGCGCGCACGGTCCTCGCCGACGCGCTCGCCCATTCGCCGATCGAGGTGGTGATCGTCGGCGACGTCGATATCGAGGAGGCGATCCGGCAGACGGCGGCGACGTTCGGCGCTCTGCCGCCGCGCCCCGATGCCACCCCGAGCGTGCCCGCGATTCGCTTCCCGAGCCCGACGCCCGAGCCGATCCGCCTGACCCACCGGGGGCGCGCCGACCAAGGCCTCGCCTATATCGCCTGGCCCACCCAGGGTTTCTTCGACAGCCCCAGGCAGGCGCGGACTCTCAACCTGCTCTCCTCGGTCTTCCAGCTTCGCCTGATCCAGAAGATCCGCGAGGAGCAGGGCACGACCTACAGCCCGCAGGCTTCGCACAATGCCTCGGAAGCCTATCCGGGCTACGGCGTGTTCAGCGGCCGGATCGAGGCGCGGCCGGAGGCTTTGGCCGGCTTCCTGCGCGACGCCGAAAGCATCGCCGCGGACCTTCGCGACCATCCGATCGGGGCCGACGAGATGGAGCGCGCGCGGCGGCCGCTGATCGACACGATAAGCCGCCAGCGCACCGGCAATGCCTGGTGGGTCGCAAACCTGACGCGCCTCCAGACCGACCCGCGGGTCCCGGCGATGATCTCGAGCCAGCTTTCGGACTATGGAGCGATGACACCCGCGGACCTGCAGGCGGCGGCGCGCGCCTTCCTGGTGCCGGGGCGGGCGTTCAAGCTGATCGTCGTTCCGGAGGCCGGGGCCGCCGCGGCTCCGGCCGCGACGCCGGCCACGACGCCTTGACGCACGCGCGCCGGCGGTGCTTAGCGGCGCGATGACCGACGCCGTTTCCAACCGCCTCGCCGAGCTCGACATCCGCCTGCCGGAGCCCGCCGCCCCCGTCGCCGCTTATGTTCCGGCGGTCGAGATCGCCGGATTGCTCTACATTTCCGGCCAGCTGCCGTTCCGCGAGGACGGCTCGCTGATCACCGGAACGCTCGGCCTCGACCAGGGGCTCGAGCAGGGCCAGGAAGCGGCGAAGCGCTGCGCGGTGATGCTGATCGCCCAGATCAAGAAGGCGCTCGGATCGCTCGACCGGGTCGAGCGAATCGTCAAGCTGGGGGCGTTCGTCGCCTCCGATGCCGGCTTCACCGACCAGCCCAAGGTCGCCAACGGCGCCTCCGAGCTGATGGAGCGGGTGTTCGGCGAGGCCGGGCGGCATGCGCGCAGCGCCGTCGGAGTCCCGGTCCTCCCGCTCGGCGCTGCCGTCGAGATCGATGCCATCGTCGCCGTCAAGGCAGGCTAGGCTCCAAAGCCTGATCGCGAAGCCCTTCGCGCATCGCGGCCTGCACGGGCCCGGGCGCATCGAGAACAGCCGCGCCGCCTTCGAGGCGGCGATCGCCGCGGACCATGGGATCGAGCTCGACGTGCAGGCCAGCGCGGACGGCGAAGCGATCGTTTTCCACGACTCCACCCTTGATCGGCTCACCGGCGACGTCGGTCCGATTTGCGGTCTCGTGGCCGGGGAATTGCAGCGGATTCGGCTGAAGAATTCGGACGAGACGATTCCCACCCTCGAAGAAGCGCTGAACCTCATCGCAGGACGCGCCCCGCTGCTGATCGAGATCAAGAGCGGCAGGCCGCTCTATCACCAGCTCTGCTATTGGGTCGCCGGTGTCCTGCGCTCCTATGGAGGACCGGTCGCCGTGATGTCGTTCAACCCCCGTGTCGGCCATTGGTTCGCGCGCCACCACCCGGACGTTCTGCGCGGCCTGGTGGTCACGGAGAACGGCAAGCCGTCGCGCGGCCGCCTCAAGCGGCGTCTTGCGCGCTGGTGGTCGAATCCCGATTTCCTCGCTTATGACATTCGCGATCTTCCCTCCGCCTCCGCCAGGGGCCTGCCGGTGCTGACCTGGACAGTGCGCAGCGCGGACGACCGCGCGCGGGCCGCGCGGCATGCTGACCAGATAATCTACGAGGCATTGCCGGGATGAGCGGCGAGCCCGTCTTCGCCCGGTTGCGCGACGGCGTGGCGGCTTTCGAAGCGGCGGATTGGGACCGCTGCGCCGGAGCGGACGATCCGTTCCTCAGCCACGCCTTTCTCTCCGCGCTGGAGGATTCGGGGAGCGCGGCGGCGGAGACCGGGTGGCAGCCGCTGCCGATCTCGATCGACGGCACCGACGCGCGGCCGGCGGCGGTGATGCCGGCTTATGTGAAGAGCCATTCGCTCGGCGAATATGTGTTCGATCATGGCTGGGCCGACGCCTATGAGCGGGCCGGCGGGCATTATTATCCCAAGCTTCAGATCGCGGTGCCGTTCACGCCCGTGCCCGGCCGCCGACTGCTGGCGCGCGAGGCGCGGCTTGCTCCGGCGCTGATCGGCGCGGCCGAGCAAGTGGTCGATTCCAACCGCCTCTCCTCCGCCCACGCGACGTTCATTGCGCCGGAGGAGGTCTCCCTGTTCGAGCAGGCCGGCTGGCTGATCCGCGCCGACAGCCAGTATCACTGGCTCAACCAGGGCTTCGGCTCGTTCGACGATTTCCTCGGCGAGCTTTCCTCGCGCAAGCGAAAGCAGATCCGCAAGGAGCGGGCCACCGCGATCGAAGGCCTCGACATCGTCCATCTAACCGGCGCCGGGCTGACCGAGGCGCATTGGGACATATTCTGGGCCTTCTACCAGGACACCGGCGCGCGCAAATGGGGCCAGCCCTATCTGACGCGCCGGTTCTTCTCGTTATTGGGGGAGCGGCTCGGAGAGCGGGTGCTCCTGATCCTCGCGCTTCGCGAGGGGAGCCCGATCGCCGGAGCGCTCAACCTGATCGGCGCCGACGTGCTTTACGGACGCTATTGGGGCTGCGTCGAGGAGGTCCCCAACCTCCATTTCGAGCTTTGCTATTATCAGGCGATCGACGTGGCGATCGTCCGCGGCCTCGCCCGCGTGGAGGCCGGCGCGCAGGGGCAGCACAAGCTCGCCCGCGGCTACCGGCCGGTGCCGACCTGGTCGGCCCATTATATCCGCGACGTGCGCCTTCGCGACGCGGTGGCCGGCTTCCTCGAGGCCGAGCGGCGCGCGGTGGCGCGGGAGATCGCCGCGCTCGATGAAATGACCCCCTTCCGCCGGGCATGAATCCCCCGCCGTCATTGCGAGCGAAGCGAAGCAATCCAGTACGGCGCAGACGCCCGCTGGATTGCCGCGCCGCTTCGCAGCTCGCAATGACGGGGTGGCGGCGGACAAGGAAGCCGATATGATCGCCGTTTCCTCAGGGGAGTGGCGGGCGATGCGGGACTATCTCTGGGCTTGGGCGATCCTTCTGGCCGTGCCGGCTCTGGCCCCCGCGGAGGTGCCCACCGGTCCCGAGCGCAATTTCACCGCGCGCGACCTGTTCGACCTCGAGGCCGCGGCCAATCCGCAGATCAGCCCGGACGGGCGCTGGATCGCCTATGTCCGCCGCTCGGGCGACATCATGACCGACCGCTTCCGCCCCTCGATCTGGCTGATCGACACCCGGACCGGCGACCAGGTGTCGCTCGCATCGGGGGCGAGTCAGCCGCGCTGGTCTCCCGATTCCACCCGCCTCGCCTACATCGCTGCCGGCGAGGGCGGGCGATCGCAGATGTTCGTACGCTGGATGGCGTCGGGCGAATCGGTGCGGATCACCGGCCTTCCCGAGGCGCCTTCGAGCATCGCCTGGTCGCCCGACGGGCGCCGGATCGCCTATGCGATGTTCGTCCCCGACGACGGCGCCCGGCTCGGCGCGCCGCCGCCGGCGCGGCCGGAAGGGGCGCAATGGGCCGATCCGCTGCAGGTGATCACCGCCGTCACCTACCGTTTCGACGGCCAGGGCTATCTGCACGCCGGATACGACCAGCTGTTCCTCGTCTCTTCGGAAGGGGGCGCGCCGCGCCAGCTTTCCTACGGACCCTATAATGACGGCGGCCCGATCTCGTGGACCCCGGACGGGCGGACGATCCTGTTCAGCGGCAACCGCTCGGCGGATTGGGAGCGCGAGGCGGTCAACACCGAGATCTACGCGCTCGACGTCGCCTCGAACGAGATCAGGGCGCTGACCAGCCGGGTCGGGCCGGACGCCGAGCCGGCCGTGTCGCCCGACGGGCGGCTGATCGCCTATACCGGCTTCGACGACCGCGAGCATCGCGGCTACGACAATGCTGTCCTCTACGTGATGAACGCGGACGGGTCGAACCCGCGCGCGCTCACTTCATCGCTCGATCGAAGCGTCGGCTCTCCCGCCTGGTCCGCGGACGGGCGCGCGATCTACGTCCAGTATGACGACCGCGGCGAGACGAAGGTCGCGCGGGTCGGCCTCGACGGCTCGGTGCGCACGGTCGCCGAAGGTCTCAGCGGCTCCGACTTCGACCGGCCCTATACCGGCGGAAGCTTCAGCGTCGCGCGCGACGGATCGCTGGCGATCTCCGCGGGAAGCGCGACTCGGCCGAGCGACGTGGTGATCGTTCGCGGCGCCACCCGGCGGCAGCTCACCCGCCTCAACGGCGAGCTGCTCGACAACAAGCGGCTGGGCGAGGTGCGCCACATCGCCGTCACCTCTTCGGCCGATCAAAGGCCGATCGACGCCTGGATCACGCTTCCGCCCAACTACGTGCAGGGGCAGCGTTACCCGTTGATCCTCGAGATTCACGGCGGGCCGTTCGCCGCCTACGGCCCGCATTTCTCGACCGACGACCAGCTCTACGCGGCGGCCGGCTATGCCGTGCTCTCGGTCAACCCGCGGGGATCGACCTCCTATGGCGAGGCTTTCGCCAACCTCATCCACCACGCTTATCCCGGCCAGGATTACGACGATTTGATGAGCGCGGTCGACTCGGCGATCGCCCAGGGCTTCGCCGACCCGGACCATCTGTTCGTCACCGGCGGCTCCGGGGGCGGGGTGCTCACCGCCTGGATCGTCGGCAAGACCAACCGCTTCCGCGCCGCGGCGACCCAGAAGCCGGTGATCGACTGGGCGAGCTTCGTTCTGACCAGCGATTCGCCGCCCTTCTTCTCGCGCTACTGGTTCGGCAATTATCCGTGGGAAGATCCGCAAGGCTTCTGGGCGCGCTCGCCTTTGTCGCTCGTCGGCAACGTGCAGACCCCGACCTTGGTGGTGGTCGGAAGCGAGGATTACAGAACGCCGGTCAGCGAAGCCGAGCAATATTATACGGCGCTTCAGCTTCGCGGCGTGCCGACGGCTTTGGTGAAGGTGCCCGGCGCGAGCCACGGAAGCATCGCCGCGCGGCCTTCGCAGAGCGGCGCCAAGGCCGGCGCGATCCTCGCCTGGTTCGAGCGCTATCGGGAAGGGGCCCCGCAGCAGGCGGCGGGGGCGGCATCGACCAACCATTGAGTCACCCCGGCGAAGCATGTCCTGAGCGCCTGCCTTGGCAGGCAGTCGAAGGGGCCGGGGCCCATGAACCGAAGAGATCGAAAGTGGGACGAACGGCTGCGCTCGCGAACATGCCGCGGTGTTCATGGGTCCCGGCCTTCGGGGTCCCCGCAAAGTAGTACTTTGCGGGGTGCCCCTTCGCCGGGATGACTCGAAAGATCAGGCGGCGCGGCGCTGGCCGGCGATGGCGCCGAGCCAGGCGCGGGCTTGGCGCTGCGCTTCGGCGATCTCGCAGGCGGTCATGTCCTCGGCGATTTCGGCGCGGCATTCCTGGGCGAGCGTGCTGCCCTTGAGCGCCGCGAGGTTGAACCATTTGTGGGCTTCGATCAGGTCGACGGTGACTCCGCCGGTTCCGGTCGAATAGGCGATGCCGAGCTCGTAGAGCGCTTTGACGTCGCCGGCCGCGGCTTCGATCATCCGGCTTTCGGCCAGGAAGGCGGCGGATTTCAGACTGTGCCCCATAACGTCGTGCCCCTTTTTTGAAGGCTGCGTGTCAGGAGCACTGTCTGGGGCAGCGCGCGTCAACAAATGGTTAACGCCGCGGTTACGATCTCAATCGGGGCTGACCGGCAGATTGTCGATCAGCCGCGTATTGCCGATCCGCGCCGCCGCGAGCAGCCGCGCCGGGCGATCGAGGCGGTCGAGCGGCCGCAAAGTCTCGGCGTCGCACAGGGCGACATAATCTACCGGATCGAAGCCGGCCTCCGCGAGGCGCTGGCGGGCCCGGTCGAGCGCCTCGGCGACCGCGGCGCCGCCCTTGATCGCCCGGGCGGAGTCACCCAGCGCGCGCGGCAAGGCGCGGGCGGAGCGGCGCTCGTCGGGTGTCAGATAGGCGTTGCGCGAGGAGAGGGCGAGGCCGTCGGCGTCGCGCTGGGTCGGAACGCCGGCGATCTCGATCGGCAGGCCCTGTTCGGCGACCATTTGCCGGATCACGGCGAGCTGCTGATAATCCTTCTCGCCGAACAGGGCGACGTCGGGACGCACCTGCCCGAACAGGCGAGCGACCACCGTCGCCACGCCGTCGAAATGACCGGGCCGGGCGTCGCCGTCGAGGCCCTCGCCGGCGCTACCCGCGCGAAGCGAGGCGGCGGGGCCGTCGGGATACATGGTCGAAACGTCCGGAGCCCAGAGGATCGCCACCCCTTCCGCCTCGAGCATCGCCGCATCGCCGGCCTCGCGCCGGGGATAGACGTCGAGATCCTCGCCCTGGGCGAATTGGGTCGGATTGACGAAGATCGAGGCGACGACGTGGTCGGCCCGCGCGCGCGCTTCGGCCACCAGGGCCATATGGCCGGCGTGGAGCGCGCCCATGGTCGGCACGAAGCCGATCCTCGCGCCGCCCTCGCGCAGCTCCGCCAGGGCCTTTTCGAGCGCCTCCGGCTCACGGATGATTTGCACGGCCGGAGGGCCTCCGATAGAGGAAGGAGGCGGGCTGGTAGCGGCTCGCGACCCGCAAGATCAAGTGTCCGGAGTAGCCCGAAGCGTGCCGCATTTCATCACTTTCGCCAACGAGAAGGGCGGCACCGGCAAGTCGACCACCGCGGTTCACGCCGCGGTGGCGCTCGCCGCGCAGGGCAGGAAGGTCGCCGCGCTCGATCTCGACACCCGCCAGCGCACCCTTGGCCGCTATCTCGACAACCGCGCAGCGACGATGCGGCGGCAGAACGTGGACCTGCCGATGCCGGTCCACGCGACGTTCGATCCGGAGGCGGGAGAGCCGCTCGAGGCGGTGATCGAGCGGATCGCCGGCGGCGCCGAGTTCGTGGTGATCGACACGCCGGGACGCGACGACGCGCATAGCCGGGCGGCGATGATCCGCGCGGACACTTTGGTCACCCCGATCAACGACAGCTTCGTCGATCTCGACCTGATCGGCGAGGTCGACGCCGAGACCTACCGCGTGCGGCGGCCGAGCTTCTACGCCGAGCTGGTCTGGAACAGCCGCACGCAGCGCGCCAAGGCCCACGGCGCGAGCGTCGATTGGGTCGTCCTGCGCAACCGGGTCCAGCATATCGAGGCGCGCAACAAGCGCCGGGTCGGCGAGGCTCTGGGCGAATTGTCGCGCCGGGTCGGTTTTCGAATCATCCCCGGCCTCGGCGAGCGGGTCATCTACCGCGAGCTGTTCCCGAAAGGGCTGACCCTGCTCGACCTCAACGAGATCGAGGACGTCGCCATGTCGCATATCGCGGCGCGCCAGGAGCTGCGCGAGATGGTCGCCGGATTCGCCTTGCCGGAGCCGGGCGACGAGGCGCCCCGCCAGGCGATGGCCGGGTGATGGGCAAGCTGATCGTCGGCCTGGTCCTCGCGGGCCTCGTCTATCTCTGGTGGCGGCGGCAGACGGTGCAAAGCGCGCCGATGCGCCCCGCCGAGGCGCGCACTTTGCTTGGATTGACCGAAGGGGCGAGCTCCGACGACATCCGGGCGGCGCACCGCCGGCTGATCGCCAAGGTCCATCCGGACGCGGGCGGGTCGCAGGGCCTCGCCACCCGAGTCAATGCGGCGCGCGATGCGCTGCTCGGCGAACTCAAGAAACGATAAGGACGAAATGAGCCACCAATTCCACGCCAGCTCGCTGCGCGAATACGACATTCGCGGAATCGTCGGAAAGACGCTTGGGGAGGCCGACGCCTACGCGATCGGCCGCGGCTTCGGAACGCTCGTGCGCCGTAGCGGCGGCGCTCGGGTCGCGGTGGGGCGCGACGGGCGCGAAAGCTCGCCGATGCTCGAGCAAGCGCTGGTCCGCGGCCTCACCGAGAGCGGCGCCGATGTCGTGCGGATCGGGCTGGGGCCGACGCCGATGCTCTACTTCGCCGAGGCCGTGCTCGAGGTGGACGGCGGGATCATGATCACCGGCAGCCACAACCCGGCCGATTATAACGGCTTCAAGATGGTGATCCGCGGCCGGCCCTTCTACGGCGAGGCGATCCAGCAGCTCGGCCGCGATGCGCTGGACGCGGACTGGGATGAAGGCACGGGCACGGTGAGCGACGCCGAAATGCTCGACCTCTACGTCGACCGGCTCGTCCAGGGCTTCGACGGCGGCGCCTTCCGGATCGGCTGGGACGCCGGCAACGGCGCGGCCGGGCCGGCGCTGGAGAAGCTCGCCGCCAAGCTGCCGGGCGAGCATCATCTGCTCTACACGGAAGTCGACAGCCGCTTTCCCCACCACCATCCAGATCCGACCGAGGAGGCCAATCTCGCCGACCTCAAGCGGCTGGTCGCCGAAAAGAACCTCGATTTCGGCATTGCCTTCGACGGCGACGGCGACCGGATCGGGGCGGTCGACGGCGAGGGGCGGGTGGTCTGGGGAGACCAGCTGCTTTCGATCCTCGCCGAGCCCGTGCTGGCCGACGTGCCGGGCGCGACGATCATCGCCGACGTCAAGGCGAGCCAGGCGCTCTACGACCGGATCGCCGAGCTCGGCGGAACGCCGCTCATGTGGAAGACCGGGCACAGCCTGATCAAGTCGAAGATGAAGGAGACCGGCGCTCCGCTCGCCGGCGAGATGAGCGGGCACATCTTCTTCGCCCACGATTATTACGGCTTCGACGACGCGCTCTACGCCGCGGTGCGGCTGATCCGCGCGGTGAGCAGGCTCGGCGGCTCGCTGACCGCGCTCAGATCGGCCATGCCGGCGCTGGTGAACACGCCGGAGATGCGTTTCCAGGTCGACGAGACCCGCAAGTTCGCGGTGGTCGATGAAGTGCTCGATCGGCTCGCCGCGTCCGGCGCGGAGGTCAACCGCACCGACGGCGCACGGGTCAACACCGACGACGGCTGGTGGCTTCTTCGCGCCTCCAACACCCAGGACGTGCTCGTCGCGCGGGCCGAGGCGAAGGACCAGGCGGGGCTCGACCGGCTCGTGGCGCAAATCGACGAGCAGCTGGCGCTCTCCGGCGTCGAGCGCGGGCCGCAGGCGGGCCATTGATGCCGCGGCTTCACGCCGAGCCGCTGATCTTCTGCCTGGCCTGGGCCGCGCTGGCGATCGCCGCGGCGATGACCGCCAGCATCTGGATGGGGATATTGTTCTCGGCCGGTCTCGCCTTTGTGCTGATGCCGCTCAGCGCGATCGTCGTCTCGCGCACCGAGAGCATGGAGCTCGAGCGTCAGGTGCGCTGGGGCCTGCTGGTGATTGCCGCCCTGGCGCTGGCGCTATTGCTACAGTTCGCCTGACGTTCGCTCATCGGCCTTACAGCCGCGCGGCATGCCCAAGCTGGGCGCGTCCGTTGGGCCGTCATTGCGAGGAGCGTAGCGACGAAGCAATCCAGCGGGACTCAGAGGCCGCACTGGATTGCTTCGCTACGCTCGCAATGACGAAGAGGCGGTTCCGGCCAAGCGACAATGCTCTACGACTGCCACCCTGCGGCGATCAATCGTCCTCGTCCTCATAGCCGACGAGGTTGAGCTCCCGGGCCTTGATCTGGCGGGTCATGCACCAGTGCATCAGCGCTTCCTCGCGGCCGTGGGTGATCCACACCTCGCGCGGGGCAAGCTCCTGGATGGTCTGGGTCAGCTCGTCCCAATCGGCATGGTCGGAGACGATCAGCGGCATCTCGACGAGGCGCTGGCGGGCGCGCTGGCGAACGCGCATCCAGCCCGAGGCCATGGCGGTGATCGGATCGGGCAGGCGGCGCGACCAGCGGTCGTTGAGGCAGCCCGGCGGCGCCAGCACGATCTTGCCGCGCAGCTCCTCCTTTGACGCGCCCGTGGCGGGGCGAAGCTCGCCCAGCGGCACGCCGAACCGCATGTAGAGCTCGCACAAACGCTCCAGGGCGCCGTGGATGTAGATCGGATCGTGATGGCCGCGGCAGCGCAGCTCGGCGATCAGCCGCTGCGCCTTGCCCAGCGCATAGGCGCCGACGAGGATGCAGCGGTCCGGATTGTCGTGCAGCCGCTGGAGCAGCCGGTCGACCTCGCCGCCCGTCGCGGGATGGCGGAAGACCGGAAGGCCGAACGTCGCCTCGGTGACGAACACGTCGCAGGGGACCGGCTCGAACGGGGCGCAGGTCGGATCCGGCCGGCGCTTGTAGTCGCCGGAGACGACGATCTTTTCGCCCGAATGCTCGAGCACGATCTGGGCGGAGCCGAGGACGTGGCCGGCGGGGACGAAGGAGACGTCCACCTCGCCGAGGCGAATCGTCTCGCCATAAGCGACCTCCGTGCCTTGCTGAGGCCCGTAGCGGCATTCCATGATCGCCAGCGTCTCGGCGGTGGCGAAGACCTGGCCGTGGCCGCCGCGCGCATGATCGCCGTGGCCGTGAGTGACCAGCGCCCGCGGCTTGGGCTGCGAGGGATCGATCCACGCGTCGGCCGGCTTCACGTACATGCCTTCGGGGAAAGGCTTCACCCAGGAACCGAGACGGGGCATGGAAGCTATATGGCTTCGATGCCCGACGGTTCCCAGCTTCTGCCGAATGTTATTACCGACTGGTTCTCCGCCAAGGGCTGGGAGGTTCGGCGGCACCAGCGCGAGATGCTCGAAGCGGCGCGGGCCGGGCGGAGCGCCTTGCTCGTCGCGCCGACCGGGGCGGGCAAGACTCTGGCCGGCTTCCTGCCGACGCTTGCCGAGTTGATCGAGGCCCCGACCGACGGGCTGCACACGCTCTACATCTCGCCGCTCAAGGCGCTGGCGGTGGACGTGCAGCGCAACCTGCTGACGCCGATCGCCGAGATGGGCCTGCCGATCCGGGTCGAGACCCGGACCGGCGACACGCCCGCCGACCGCAAGGCGCGCCAGCGCGTTCGGCCGCCCCAGATCCTTCTGACCACGCCGGAATCGCTGAGCCTGCTGCTCAGCCATCCCGACAGCTTCACCTTGTTCGAGTCGTTGTCCTGCGTCGTCGTCGACGAAATCCACGCCTTCGCGACGGGCAAGCGCGGCGATCTTCTCAGCCTTTCGCTGTCGCGCCTCCAGGCAATCGCGCCGAACCTCAGGCGGGTCGGCCTCTCGGCCACGGTTGCCGATCCCGAGGCGTTCCAGGGCTGGCTCGCGCCGCACGGCGACCCGGAGATGGTCGATCTGGTCCGCGGCGATCCCGGCGCCGAGGCCGAGATCGCGATCATGCTGCCCGAGGACGAGAAGATCCCCTGGTCCGGCCATAGCGGCCGCTGGGCGGCGCAGCAGGTGATGAAGGAGATCGAGCGGCACAAGACCAGCCTCATCTTCTGCAACACGCGAAGCCTCGCCGAGCTGATCTTTCAGGACCTCTGGGCGGTCAACGAGCGGACCCTGCCGATCGGCATCCATCACGGCTCGCTGTCGATCGAGGCTCGGCGCAAGGTCGAGGCGGCGGTCGCCTCCGGGCGGCTGCGCGGCCTGGTCTGCACCGCCAGCCTCGATCTCGGAGTCGACTGGGGCGACGTCGATCTCGTCATCCAGATGGGCGCCCCCAAGGGCTCGTCTCGCCTGCTCCAGCGGATCGGGCGCGCCAACCACCGGCTCGACGAGCCTTCGCAGGCGATCCTCGTGCCCGGCAACCGCTTCGAATATCTCGAGGCGCGCGCCGCCCTCGACGCGATCGACGAGGGCGAGCTCGACGCCGAGCTGTTCCGCCCCGGAGCGCTCGACGTGCTCGCCCAGCACGTCATGGCCTGCGCCTGCGCCGCGCCATTCGGAGAGGCGGCGATGCTCGACGAAGTGCGCGGCGCCGCGCCTTATGCCGGGCTGTCGGAGGAGCTGTTCGGCCAGGTGCTCTCGTTCATCGAAAGCGGCGGCTATTCCCTGCGCGCCTACGACAAGTTCCGGCGATTGACTCGGGAAGCTGACGGAACATGGCGGGTAAGCCACCCGCGGTTTGTCCAGCAGCACCGGATGAACGCCGGCATCATCGTCGACGTCCCGCTCTACGACGTGCGCTTCAAGGGCGGGCGAAAGCTCGGCACGGTCGAGGACAATTTCGCCGCCACGCTTTCTCCTGGCGACACTTTCTTCTTCGCCGGCCTGGTGCTCGAGGTTGAGCGGATCGACGGAATGGACCTGATCGTTCGCGCCTCGTCCAAGTCCGCGCGAATCCCCACCTATCTCGGCGCGCGAATGGCGATGAGCACCAACCTCGCCGAGCGGGTCCGCCACTTCCTCCACGACCGCGAGCAATGGCCGCGCTTCCCGGACGACGTGCGCGATTGGCTGCAGGTCCAGGATTACCGCTCGAAGCTACCGGCTCCGGATGAGCTTCTGGTCGAAACCTTCCCCCACGAGCATCGCCACTACATGGTCGCCTACAGCTTCGAAGGCTGGAACGCGCACCAGTCTCTCGGCATGCTGATCACGCGGCGGATGGAGAGCGCGGGGCTTAGGCCGCTCGGTTTCGTGTCCAACGATTATGCGCTCGCCTGCTACGGGCTCGATCCGATCCCCGATCCCGCCGCCCTCTTCTCGTCGGACATTCTCGAGCACGAATTCGTCGAATGGGTTCAGAATTCGAGCCTCTTGAAGCGCGCCTTCCGCGAGGTGGCAGTGATCGGCGGACTGGTCGAGCGGCACCATCCGGGAAAGCGCAAGTCGGGCCGCCAGGTCAGCTTCTCGACCGACCTCATATACGACGTGCTGCGCCGCTATGAGCCGGACCATCTGCTGCTCAAGGCCGCGTGGAACGACGCGCGGACCCGGATGACCGACGTCGGCCGCCTCGCCTCGCTGCTCGACCGCGCGCAGGGGACGATGGTCCACGTCGCGCTCGACCGCGTGTCGCCGATGGCCGTGCCGGTGCTGGTGATCATCGGCCGCGAGCGGACCGCGACCGGAACGGTCGACGACAGCCTGCTGATCGAGGCGGAAAGCCTCGCCGAGATCGCGATGCGGGTAGACCGGCTTTAGACGAAGATGTCGGTGTGGCCGGTGAGGTCCGCGAGCGGAGAGCCGCCGACGGCGAAGACGTAATCCTCGCCTTCCTGGTAGCCGGCGATTCCGTTGGCGTCGACGACGAGGAAGATCGTTCCGGCGAGATCGCCGCTGTCCGGGGTGAACCAGGCCGCGTTTGCGGCGCCGAGACCGGCCATGGCGCCGGAAAGATCGGCGCCGAAGCTCGCATGCGAGAGAGCGCCGCTGGTGACCGGCGCGCCGAAGCCGGCGACCGAGCCGGGGAGGTCGATCCGATCCTCGGAAGCGTTGAAATCGCCCAGCGTGTCGTAATGATCCCCGGTCGACTGGCTGGCGCCGAAGTAGACGAACGTGTCCGCGCCGCCGCCGCCGGCCAGCGTATCGGCGCCGCCCAAGCCCAGTATCTGGTCGTCGCCGGCTCCGCCGATGAACGTGTCGCCGGCCTGGCCGCCCAGGAAGACGAAGCTTCCGTCGGTCTCGGCGCTGCCGTCGAAGATCACCTGATTGCCGGCGCCGAGCGGCACGCCGTTGATCGTCATCGTCTCGCCGGCGCCGACATTGTCGTCGCTCGAAATCAAATTGTAGTCGTGCCCGGGGCTAAGAAGGACGGCATCGATGTCGCCGGGCTGGGACGGCAGCGCGAAGCCGGCGGAAAAATCGCCGGTCAGCTCGAGCACGTCGTCCGGCCCGCGGCTCAGTTCCGGGAAATTGCCGGGTCCGCCCTCGAGCAGAGTCTTGTTGAGCGTGTTCATGACCAGCGCCGACTGGAAGTCCTCGCTGTACAGGACCGCGAAATTGGCCGCCGGATCGGCGATGATCTGGCTTTGCGCGCCGAACGTCGCCGTCGCGCCCCCGGCGAACGAGACCGTGCCGCTCCGTTGCGGCGCATCGAGGCCTGGCGCGTCGAGCGGGGTATCGGCCGAAAGCGTCGCGGCATGGTCGCTGCGCGCCGAGTCTTCGCGCAGATCGTCGGCGACCGACGGGACCGGGATGAACATCGAAAGGGACGGACGGTCGAGCGTCAGGAACAGCGGCTGGACCGATTCGCCGCGAATCAGCGCCTCGACGGAGGGCTGGGCGCCCTGCGCGGCGAACTGGACGAGGCGGATGCCGGCTTGCCGCTGGGGCAGGCTCGCGGTCCACTCACTCCAGAGGGAATCCCACACATGCTCCAGGCTTGAGCTGGCGCTACGCGAAAAAAAGCTGGCCCAAGAAGGCTTTGCCACCCGATGATCCCCACAGCCAAGAATTAGACAGTCGGGCGCTGGCCTAACATAAGGCGGCGCGCGCGTCCACATTGTCGGGCGGGTTCGAGTCTGCCATGGCCGGACCGGCCCTTGAGGGTTCTTTGGGCTTCGGGAGTCGCGAGATGGACGTTTCGGTCGAAATCCACTGCGAAGCCTGCGGCAGCGCCAATTACAGCCTTCCGCCGGCCGGCGAGCCCTCGGACGCCGATCCGATTCGCTGCAACGACTGCGGCGCTCCTCAGGGCACGATCGGCGAGCTCAAATCCGCACTGCTGCAGCAGGTGCTCGATCATAGCGCGGAGGCCTTGCGGCGGGACCTCGACCGGCTGCTCGCGAAGCCTTAGGGTCGGGCTCGCTAGCCGGAGCCGAACTTATGCGCATGCTGTCATTCCCCGCTTTCGCCATGCTCCTCGCCATTCCCGCCTCGGCGCAGCAGCCAGACATCAGCGCCGCCGACCGCGCCGCTCACCAGCGGATGATGGTTATCGACACGCATCTCGACACGCCGACCTATTTCGAAGTGCGCGGCTGGGATTTCGCTCAAAGGCATCGCTACGAGGAGGACAACAGCCAGATCGATCTGCCGCGGATGGACTCGGGGGGCCTCGATGGCGGCTTCTTCGTCATTTACACGCCGCAGGGGGCGCTGACGAGCGAAGGCTATGCCGAGGCGCGCGACGCGGCGCTGATGCGGGCGATGGCGATCCAACGCACCATGGCCGCCAATGCCGGCCGGATCGGCCTCGCGACGACTCCGGACGAGGCCGAGCGCCTCGTCGCGCAGGGGCGCCACTTCGCGTTCCAGAGCATCGAGAACAGCTGGCCGCTCGGCGAGGATCTGTCGCTTCTCACCACCTTCTACCGGCTCGGCGTGCGCATGGCCGGGCCGGTTCACAGCCGCACCAACCAGCTCGCCGACAGCGCCACCGGCGAGGCGCGCTGGCACGGCCTTTCGCCGCTCGGGCGGCAATGGGTCGCGGAGATGAACCGGCTGGGGATGATTATCGACGGCAGCCACAGCTCGGACGAGACGTTCGATCAGATGCTGGCGCTCTCCCGGGTGCCGATCATCCTCTCCCATTCCGGCCCGCGGGCGATCCACGAACATCGCCGCAATCTCGACGATGCAAGGATGCGGCGGCTCGCCGAGGCCGGCGGGCTGATGATGATCAACAGCGTGTTCCTGGTGGAGAACGACCTGTCCGACGAGCGCGAGGCGCTTCAGGACCGGCAGAAGGAGTGGGGCAATCTCGACGCCGCGCAGCGCCGCCGGCTCACCGCCGATCTCGCCGCGCTGAACGCCCGGCGCCCCTACACCACCGCCGATTTCGACGCCTACATGCGCTCGATGCTGCACGCGATCCGGGTGATGGGAGTCGACCATGTCGGGCTCGGCGCGGACTGGGACGGCGGCGGCGGGGTGATCGGCATGGAAGACATCGCCTCCCTCCCCCGGATCAGCGCCCGGCTGCGCCGCGAGGGTCTGAGCGAGGCCGACATCGCCAAGGTGATGGGCGGCAATCTGCTGCGGGTGATGCGCCAGGTCCAGGCTGGCGCGACGCGCTGACATCTAGGCTGGGCGCCGGAGAAAACCAAAAGAGTCACCCCGGCGGAGGCCGGGGCCCATGAACCGGAGCCTTTTTTGAGGGTTCGCGAAGGTCAGCGGCTCTACCGCCAATACCGTGTTCATAGGTTCCGGCTTTCGCCGGAATGACTCTGAATTGAGAGCAATCCCCTTGAACCGCCAACCTCTTGAACCGCCTTCTGCCCTTCCTAAATTTCCGCTCGGCCGGAAGGCTTCGGCTTCCGGTCATTCACCCGAGGGGCCGGCCCTTCGCGGCGGCCCATCGCAAATGTCGCTTTAAGGAGGACATGAGATGAGAGGCTATGACTTCACCCCCTACCGGCGCTCCACCGTCGGCTTCGACCGCCTGTTCGACTTCCTCGAGGATTCGAGCCGCGCCGAGCAGGACAATTATCCGCCGTTCGACATCGAAAAGCTCGGTGACGACAGCTACCGGATCACCCTCGCCGTAGCCGGGTTCAAGCGCGACGAGATCGAGATCGTCGCCCACCAGAACATGCTGACGATCAGCGGCCGCAAGTCCGAGGAGCGGGGCCGCGACGGCAATTACCTGCACATCGGCATCGCCACCCGGGCGTTCGAGCGGCGCTTCGAGCTCGCCGATTTCGTCCAGGTAACCGGCGCCGACCTCGCCGACGGCCTGCTGCGGATCGAGTTGCAGCGCGAGGTGCCCGAGGCGATGAAGCCGCGCAAGATCGACATCGGCGGCGCCCAGCCGGCGACGATCGAGGCTTCGTCCGATCGCAACGAAAAGGAAGGCGAGCTGGCGACCGCCGCGTAAACCTGGTTCCGGCGCCGGATTCGTTCGGCGCCGGCCCCTCGTCGTGCGAATCGCGCGTCTCGTCGAACCGATTCACAGTCTGTTTATCTTCAGGCCGCGATGGTCGAATTCACGAGGTGCGCCGCGCAGCGTGCCCGATAAGGAGCCGGCCGCCCGAGGGCGGACCGGATGAAGAGCGAGGAAAGACGTGACCAGGTTCTGGAAGAAGCTGCAAAGCCCGTTCGCGCTGGTAGGCCAGGGTTTCCTTGCCGGCGGCCTGCTCTTCTGGACCACCCGGGCGGACGCTTCGTCCTTCCTCTCGCTCATCACCCTGCACTTCTGAACGCTTGAAACCGGCGCCGGAGCGGCCTTATAGCCGGCCGATGGTTCGCTTTTCGTTCTGTGGCCACGAATTGATGGCGCTGTCCCAGGGCGCGCTCTTCTGGCCGGCGCGCCGGGCTTTGCTCGTCGCCGACCTCCATCTCGAGAAAGCGAGCTGGTTCGCCAAAGGAGGGCAGATGCTTCCGCCCTACGATTCGGCGGCGACGCTGGCCGATCTGTCGCTGATCGTCGCGGCGACCGCGGCCGAGGAAATCTGGTGCCTCGGCGACAGCTTCCACGACCGCGAAGGCTGCGATCGCCTGCCCGGGGATGCGCGACGCTCTCTGATCGCGCTCACCTCGACGACTCGCTGGACCTGGATCGTCGGCAATCACGACTCGGGTTTCGTCGACCATTGTGGCGGCGCGCTCGTCGAGGAGGCGGAGGTCGACGGACTGGTGCTTCGGCACGAGGCGGAGCCTTCCGAGACCCGCCCGGAGTTGAGCGGCCATTTCCATCCTAAGCTCAGGATCACGCATCGCGGCCGCCAGGTCTCGCGCCGCTGCTTCGTCGCCACCGCGACCAAGCTGATCCTTCCCGCATTCGGGTCGCTTACCGGGGGGCTCGACGCCCATCATCCGGAGATCGTTCGGGCCGTGGGCACCGGCGCGCAGGCCTTGGTGCCGGTGCAGGACCGGCTGTTGAGATTCCCGATCGCGGCTTGAATATTCCTCCCCGGAACGGGGAGGGGGACCGCGGCGCGAAGCGCCGTGGTGGTGGGGCCGGCTCGGAGTCTGTCGAGCCCTCCACCGTCCTTCGGACGGTTACCCTCCCCGTTCCGGGGAGGATTTTCGCTACGCCGCGCTGAAGATCATAGCATCGCCGTTCATGCAGTAGCGCAGGCCGGTCGGGCGCGGGCCGTCGTTGAAGACGTGGCCGAGATGGCCGCCGCAGCGGGCGCAGAGCACTTCGGTGCGGGCCATGCCGAGCCCGCGATCCTCGCGGGTGACGACCGCTCCGGCGAGCGGCCGGAAGAAGCTCGGCCAGCCGGTGCCGCTGTCGAATTTGGTCGTCGAGGAGAAGAGCGGATGGGCGCAGCCGGCGCAGCGGAAGGTGCCGCGGCGGTGCTCGGCGTTGAGAGCGCTCGATCCCGCCCGCTCGGTCGCCGCCTGACGAAGGACCGCATATTGGCGCGGGCTGAGGCGCCGGCGCCACTCGGCATCGGTCAGGCGGACGGGAAAACGCCCGGCCTGGGCCTCGGCGCCCCGGCCGGGCAAGGTGGCGGCGACGGCCACGGCCATGGCCGCGGCGCCCGAGGCCAGGAACGCGCGTCGATTCATGTTCATCGGCGCTTTCTGGCGCTCACGACCTTAACCGGGCGCGAACGAGGCCGCGCAGCGCGTTGCCGATGAGGAAGCCTTCGGCGAGGTCCGCCGGAACCAGGTCCGCCTCGCGCGCGCGCCCTTCGTCGATCAGCGCCCCGCGAAGCACGCCGGGCAGCAGGCCGCGCGCCAGCGACGGCGTCAGCAGCGCGCCGTCGCGCTCGACGAACAGGCTGGTGAAGCTCCCCTCGGTCAGGAAGCCCTCGCCATCGGTGAACGCCACCTCGAACGTGCCCGCTGCATCGCGTGCGGAATCGTAGAAAGCGCGGTCGCTCGTCTTGTGGCGAAGGCGGAAATCGTCGGGCGACACCGGCAGGGGCACGAGCGCGACCTCGATCGGCTCGGCCGGAGGATCGCCTAGAGGACTGAGCTCGATAGACAGCGCGCCGCTACGCGAAAGCGCCAGCCGGATGCGCCCGGGCGCCGCGCGGAAGGAGGCGGCCTGAAGGTCGTTGCGCGCCTCGTGCCGGTCGAAGCGGAAGCCGAGCGCGTCGGCGCTCGCCTTCATCCGCGCGAGGTGGCGGTCGAGATGGGCGATGCCCTCGCGTGGATCGAAGCGCATCGTCTCGATCAGGTCGAAAGTGCGCGTCGTCGCCACGAACAATCCTTTCGCCAGGCACTCGCGCCACTCGTCGTCCGCAACGCTGTCCGCAACGATTCCCGAGCCGAGTCCGATCCTCGCGGTGCGATCGCCCTCCTTCAGCACCAAGGTGCGAATGGCAACATTGAACGCGCCCGATCCATCCGCGCCGAGGGCGCCGATCGCTCCGCAATAGACCGAGCGCGGCGCCGCCTCGAGCGCGCCGATCACCTCCATCGCGCGGATCTTGGGCGCGCCGGTGATCGAGCCGCAAGGAAAGATCGTCTCGATCACGTCGACCGGGCCGAGGCCGTCGGCGAGCGCGGCGGTCACCGTCGAGGTCATCTGAAGGATGGTCGGATAGGTCTCGACCGCGAACAGCTCGGGCACCGCGACCGTGCCGGGCCGGGCAACGCGCGAAAGATCGTTGCGCAGAAGGTCGACGATCATCAGATTCTCGGCGCGCTGCTTGGGATCGGCGCGGAACGCCTCGACGTCCGCGCCCGCAGGCGCGGTGCCCTTCATCGGCCTGGCGGTGAGGCGGCCTTCATCGAGCGTGAAGAACAATTCGGGCGAGAGGCTGAGGATCCAGTGGGCCCCGGTGAAGGCGATCGCGCCGTAGCCGGCCCGCGCGCGTTCTCTCAGCGCCGCATAGAGCGCCAGCGGATGGCCGGCGAACGGCACCTCGGCGGCGAAGGTGAGATTGGCCTGGTAGACGTCGCCCGCCTCGATATGGGTCTTCACCGCGGCGAAGGCCGTCCGATATTCCGCATTGCTGATCAAAGGGCGGGCCGCGCCGGCCCAGGCGCCGGCCCCATCGGGCAGGAAGGACTCGGGATCGATCGCTTCCTCGCGTTCGAACAGGCCGAACCACAGCAGGGGCGGCGCCTCGTCCGACGGCGGGCGGCGGAGCGGCGCGAGCTTGTCCTCGAGCGCATGGCCGGCCTCATAGGTGATGAACCCCGCCGCGCTCTTGCCGCGCAGGCTCCGCAGGCAATCGCGCACCCGCGCGAAGTCGCGGGTTTCGACCACGTCCTCGAGACCGGAAAAGAGGCGCGTGCGGCCGCCCGGGCGCGCGTCGTCGATCAGGACGAAGGGCGCGCTCACGCTTGCCATGCGCGCGCCACAGGCCCATTTGCCGCCCACAGGAGAGAAATCTTGGTCTGCAGCGTCTTCGACCTCTTCAAGATCGGGGTCGGTCCTTCAAGCTCGCACACGATGGGCCCGATGACCGCTGCCTGCCGCTTTGTCGAGGGGCTGCGTGACGCGGGCCTGATCGAGCGGACGGCGCGGGTCGAGGTCGATCTCTACGGCTCGCTGGCGCTGACCGGCAAGGGCCACGCTACCGACCGGGCGATCCTGCTCGGGTTTACGGGCCATCGGCCGGACCGGATCGATCCCGACGCGGCGGACGAGACGGTGCGCGGGATCCGCGACAGCGGCCGCCTGAAGCTCGGCGGAACCCGCGACATCGCCTTCGACGAGGCCGCCGACGTCCGCTTCCTCCAGCGCGAGCGCCTGCCTCACCATTCGAACGGCATGCGCTTCACGGCCCGCGACAGCGAGGGTGCCGTGCTGGACAGCAGGATCTCCTATTCGGTCGGCGGAGGGGCCGTGGTCGACGAGGCCGCGGTCGCGCGCAACGCGCCGCCGGAAGGGGCGTGGGACGTGCCCTGCCGGTTCAGCTCGGCCGAGCAGCTGCTGGCCTTCGCCGCCGAGCGCGCCATGAGCATCGCCGACGTCGCCCGCGCCAACGAGCGGGCCGGGATGAGCGACACGGAGATCGACGCCCGGCTCGACGAAATCTCCGCCGCAATGTCCGCCTGCATCGACCGCGGTATCGGCCAAGCCGGAATCCTGCCGGGCGGCCTCGGCGTCAAGCGGCGCGCCCCGGGGCTGCACAAGCTGCTGACGGAGCGGGCAGAGCGCGCACTGCAGGACCCGCTGACGGTGATCGACTGGGTCAATTTGTGGGCGCTGGCGGTCAACGAGGAGAATGCAGCCGGCGGCAAGGTCGTCACCGCGCCGACCAACGGCGCCGCCGGGATCGTGCCGGCGGTGCTTCGCTACTACCAGCGCTTCACCCCGCGCGCGACCGACGAGGGCACGCGGATCTTTCTGCTCACCGCCGCGGCGATCGGCTCGCTGTTCAAGGAAAACGCGTCCATTTCCGGCGCCGAGGTGGGCTGCCAGGGCGAGGTCGGAGTGGCCTGCTCGATGGCCGCCGCAGGGCTCACCGCCGCGCTCGGCGGCACGCCCGGACAGGTCGAGAATGCGGCGGAGATCGGCATGGAGCACAATCTCGGCCTCACCTGCGACCCGGTCGGCGGGCTCGTCCAGGTGCCGTGCATCGAGCGCAACGCGGTCGGCGCGGTCAAGGCGATCGAGGCCTCGCGCCTCGCTTTGGTCGGCGACGGCTCTCACCGCGTCAGCCTCGACCAGGTGATCGAGACGATGCGCAAGACCGGCCTCGACATGAACGAGCGCTACAAGGAGACCAGCCTCGGCGGGCTCGCGGTCAACGTGGTGGAGTGCTGAGGCCCTAGAAGACCTCGGTCAGCCAGAAGGTCAGGGCCGCGATCGCCGCTGCCGCGGGAATGGTGATGAACCAGGCGATGATGATGTTGCCGGCGACTCCCCAGCGCACCGCCGAGACCCGCCGCGCCGCGCCGACGCCCATGATGCAGCCGGTGATGGTGTGGGTGGTCGAGACGGGGATTCCGAGCCAGGTCGCTCCGAACAGCATGATCGAGCCGCCGAACTCGGCGCAGGCGCCCTCGCGCGGGGTGATTCGGGTGATCTTGGAGCCCATCGTGTGGACGATCCGCCAGCCGCCCATCAAGGTGCCGAGGCCCATCGCCGCCTGGCAGGCGATCACCACCCAGGGAGGCACGTGGAACTCGCCCTGCAGCAGGCCCTGCGAGTAGAGCAGGACGGCGATGATCCCCATCGTCTTCTGCGCATCGTTGCCGCCGTGGCCGAGCGAGTAGAGCGCCGAAGTGAACAGCTGGGTGCGGCGGAAGACTCGGTCGGCGCGGTTCGCCGCCATCCGCCGGAACAGCCAGGCGACGATGGTCATCAGCAGGACGGCGGTGACCATTCCCAATATCGGGGCCATGAAGATACCGAGCGTCGTCTTGATCACCCCGGACCAGACGACCGCGCCGACGCCCGCCTTGGTCACTCCCGCGCCGAGCAGTCCGCCGATCAAGGCGTGGCTCGACGAGGAGGGAATGCCGAGCAGCCAGGTCATGACGTTCCAGAAGATCGCGCCGATCAGGGCCGCGAAGATCACTCCGGGCGTGACGATGTCGGCCTCGATGATTCCCTTGCCGATCGTCTCGGCGACGTGGAGGCCGAAGAAGAGGAAGGCGATGAAGTTGAAGAAGGCGGCCCAGGCGACGGCGAGCTGCGGAGACAGGACTCGGGTCGAGACCACGGTGGCGATCGAATTGGCGGCGTCGTGAAGGCCGTTCAGGAAATCGAACAGCAAGGCGACGCCGATCAGCGCGACCAGCAGCGGGAAGGCGAGCGTCCCGTCCATCAGGCGTGGTCGATCACGATGCCCTGGATCTCGTCGGCGACGTCCTCGAAGCCGTCGAGCACGCGCTCGAGATGGCGGTAGACCTCGCGGCCGACGAAGAAGGCCATCGGCCGCTCGGCGCCGTGCTGCTGGAACAGCGCCTTCAATCCGGCGCTGTAGAGGCCGTCGGCCTTGCCCTCGAGATGGACGATCGACTCGGTGATCTCGTGAAGCCGGCCGGCATTCTTGCCGATGTTGCGCATCAAGGGGACCGCCTCCAGCACCAGCCGGGCGGCCTCCACCGCGGCGTCGCTCATCTCGCGCATCTGCGGCTCGAAGCTTTCGACCTCGTAGAGCGTGACCGCCTTGGCCGTCTGCCACATCTCGTCGATCGCATCGTCCATCGAGGAGGCGAGCGCGGTGATCGCGCTCCGGTCGAAGGGGGTGATGAACGAGCGGCGCACCGCGACGAGCACGTCGCGAGTGACCTCGTCGGCGGCATTTTCGTGCGCCGCGATATGCTTGCAGGCCTCGGCGATCGGCTCGTTGCCGGAGACCATCTTGGCCAGGGCGTCGGCCCCGGCGACGAGAATATGCGCGTGGCGCTCGAACATGTCGAAGAAGCGGTCCTCCTTCGGCATGATCGTTCGGATGAAGCTCAGCATCCTGTACCCCCAGGAGAATCGGTTGACGCCCATAACAACCAGTGAGGCGCGCGGATAGTGACCCTCTTCCGCGCTGAACGACCGGATCAGCGCCTTGAGCTCCGGCTCCTCGACCGCGTCGGCCGCGTCTTGCGGCTTGAACCAGCGAAGGACGCGCTGGCCGCGCTCGGGCCAGCGATGCGCCTCGCGGGTGACGAGCAAAGGGAAGACGGTGACGCTGGCGCGGGCCGCGCGGCCGCCACGCCTCTTGTCGTAGCGGAAGGCGCCGATCGAATTGACGGCGATCTTGCCTTCCACGCCGGCCTCCTCGAACGCTTCGCGCGCGGCGCATTCGTAGTTGAGGAAGAAGGGGATCGGATTGCCCTTGGGGATCACCCAGCGCATCCGCTCCTTCGACGTGATGAGCAGGATCTCGATCCGCCCCTCCTCGTCGATCCGGTAGGGCAGCGCTCCATATTGGGTGATCAATCCGAACGCTCCGGCCATTGCGGGCGCTGCGCACGCCCCCTATCAACCGAATAACCATCGGGAGAGGAATTTCCATGCGTTTCAGGCTCGCCGCAGCTCTTTTGTTGACTCCGCTGGGAGCGGCCCTGGGCCAGCAGGCCGCCGCCCCTCCGGCCGTGGAAAAGCCGGCGGCGCTGACCGCGGACGGCATTCCTCCCGTCCCGGCCGAGCTCGCCGCGCGCACCCGGCCTTATATGGAATACCGCACCGCCGGCTTTTCCGGCTGGAGCCCGAGCGACCGTTCGATGCTGATCACCACGCGGTTCGGCAGCACCGCCCAGCTTCACCGGGTCGCGATGCCGATGGGCGCGCGCGAGCAATTGAGCTTCGAGGCCGAGCCGGTCGGCGGCAGCTGGTCGCCCGCCGGCGACGTGCTCGCGGTGCAGAAGGATGTCGGCGGGAGCGAATTCTTCCAGCTCTACACGCTTCAGAACGGCCAGCTGAGGCTGCTCACCGACGGCCGCAGCCGCAACGAGATGGGCGCCTGGAGCCATGACGGGCGCTGGATCGGCTACAGCTCGACCCGCCGCAACGGCGCCGATTCCGATCTCTACGTGATCGACCCGCGCGATCCGGCGACCAACCGCCTCGTCGCGGAGGTCCATGGCGGCGGCTGGCAGATCGCCGATTTCGCTCCGGACGGAAGGCGGGCGGCGGTCTTCAACTATATCTCCGTCACCAAATCGAATCTCTATCTGATGGACGTCGCGAGCGGCGTCATGACGCCGATCGGCGATCCCGCTCGCGATATCGCCTATGGCGGCGCGGGCTTCGCGCGCGACGGGACGCTGTGGGTCACCTCCGACGAGGGCTCCGATTTCCAGCGCCTGGGCACGATCGACCCGGCGACCGGCCGGTTCACCGCCGTCGTGGGCGACATCGACTGGGACGTCGAGAATTTCGACATCTCCCCCGACGGGCGCCTGATCGCCTTCACCACCAACGAGGCCGGGATCAGCCGGCTTCGGCTGCTCGACACCGCGACCCGGCGCGCCCGGCTCGTCGGCGCGCTACCGGCCGGGACGATCGGCGGCCTCGAAATCGCTCCCTGGGGCGCGATCGGCTTCAGCCTGAGCTCGGCGCGAAGCCCTTCGGACGCCTATTCGGTCGATCCGCAGACGCTCGCGGTGACCCGCTGGACCAGAAGCGAGACCGGCGGGCTCGATCCGGAGCGCAATGTCGAGCCCGAGCTGGTGCAGGCGCGCAGCTTCGACGGCGAGCGGATTTCGGGCTTCCTCTACCGGCCCGATCCCGCGCGCTTCCCGGGCCGCCGGCCGCTGATCGTCAACATCCACGGCGGCCCCGAGGGCCAGTCGCGCCCGGGCTTCCTCGGCCGCAACAACTATCTGATCAACGAGCTCGGAATCGCCGTCTTCTACCCCAACGTGCGCGGCTCGACCGGCTACGGCAAGCGCTTCGTCAGCCTCGACAACGGCCCGGCGCTGAGGGAGAATTCGGTCAAGGACATCGGCGCCTTCCTCGACCTTCTGCAGGCCGATCCGGCGCTCGACCGGAGCCGCTTCGCGGTCACCGGCGGCTCCTATGGCGGCTATATGTGCTACGCCTCGGCGATCCGCTTCGGCGACCGGCTTCGCGCCGCCAATTGCGTCGTCGCCATTTCGAACTGGGTCACGTTCCTCGAAAACACGCAGGCCTATCGCCGCGACCTTCGCCGGGTCGAATATGGCGACGAGCGCGATCCGGCCCAGCGCGCGGCGCTGACCCGGATCAGCCCGCTGAGCCGGGTCTCCGAGCTTCGAATCCCGCTGATGGTGGTGACCGGCGCCAACGATCCGCGCGTTCCGCAGTCCGAGGCCGACCAGATGGTCGCCGCGGTCCGCGCCGCGGGACGCCCGGCCTGGCATCTGATCGGCCAGAACGAGGGCCACGGCTTCGCCAAGAAGGAGAACCAGGATTATCAATTCTGGGTCGGGTTGCTGTTCTGGCAGGCCAATCTGCTGGGCGGGACGCGGTGACCGGAAAGACTTGCGCGGGAGGGCGTTTGGGCTAGGTCGTATCGATATTCGGCTGTCTAATCCCTCCCCCTGAGGGGGAGGGTAGGGTGGGGGTTTACGGCGTCGGTGATTGTTCGACCACGCCCGAACCCCTCACCCCAGCCCTCTCCCCATGGGAGAGGGAGCGTGTCGATACAGCCCAGGTCCGCACCCTCCCGTCTCCGGAGCCCTTCGATGCGTGTTTTTGCCTTCGCCGCCCTGCTGGTTCTATGCGGAGCCATGAGCCCCGCGACGCCGCCGGCGCGCCAGGTGGCGCCGATCCTGACAACGCCGGAGGCTCGGGACTCGGCGAGCTTCGCGAGGCCCGAGGTGGCGCGGGTCACCCATGTCGCGCTCGACCTCGACGCCGATTTCGAGGCGCATCGCATGGCGGGCACCGCAACGCTCGATATCGCCGCCGCGCCCGGCGCGCGGGAGATCGTCCTCGATTCCAAAGGGCTGGAGATTCAGGGGATCGCCGATCAGCGCGGCCGGGCGCTGCACCACGCGCTGGGCGCCGGCGACGCGCGGCGGGGGCAGCCGCTGACCGTGGAGATCGGAGCGGCGCGGCGGATCGTCATTCGCTATCGCTCCGCCCCCGGGGCCGAAGCGCTGCAATGGCTGACTCCGGAGCAGACCGCCGGGCGCCGCCATCCCTATCTGTTCAGCCAGGGACAGGCGATCCTCAACCGAAGCTGGATCCCGACTCAGGACAGCCCCGGCATCCGCCAGACCTGGGAAGCGCGGATCACCGCTCCCGAGCCGTTGAAGGTGGTGATGTCCGGCGAACGGCTGACTCCGGAGGGCGAGCCGGCGGGCCGCGGCCGCCGCGCCTATCGATTCCGGATGACTCATCCGGTCGCCCCCTATCTGATCGCGATCGCGGCCGGCGACATCGCTTTCCGCGCGCTCGGGCCGCGCACGGGCGTGTGGACCGAGCCGGCGATGCTCGACCGGGCCGCGGCCGAGCTGGTCGACACCGAGCGCATGGTCGAGGCGGCGGAGCGGCTCTACGGCCCCTATCGCTGGGGCCGCTACGACGTGATCGTTCTGCCGCCCTCCTTCCCCTATGGTGGTATGGAGAATCCGACGCTCACCTTCCTGACGCCGACCTTCATCGCCGGCGACCGGAGCCTCGTCGCTCTGGTCGCGCACGAGCTGGCGCACAGCTGGTCGGGCAATCTCGTCACCAACGCGGTCTGGCCCGATTCCTGGCTGAACGAAGGCTTCACCTCCTATTTCGAGAACCGGATCATGGAGGCGCTCTACGGCCGCGCCCGCGCCGGCCAGGAGGAATCGCTTTCGTGGGACGAGATGCAGGCCGCCCTGCGCGAGCTCGGCCCGACCTCTCCGGCGACGGCCCTCCACGCGCCGGACGAGGATCCCGACGGCGGCAGCAGCGGCATCGTCTACGACAAGGGATCGATCTTCCTGCGCACGCTGGAACGGACCGTCGGGCGGGAGCGATGGGATTCCTATCTCCGCTCCTATTTCGACCGCCACGCCTTCGAGCCGATGACTTCGGCGCGCTTCCTCGCCGATCTGCGCGCCAACCTGATCCGCGGCGACTCTGCGCTGGAGCGGCGGCTCGATCTCGACCGCTGGGTCTATCAGCCCGGCCTTCCCGAAAATGCGGCCCGGCCCGATCCCGCGGCTTTCGCCGCGGTCGATGCCGCGGCGAGCGCGTTCAACGCCGGCGGAGCTGCGCGCGCCGTGCCTTATGCCGCCTGGAACTGGGCGGAGCGAGTCCGCTTCCTCAAGGCCCTGCCCCGCCAGCTTCCGGCGGCGCGCCTGGCGGAGATGGATGACGCTTTCCATCTCTCGGAAAGCGGCAACAGCGAGGTGCTTTTCGCCTGGCTTCAGCTCGCGCTCGGCAATCGCTACGAGCCCGCGATCCCGGCCGCGGAGCGGTTTCTGCTCGGCCAGGGGCGGCGCAAGTTCGTCCAGCCGCTGTATCAGACGCTGGTCCGCCAAGGAGGGTGGGGCCGGCCGATCGCCGAGCGGATCTATGCGCGCGCCCGGCCGACCTATCACAGCGTGAGCCAAGGGCCGATCGACCGCCTGTTCGGCCGTTAAGGCTAAGAAAGACCTTGTTTCACGAATGTTTTAGGGGCGGAAACGAAGGGCGATTTCCGCGCCGAATTTAACCTTCCATCAAGCCTATCGGATTAGGGAGATTCCACACCTCTCGAGCCGATGGATTTCAATGTACCACGCGCCTGTTTCCCCGGATCCGGAGCTGCCAGCGGCCGACCATGAGTTGGAGGCGACGGATTCGGTCGCCCTCGACCTCGACAACGAGCAGCTGCGCGACACCCACCTGCGCAACGGGCAGGTCGAGGCGCGCGCCCTGTTCGCCCCCTTCTTCGCCGTTTCGGCCGTGGCCGCGGCGCTGCTCACCGCCTGGGCGATGTACCGCTCGGTCGATCTCAAGCTGATCGTTTGCTGGGCGGCGCTGGTGGCCTTCGTCAACTGGGCCTCGTGCCGCCGGGCGCTGGAAATCGCCGCCTGGGGCAACAGCCGCACGGCCAAGCCCGGCGCGCGATGGTTCGCGATCGGCGAAGCGGTCGGGCTTGCCGGCCTGTGGTCGTCCCTTCCCACCTACGCCTTCGCCACCCAGCCCGCGCATGTGCAGGTGGTCATCGGCGGGGCGATGGCGGCGATGATGGGCGCGGCCGTCGCGCTCGCCGCCTTGCCGGCCGCGGCTTTGGCCTGGATCGCCACTCTGGTCGGCGCCTTCTGCCTCGCTTATTATTTCGGAAGCTGGACCCTCGAGCCCAAGCTCGCGCTCGCCTTCATGCTGGTCGCCGGCACGAGCGCCTTCGGGATCGCCCGGCTGACCCGCTGGATCTTCGGCCAGCTCAAGGTGCTCGCCCGCGCCCGCGCCCAGGCGGAATCGATCCGCCTCCTGCTCAACGAGTACGAGCATCGCGGGGTCGGCTGGCTGTGGCAGGTCGATGCCGAGAACAGGGTGGTCTACATCTCCACCCGGATGACCGCCCTTCTCGGCCGATCGAGCACGCAGATGATCGGCCATTCGCTGCCCGCCTCGCTCGGCGGAACCAGCGCTCTGGGCCGGATCCTCCTTTCCCGCCAGCCCTTCGCCAATCTCGAGATGGAGCTCCAGACCCGCCGCGGCTCGCGCTGGATCAGCCTGTCGGGCGATCCGATCGTCGACATGGCCGGCACCTTCCAGGGCTTTCGCGGAGTCGGCCAGGACGTGACCGACGTCCGCCGCACCCAGGAGCGGCTGACCAACCTCGCCAACATGGACGTGCTCTCGGGCCTGCCCAATCGCGGCCGCGTGCGCCAGCTTCTCGGCGAGGCGCTGTCGGGCTCCGCCGAAGGCGAGGCGCCGTGCGCGATCATGTTCCTCGATCTCGACGGCTTCAAGCCGGTCAACGACACGTTCGGCCATCCCAAGGGCGACATCGTGCTCAAGAGCGTCGCCCAGCGGCTGGTCAAGGAAGCGGGCGGGATCGGCCATGTCGGCCGGATGGGCGGCGACGAGTTCGCCATCGTCATCAAGGACGCCGCCAGCCGCCGCCTGGTGGAAACCTTGGCCGACCGCCTGATCGCGGCGATCGCCGAGCCCTTCCACATCGACAAGGCGGAGATCCGCATCGGCGTCTCGATCGGCTGCGCGTTCGGGCCGGTGGACGGCCAGAGCGTCGACGATTTGATCCAGAAGGCCGATCTCGCGCTCTACCAGGCGAAGAACCAGGGCCGCGGCACCTGCTGCATGTTCAACGCCGACATGCAAAGCGAGGCCGAGGACCGTATCCGGCTCGAGCAGGACATGCGCGCCGGAATCAAGGCCAAGCAGTTCCGCCTGCTCTACCAGCCGCTGATCAGCGCCGCCGACCAGAGCCTGACCGGCTTCGAGGCGCTGATCCGCTGGCACCATCCGACCCGCGGAATCGTGCCGCCCAACATGTTCATCCCGCTCGCCGAGGAATCGGGCCTGATCATGGAGCTCGGCGAATGGGTGGTCGAGGAGGCCTGCCGCGCCGCTTCGAGCTGGCCGGACCACGTCTCGGTGGCGATCAACGTGTCGGCCAAGCAGCTCATCTACCCGGCCTTGCCGAACACGATCCACGAGGCGGTGCGCAAATACCGGCTGAAGCCCGACCGGCTCGAGCTCGAAGTGACGGAATCGATCTTCCTCGGCGATTCGGCCAACGCGGTCGACGTGCTGAAGCGGCTCCGCGCCTTGGGCGTCGGAATTGCGCTCGACGATTTCGGGACCGGCTATTCCTCGCTCGGCTATCTCAACAAGGCCGTCTTCCACAAGCTCAAGATCGACGGCAGCTTCGTCCGCGAATCCGCCGACAACAAGGAAACTGTGGCGATCATCCAGTCGATCGTCCAACTCGCCAAGAGCTTCCGGATGACGGTCACCGCGGAGGGCGTGGAGACCGCCGACGATTTCACCCGCATGCGCGAGCTCGGCTGCCACCAGATCCAGGGCTATCTGTTCGGCCGGCCGATGAACTTCGAGAAGGCCAGCGAGCTGGTCCACGGCCTCCAGCAACGGCTGAGCGCCTAAGGCGCCCAGCCGCCGCGGGTTGTCAGCGGTTGCCGGCGGCGAGCTGGCGGTCGTTTCCGCGCGCGGGATCGAACGAGGCGGCGACGATCCGCCCGGCCCGGTCCGCGGCGCATTCGAACCTGTAGCGCCGGTCCGCATCGACGTAGAAGGTGACCCGCGTGCTTCGCGCGGACCCGGCGATCTCGCCGATCCGGTACGAACGGATCGCGCCTTCGTCGAACCGGCCGAGCAGCTCCGCCCGGCACTGCGCGACGGCGCGGCCGTCGGAGTCCGAAACCGCTGCCGCCGGGACCGATGCCAGGGCGGCCGCGAGCGGCAGCGCCGTGAGAAAAATCGATCTGGTCATTGCAACCTCCTTCTGCTATTTATATACCATACCGTATAGTATACAAATGCGGGCCGCAAGGATTATTTAACGTATGGTACAGAAAGCCGCCGAACGAAGCGCCCCGCCCCGGGGACGGCCGCGCAGCTTCAACACCGACGAGGTGCTGCAGCGGGTGCGCGACACGTTCTGGAAATACGGCTTCACCGGCACTTCGATGGACCAGCTCTCGGCGGCCACGGGCCTTCACAAGCCGAGCCTTTACGGCGCGTTCGGGGACAAGAAGGCGCTCTATCTCGCGGCGCTCGACAATTACCTCGCCGAGGTGCGCGCCGAGTTCGCCGCCGCCTTTGCGATGCCCGGCCTGTTCGAATCGCTCTACGAGGTGACCGAGCGCTCGATCGACAAGTTCCTGCGCGGCAAGGGCGACGGAAGCGGCTGCTTCATGATGTCGACGGCGATGCCCGAAGCTTCGGAATGCCCGGAGATTTCAGCGGTGGTTCGCGGATCGATGGAGTCGCTCGAGCGCGCCTTCCTGCGCCGAATCGAGAAAGGCGCCGAGGATGGCGAAATCCCCGCCACCGTCGATCCTCGGACGCTGGCGATGATCCTCGTCGCCAACCATTACGAGCTGTCGGGCCGGGCGAGAGCCGGCTATTCGCGCGAGGAGCTGCGCAGCCACGCCGACCGGGCGCTGGACCTCGTCAAGGCGCTGGTCGGCCACCCCACCAACGATCGCTGAGCGGATAGAAATATCCGGGAGGGGCGGTTGCGGATCCACCCCTCCCGGCGCCTCACCCTGCCGTGAGGCGATCGGTCAACGGTCCTCGGAACCGTCGTTCTGAAGCAATTCCCATTCGCGCGCCGTCCGGCAGACGCGCCGCGGCATGCGCGACCCGCTCAGCCGCTCCGTCACGCAAACCTGGCGGTTGGGATCGGGCGCCGCCTCGCGAGCGGGCGCTTGCTGGGACGTTGGGGGCGAAGCGCCGGCGGCGTTCGGGCTCGCCGTCCCGGCCCGGGCCGGCACGGCGGCCGGAAGCAGCGCGAAAGCGAGACTGCCGATCAATATCTTACGCATGACCATCCTCTTCTCAAGTGACGTTTCACGTGCGCCGGCCCCCTCGCAACCGCACGCGAACTGTATTATATCACTAAGACGGAAAAGGGATTGATCGGAATTGCTAAATTTGTAGCAGCAATGAATTCAGCGACTTGACGACGATATCAGCTGCCGCGCCGGCGGCTCACGTACCATTCGCGGAGCATTTGCTCGCGGCAGCCGGTCTGGCCGAAGCTGCCGACCGGCGAGCAGCTGCCGGGCCGCGTGGCGCGCGAGACCTCGTCGAGCGTTTCGACCCGGCTGCCCCATGCGTGCTCCGGGTTGCGGCTGCTCCGGCGAAGCGGCGCGGGAATGCGGTAGCGTTCCTCCTCGGGGCGGCGGTGGCAGACCACGATCTCGTCGTCGGACGAGGCCGGGCAGGCATCGGCGCCGTAGACGGTGAGCTCCGAGCGGCGCCCGGCCAACTCCTCCTGCGCCGCCGCCGGCACTGGGGCCGCGACCAAAACGGCGAGAAGAGCGAGGCGAAGCACTCAACCTTGTTGTCCCGCCTTTCCTGAACGCGCCATTGCTTTCTTCGTCTTGAGCGTCGGATCGGCGGCGGCGGGATCGTCGGGCCAGGGATGCTTGGGGTAGCGCCCGCGCATCTCCTTCGCCACCGCCGCCCAGCTGCCGCGCCAGAAGCCGGGCAAATCGCGGGTCGTCTGGATCGGGCGGCCCGCCGGGGACGTAAGCGCGAGCACCAGCGGCACGTCGCCCGCTTTGGGATGGCTATCGAGACCGAACAGCGCCTGCACCCGAACGGTCGCCGTCGGCCCCGCCTCGGCCTCATAGTCGATTTGGTGGCGGCTGCCGGCAGGGGTCTCGAAATGGCTCGGCGCGAGACGGTCGATCGCCCGGCGCTCGCTCCAGCCGAGCGGCAAGTCCACCGCCACGTCCTCGAGACGGCGCTTGCCGGCGAGCAAAGGCGGCAACCATTGATCGAGCGTGGCCAGCAGCGCCTCGTCGGAGAAATCGGGGAGAGAAGGATTGATCCGTCGAGCGAAGGCGGCACGGCGGCGCAGGGATATCGCGGCCTCGCTCCACGGCAGCAAGCGCAGTCCGTGCTCGCGCACCCCCTCGAGCAGCGCCGTCTCGATCGCCTCGGGATCCGCCCGGCTGTCCTGGCCGCCGGACAGCAGCACCGCGCCCAGCCGCCGCCCGTGGGAGGCGCGAACGCCGCCGCTCGCCGGATCGAAGCGCACCTCGGTTCCGGTCGCGATCCGATCCGCGAACAGAGCCTCCACCGTAGCCTGGTCGATCGCGGACGCAGAGAGGATGCGCGCACCGCCGGCGGCTCCGGCGACCTCGGCCACTGCCAGCCAGGCTTCGCGCGCGAGCGGCGAGGCGGGATCGAGCCGGAACGCTCGGCCGCCGACGCTGATCCAGTCCGCGCCGGTGGAATCGCGGCGCTTGGCCAATCTGTCCGGAAACGCCAATGCAATGCACGCCCCCACATCGTGCTCCGGCGAAGGCCGGAGCGTGGCGGGATTATCGGCCGGCGCTCCGGCCTTCGCCGGAGCACGAAGGAGGGAGCGCCAGCGCTTGGCCAACCCTCGCGCCGCCACCGCCCTTTGCCCCTTCTCCCCCCGCCAGCGCCGGAGCCTGAGCTCCAGATCCGCGTCCTGCCCGCCGAGCCCGCGCTCGGAAAGCAGCACCGCGACCTCGGCGGCGGTCTCGGCCCAGCCCCGCTGCGCCGCCTCGATCAGCATGTGCGCCAGCCGCGGCGGCAGGGGCAGGGCGGCGATGGCGCGGCCGTGGGTGGTTGCCCGGCCGTCCTCAAGCGCGCCGAGCGCCGTCAGCCGCTTGCGCGCCTCGTCGAGCGCTGCGACCGGCGGCGGATCGAGCCAGGCCAGAGCGCGCGGGTCGGCAACGCCCCAGATCGCGCAATCGAGCAGCAGGGCCGAGAGGTCCGCCTCGAGGATTTCGGGGGGATCGAAGCGGGGCAGGCTCTGAGTCGCCGCTTCCTCCCACAGCCGATAGACGGCGCCTGGCCCCTGGCGGCCGGCGCGGCCGGCGCGCTGCGCGACCGCCGCCTGGCTCGCGCGCTCGGTCACCAGCCGGGTCAGCCCAGCCGATCGGGCGTAGCGCGGCCGTCGCGCAAGCCCCGAATCGACCACCACCCGGACTCCGTCGAGCGTCAGGCTGGTCTCGGCGATCGAGGTGGCGAGGACCAGCTTGCGCACGCCGGCCGGCGCCGGGGCGATCGCCGCGCGCTGCTCGGCGGGATCGAGCGAGCCGTGCAGGCGATGCAGCGCGACCCCGGACGGGAGCGCGCCGAGACGTTCGGCCGTGCGCTCGATCTCGGCCACTCCGGGAAGAAAGGCGAGAACGCCGCCCTCGGTCTCGCCGAGCGCGCGGCGGATCGCACCGGCCATCTCGTCCTCGATCCGCCGCTCCGCCGCTCGGCCGAGATGAATCAGCGCGATCGGATGCGCCCGGCCTTCGCTCTCGATCGCCGGGGCGCCGCCCATCAACGCAGCGAAGCGCGCTCCGTCGAGCGTCGCCGACATGGCGACGAGGCGCAGATCGGGGCGAAGGCCCGCCTGGGCATCGAGCGCCAAAGCGAGGCCGAAGTCGCTGTCGAGGCTCCGCTCGTGCACCTCGTCGAACAGCACGGCGGATATGCCGCGGAGCTCCGGATCGTCCTGGACGCGCTTGAGGAAGATGCCTTCGGTCAGCACGGTGATCCGCGTGCGGGCGGAGCGCCTCGTGTCGAGACGGGTCGCGTAGCCGATCGTCCCGCCGGGCTTCTCGCCGGCGAGCTCGGCCATTCGCTCGGCGGCCGCGCGCGCGGCCAGGCGGCGCGGCGAGAGGAGCAGGATTTCTCCGGCGCACCACGGCTCGCCGAGCAAGGCGGGGGCGACCGCAGTGGTCTTGCCAGCGCCGGGCGGGGCGACGAGCACGGCGTTGCTGCCCTTGCGGAGCGAGTCGCGCAGCGCCGGCAGCACCGCTTCGATGGGAAGGCCTAGAAGTCGATCCACTCGCTGCCGCCGGGCCAGATCAAGTCCTCGGCCCGGTCGCCGGCCCAGGCCAGCACGGCCAGGATCAGCAGCAGGCCGAGGAGGTCGAGCGCGAGGATCGCCGCGTAGACCAGATAGGGATGGAACGGGCCGATTCGGTCGAGATCGCCTTTCCGCGGCCGGCGCATGGCCATCAATAAGCGCGGGCGATCGCGAATTCGACCGCCTCGGCGAGCGCCGACCGCGCGCGCCCCGCGGGGAAGGAGGCGAGCGCGTCGATCGCCCGCTGGCCGAACATCCGGGCCCGCTCGATCGTGTCGTCCAGCGCGCCGCTGGTCCTCAGGAGGCGGATCGCCTCGACCAGGTCGGAGTCGCTCGCGCGAGCGCCGCTCATCGCGTCGCGCCAGAAGGCGCGCTCGGCGCCGGTGCCGCGCGCGAAGGCGAGGATCACCGGCAGCGTTACCTTGCCGTCGCGAAAATCGTCTCCGACGCCCTTGCCCATGGTCTCGGCATCGGAGGCATAGTCGATCGCGTCGTCGACCAGCTGAAAGGCGATTCCGAGATTGCGGCCATAGGCGTCGAGCGACAGCTCGTCGGCCTCGCCACGCTCGGCGACCACCGCCGCGATCCGGCAGGCGGCGGCGAACAGAGCCGCGGTCTTGGCCGCGATGATCGAAAGATACTGGTCCTCGCTCGTCTCGATCCGCCGCTGGGCGGTGAGCTGGCTGACCTCGCCCTCGGCGATCACGCTCGAGGCCCGGCTGAGGATCTTGAGCACCTTGAGGCTGCCGTCCTCGACCATCAGCTCGAAGCTTCGCGAGAACAGGAAGTCGCCGACCAGGACGGAGGCCGGATTGCCCCAAATGATGTTGGCGGTGCGCCGCCCGCGACGGAGGCCCGAGCCGTCGACGACGTCGTCGTGGAGCAGGGTCGCGGTATGGATGAACTCGACCGCCGCGGCGAGCTTGTGGTGGCGGGCGCCCGGATAATCGAGCAGCCGCGCGCAGGCCAGAGTCAGCATCGGCCGCATCCGCTTGCCGCCGCCGGCGATGAGGTGCCCGGCCAGCTCCGGAATCAGCGCGACCTCGCTCTGCATCCGATCGAGGATCACGGCATTGACGTGATTGAGGTCGGCGGCGACCAGCTGAACCATCGGCTCGAGCGACGGCGCCCGGGCGGCGCCGATCGGGTGGATCGTGGCGCTCATTTCAACAGCTCTACGGGCACTGGCGACTGGATGCCGGCCTCTTTTGGAATTCCAGTGTCGAAGGTCACAAAGGAATCATTGCCGCGAGCCGCAATCAGATGAAGCATGTCGGCCCAATCGGCCCCACGACCATGCCGGTCAAGTGCCCAGGCGAGACGCTCGGGTTGCGCCACCGCGACCATGTCCAACGCCAGCAGCGCCGCGAGCGCATCATTGACTTGCCTTCGGTCCCACCCGGAGCGTCGCCTCAGCGCCCACTCGGTTTCCATAAGGACTCCGTCCGAGACGAAGACGCCCTGCTTTATGCATTTTTCGGCCAAGGGGCTTTGCACCGCATCATCCAACAGGAGGAAGCGGAGAATGACGTTGGCGTCGACTGCCTTCACTTTCCGCGCGACGTCTTGGCGCGATAGCGCGCCGCCGCCTCCTCCAGAACGGCGTCCTCCATGTCATCGAGCGAGATGCGAGGCCCGTTATAAGGAGGGACGCGTTTCCTGAACTCCTCTATGGTGATGCGCTCGCGCTTCCTCTCCGGCCGGCGCAGCAGGACGCCGCTGGCGGTTTCGATGACCTCCAACTCGGCGCCCGCATCCCACTGAAGCCGGTCCCGCACCGCTTTGGGGATGACGACCTGGCCCTTGGCCGACATTTTGGTCTGTGCGTTCATCAGGGTAAGATACGTCTTACTGACGATCATTGCAACGATCACGGCGCCAGCGGGAGCCTCAGCCGCGCCAGGAGGCCGCCCAGATCCTCGCTCTCCTCGAGATGGATCGAACCGCCGTAGATCTGGGCGACGTCGCGGACGATGGCCAGGCCGAGGCCGGTGCCGGGCTTGCCGGTGTCGAGGCGGGCGCCGCGGTCGAAAATCGGCTCCCGCTCGGCCTCCGGAATACCGCGGCCGTCGTCCTCGACCTCGATCTCGACGCAGTCGGGAGTCGTCGCGACGGTGACGAACACCCGTCCGCCGCCATATTTGGCCGCGTTCTCGATCAGATTGCCGAGCATTTCGTCGAGGTCCTGGCGCTCGATCCGGACCATCGCGCCGCGATCGCCGACGAGGTCGATGGTGACGTGCCCGTAGAGTCGAGAGACCGCGCGCTCGACCGCCTCCAGCGACTCCCAGACGGGCGCCCGCGCGTGGGCCGAGGCGCGCCGCCCGATCGCCCGGGCGCGGGCGAGGTGATGGTCAATCTGCCGGCGCATCGTCGTCGCCTCGCGGCAGACCGTGTCGGCGAGATCGGGGCTTCGCGCGGTTGCGGCGTTGGTGATCACCGTCAGCGGCGTCTTGAGCGCGTGGGCGAGATTGCCGGCGTGCCGCCGCGCCTCCTCCGCCTGGGTCTCGTTATGGGCGAGAAGCACGTTCAGCTCCTCGGTCAGCGGCTCGATCTCGCGCGGCAGCCGCTCCTCGATCCGCGATTTCTGCCCGGACCGGATGGCCGCGATCGCCCGGCGCACGCGGCGCAGCGGCCACAGGCCGTAAATCGCCTGAAGCGCGACCAGAACGATCAAGCCGAGGCCGAGAATCCCGAACGAGCGGACCATCGTCCGCCTGAGGATTCCGATCTGCTGGTCGATCACGTCGCGATTCTGCGCGACCTGGAAGCGCCACTTCACGGGCGAGCCCGGAAGGCGAACGTCGCGCTCGATCACGCGCAGCCGTTCGGACGGAAATTCGTCGCTGTCGTAGAAGTGCACTTCGGTGTCGCTGTGCGGTTGAACGACGAGCCGCCGGTCCCACAAGGATCGGGAGAGATAGGGCTCGAAGCCTTCGCCGGTGATCTGGAAATAGAGGCCCGAATAGGCTTCGAGGAAGCGCTGGTCGGCGGGCGCGCGGTTGAACAGGACCTCGCCTTCGGGGCCGATCTCGGAAGAGGAGATCATTGCGGTCAGCACATAATCGAGCTGGGCGTCGAAATTGCTGGTGATCGCCGCGGTCAGCACCCGGTCGAGGCCAAACCCGCCGAGGCCGAGCAGGACCGCGATCCAGACCGTCGAGATGACGATCATCCGCTGGGTCAGCGAGCCTGAGCGCCGCCTGGCCGGCCGATCGGCGGTCCGGCGGGAAAAAAGGCGCGGCAGCTTCATCGGCCGCGCCCCTTAAGCGCGCGGATCCTCGAGGCTGTAGCCGAGGCCGCGGATGGTGGTGATGACGTCGGGGCCGAGCTTCTTGCGGATGCGGGTGACGAACACCTCGATCGTGTTCGAATCGCGGTCGAAATCCTGATCGTAGATATGCTCGATCAGCTCGGTGCGGCTGACCACCTTGCCCTTGTGGTGCATCAGGTAGGAGAGCAATTTATACTCCTGGGCGGTGAGCTTCACCGGCTCGCCGTCGAGCGTGACCTTGCCCGAGCGGGTGTCGAGGCGGACGTCGCCGGCGGTGAGCTCCGAGGAGGCGTTGCCCGAGGCGCGGCGGATGAGCGCGCGCAGCCGGGCGATCAGCTCCTCGGTCTGGAAGGGCTTGGCGAGATAATCGTCGGCGCCGGCGTCCAATCCGGCGACCTTGTCCGACCAGCTGTCGCGCGCGGTGAGCACGAGGACGGGAACCTTGATCCCCTCCTTGCGCCAGCGGTCGAGCACGGTCAGGCCGTCGACCTCGGGAAGGCCGAGATCGAGGATGATGGCGTCATAGGTCTCGGTCGAGCCGAGATAATGGCCGTCCTCGCCGTCGGTGGCGAGATCGATCGCATAGCCGGCGCCTTCCAGAGTCGCGCGCAGCTGGCGGCCCAGATTCGGTTCGTCCTCGACGATCAGGACACGCATTCGAATTCCCTTCGCGCTTTACCGTGCCGCTGAACCCCCGCGGACGGCAGATTGTTTCGTATCTGATATGGGAATAGCAGCCGCGTGACGCCAGCGCCAAGAGTCACATGCCGAAACGGGCGACGATCCGCCCGGTGGCCGCGTCGACGTCGATCCAGATGACGTTGGCCCCGCGCATATATTTGAGCCGATAGACGGTGGGCCCGAGCATCTCGGCGCCGATATATTCGGCGTTCGGCACATGGATTCGGGCGCGGATCTCGGGCAGCGAGAGGATCTGGCCCTGCTGCATGGCGCGATAGGCGTGGTTCTGCTCCCGGCTCAGTCCGCGCGTATTCTGCCCCGCCGCGGGGGCGGACAAAAGGCCAAGCAGGGTCAACCAACGCATCACGTTCACGAACTCGACGTTTCCGTAAGGATAAGCAAGCGGATAGGCCCAACGCATTGAATAGGCCATGAATGCGCGCGCGGGGGTTCGTTAAGCTCCCGCCCCCGCGAAACGGCATCGCCACCCCGGGCGGGGCGGCCCCGTCCCTCAGCCCTCCGGCTCCCACAATTCGATCGGATTGCCTTCCGGATCGTGGATTCGGGCGAAGCGCCCGACGCCTTCCATGGTCTCCTCGCGCTCGATCGCGATGTCCGCCGCGCGCAGACCGGCGAGCAGGCCGTCGAGATCGCTCACGCGAAGGTTGATCATCGCGGTCCGGTCGGCCGCGAAATAATCGCTGTCCTGCTTGAACGGCTCGAACACCATCGGCCCGGCCCCTGTGTGCCAGACCCACTCGTTCGACTCGCCCTTCTCGTCCGTGCCGCACCCTCCCCCGACGCCGAGATGCTCACGATACCAGGCCTTCAGCTTCGGCGGATCCTTCGCCCGGAAGAAATAGCCGCCCATTCCGATTACCGGCATGTCCGTTCCCCTTCGCTTTGACGTTTGGATGCTAATGGAATTGGTGGGCGCCGCCTACCGTCCTGATGGGTGATTTGGCGGAATCCGCGGATGATCGTCAGCGCCTTGCTATACCCGCGCCGGAGCGACCCGCTGTTCTTCCGCTTCGACGAGGCATAAGAAGTCAGACCGGCGGTAAGCGGCCGAGCGGGGGAATCCACAAGAAAAACCTGGCGTTATGTTTTTGCATAGGCTGCCTGTGCTAGGCATAGGCCAGCGTCTCACTCCAGCCCGCGGGTCCGAATGTCCGACCTCGTCCCGATCCTCGATATCCTTGCCTACGGGATGATCGGCGCCGCCGTGCTCGCACTGCTCGAGCGACTTGTGCCCGTGGTGCCCTCCTATGGCCTGTTCATCTTCCTCGGCGGCGCGCTGGCGCAGCGGCCGATCGACCTGCCTTTGCTGATCGTCGTGACCACCCTCGGCTCGACGCTCGGAGCGGTGTGCTGGTACGGGCTGGGCTTCGCGCTCGGAGAGGAGCGGACTCACCGGATGGTCAAGCGCTACGGCCGCTATGTGTGGCTCAAGGAAGATCTCTATCTGTCGCTCGCCCGGCGCTACAGCCGCAACGCCTTCGTCGCGACCTTCATCGGCCAGACCGTCCCGGTGGTCCGCGTCTATCTCTCTTTGCCAGCGGGCATACTGGCGCTGCCGCTGGGGACCTTCGCCCTGGCGGTGTTGGCTGGGAGCCTGATCTGGGTCGGCGGCTTCATCACCCTGGGCTACGGCCTTCACGCTTTCGGCTGGAACCCCTTCGTCGCGACGATCTGCGCGGTCGCAGTCCTTCTCGTCGTCGAGGGCGGCCTGGTGTGGCTGGTGAAGCGGCGTCGGCGTTTGGGTTGAGTTCTGATGTCCCTTCTTCCGCAGGGGCGCGAGATCTGAGGCCGGAGTGGAACTCGACTGGGGTCGCACATGCTGTTCCCCGGCGAAGGCCGGGGTCCAGGCCCGGCGCTCGCCGGGTTTCGTACGCGAAAGCCTCGCGGAAAAGCCTCCGGCTCCTGGGCCCCGGCCTTCGCCGGGGAACGATTCAAGCTGGTCGGGTTGGAGGCTAGTGACGCGGCGTCTCTTCGTCCCTAGATCGCCCGCATCATGGCAGCCCCCGTCCTCGCTTACGAAAATCTCGGCCTGATCCAGGGATCGGGCTGGCTGTTTCGCGGACTCGACATCTTTGTCGGCGCGCGCGACCGGCTGGCTTTGATCGGCCGCAACGGGGCGGGCAAGACCACCCTGCTCAAATGCCTGGCCGACATGATCGAGACCGACGAGGGCCGCCGCACGATCCAGCCCGGCACCAGGGTGGTGCTGCTGGAGCAGGATCCGGACGTTGCCGCTTGTCCGACCTTGCGCGACTTTGCGCTGGCGGGCGGCGCGGCTTTGCACGAGGTCGAGGCGATCGCCGACCAGATCGGGCTCGACCTCGGCCGCGAGGCGGCGACGGCCTCGGGGGGAGAGCGGCGCCGGGCGGCGATCGCGCGGGCGATCGCGGCCGATCCCGACGTGCTTCTGCTCGACGAGCCGACCAACCATCTCGATCTCGCCGGCATCGAATGGCTGGAGGACTGGCTGTCGCGCTACACCGGCGCGTTCATCGTCATCAGCCACGACCGCACGTTCCTCAAGCGCCTCACGCGCTCGTCGCTCTGGCTCGACCGCGGCCAGATCCGCCGCGCCGAGGTCGGCTATGGCGGCTTCGAGGCGTGGACGGAGGCGGTCTATGCCGAGGAGGCGCGGGCGGCGGACAAGCTCGACGCGAAGCTGAAGCTCGAGCTTCACTGGCTGCAGCGCGGGGTCACCGCGCGGCGCAAGCGCAACCAGGGGCGGCTGGCCAAATTGGGAGAGATGCGCGCGGCGCGGGCGGCGATGCTGGGGCCTGCAGGGACGGCGAAGCTCGGCCTCGCCAATGACGAGGTCCGCACCAAGATGGTGATCGAGGCCGATCATGTCGTGAAGCGCTTCGGCGACCGCACGATCGTCAAGGATTTCTCGCTGCGCATCCAGCGCGGCGACCGGATCGGCGTCGTCGGGGCCAACGGCACCGGCAAGACGACCCTGCTCAAATTGCTCACCGGCGACATCGCGCCCGACGAGGGCCGGGTCACGCGGGCGAAGACGCTCTCGGGGATCATGATCGACCAGCAGCGGCGATTGCTGGATCCCGCCAAGAGCGTTCGCGACGTGCTGGCCGATGGCGGCGACTGGATCGAGGTTCGGGGCACGAAGAAGCACGTCCAGGGCTATCTCAAGGAGTTCCTGTTCGAGCCGACTTTGGTCGACGCGAAAATCGGCTCGCTTTCGGGCGGGGAGCGCTCGCGGCTGCTCCTGGCGCGCGAATTCGCCCGGGCCTCCAACCTCCTCGTGCTCGACGAGCCGACCAACGACCTCGACATGGAGACGCTCGACCTGCTTCAGGAGGTGATCGCCGATTATGACGGCACGGTGCTGATCGTCAGCCACGACCGCGACTTCCTCGACCGGACGGTGACCATCACGCTCGGGCTCGACGGGTCGGGCAAGGTCGACATCGTCGCCGGCGGCTACGAGGATTGGGAACGCAAAAGGCGCCCGCACGTCCACAACCCCAAGGTCGCGTCGCCCAGGGCGGCGGCGCGGGACGAGCGCAAGCCGACCAAGCTCACCTACAAGGACCAGCGCGACTACGACCTCTTGCCGGCGCGGATCGACGCGCTCGAGGCGGAGATCGCCCGCGACGAGGACATCCTGTCCGATCCCGATCTCTACGCCCGCGATCCCGGCCGCTTCGCACAGCTCACCGAGGCGATCGACAAGGCCCGGGCGGAGAAGGACGCCGCCGAGATCCGCTGGCTGGAGCTCGCGGAGATGGCCGAGGCGCTGCAAGCTTGACGCCGCCCGCGCCCCGGCCCAGCAATGCGGCGGGCTCGGGAGGCGTTTGAAATGAAGATGATGTTCCGCGCGGCGCTGGTCGTGCTGCTTGGCCTGGCCGCGCCGGCGCTGGCCGAAGACTCCACGTCGGTGCCCGCCCTTCGCTATGTCAGCCGCACCTTGCCCAACGGGCTTCGCGTCTATTCGGTCCGCGATCCAGCGAGCTCGCAGGTCTCGGTGCAGGTCTGGTACGACGTCGGCTCGCGCGACGATCCGCGCGGGCGCTCGGGCTTCGCCCACCTGTTCGAGCACATGATGTTCAAGGCCAGCCGGAACCTCGTGCCCGAGCAGTTCGACCGGCTGACCGAGGATGTCGGCGGCTTCAACAACGCCTCGACCAACGACGACTACACCAATTATTACGAGGTCGTCCCGGCCAACCATCTCGAGCGGCTTCTCTGGGCCGAGGCCGAGCGGATGGGCAGCCTCGTCGTCGAGCAGAGCTACTTCGCCTCCGAGCGCGACGTGGTGAAGGAGGAATATCGCAGCCGCGTCCTCGCCCAGCCCTACGGCAAGATGTTCTACCTCTATTTCCCGCAGATCAGCTACGATGTGTTGCCCTACGGCCGGCCCGGAATCGGGTCGATCGAGGATCTCGACGCGGCGACGATCGACGACGTGCGCGCCTTTCACGCCACCTACTACCGGCCCGACAATGCCGTGCTCGTCGTCGCCGGCAATTTCGATCAGGCCGAGCTCGACCGCTGGGTCGACCGCTATTTCGCCCCGATCGCCCGGCCGGCGGGGACGATCCCGCGCGTGACGGCCGAGGAGCCGGTGCGGACCCAGGCGCGCCATTATACGGTCTACGAGGCGAACACCCCGCTTCCCGCGGTGATGATTTCCTATCCCGTCCCGCCAGCGGCGCATCCGGATTCGGCTGCGATCGAGGTGCTCGACGGCATTCTGTCCACCGGCGAAAGCTCGCGGCTGCACCAGAGCCTCGTCTACCGGGACCAGGTCGCTTCCCAGGCCAGCTCCTATGTCGATTCGAAGCAGGGGCGCGGCAATATCGCGGTCTACGCCATTCTCGCCAGCGGCCGGACGGCCGAGGATGGCGAGGCGGCGCTGCGCCGCGAGGTCGCCCGCTTCCGCGACACGCCGGTCACCGAAGCCGAGCTCACGGAGGCCAAGAACGAGCTGCTCACCGCCGCGATCCGCGAGCGCGAGACGGCCGACGGCCAGGCCTCGGCGATCGCCGAGGCGGTGATCGTCGAGGGCGACGCCGCTGCGGCGGACCGCCGTCTGGCGCAGATCGCGGCGGTCACCCCCGCCGACATCCAGCGCGCGGCGCGGACCTGGCTTCGCGACGAGCGCAGCGCCTCCCTTCGCTATTTGCCCGAGGAATCGCGCGGCACCGCCCGCGGCGACGCCATCGCCACCGCGGCCACCGTCCAGGCGGCGCCGCTGAGCCGGCCCGAGCATATCGCGGTCGTTCAGCCCGCCCCCGAAGCCGAGCGCGCGGCGCCTCCGGCACCCGCGCCGGACGTGGCTCCCGCGGTTCCCGCGCCGGTCACCCAGCGTCTCGCCAACGGGCTGACAGTGATCACCGTCCCCAGCCGTTCGCTGCCGCTGGTGACCATCTCGCTCGTCGCCCCAGGCGGCGCGTCTCGCGATTCGGAAGGCCGGGCCGGCACCGCCTCGCTCGCCGCGTCGGTGATGACCGAGGGCACGGCGAGCCGCTCGGCGACCGAGATCGACGCCCAGGTCGAGGCGCTCGGCTCTTCGCTCGGCGGCGGCGCCGGCTGGGACGGCTCATCGCTCGGCCTCACCGTGCGCACCGCCAATGCCGACCGCGCAACCGCCCTGATGGCCGACGTCGCGCGCAACGCGACCTTGCCCGCCGAGGAGCTCGAGCGGCAGCGGGCGATCGCCGCCGACGCGGTGCGAGTCGTGATGCGCGATCCGGGCGATCTCGCCGGCATGGCGACCGCTCGGGCGCTCTACGGCCTTTCCGATTACGGCCATCCGGCAGGCGGCACCGAAGCCTCGCTCGCGGCGATCACCCGCGCCGACATCGAGGCCGCCTACCGCGCCCAGTGGCGGCCGGACAACGCCACCTTGGTCTTCGCCGGCGACATCGCGCCCGCCGAGGCGCTGCGCCTGGCCGAGCTTCATTTCGGCGGCTGGCGCTCCGGTGGGGCGCCGGCGGCGCACGTCTCTTCGCCGCGCCCCGCGCCGCGCACCGGCGTGCTGGTCGTCGACATGCCCGGCGCAGGCCAGGCGGCGGTGGCCGTCGCCCGCGACGGCATCGCCAGGCGCGACCCGCGCTTCTACCGCGCTTTAGTCGTCAACGCCGTGCTCGGCGGAGGCTACAGCGCCCGGCTCAACCAGGAGATCCGGATCCGCCGGGGCCTTTCCTACGGCTCCGGCAGCAGCATCGACGCACGTCGGGAGGCCGGGCCGTTCGTCGCCTCGACCCAGACCCGCAACGACGCGGCGGCGGAGGTGCTCGGGCTCATACTCGGCGAGATGCGCCGGCTCGGCGCGGAGCCGGTGCCGGCGGCCGAGCTGAACGCCCGGCGCGCCTCGCTGACCGGCGATTTCGGACGCGACGTGGAGACGACCTCGGGCCTTGCCCAGCTGGTCAGCTCCTACGTCATCCGCGGCGTCGATCCGGCCGAGATCCTGCGCTACCAGGCCTCGGTTCTGGCGGTGACTCCGGCCGGGGCGCAGGGCGTGGCCGCCGACCTGCTTCGGCCGGAAGGCGCGACGATCGTCATCGTCGGCGACTCGTCGAAGTTCCTCGAAGCGCTTCGCCGCACCCAGCCGAACGTGACCGTGATACCGCTGACCGAGCTCAATCTGGACCGGGCGGCTCTGCGCTAGCCGGCGCGCGCCTGCGACAAGCGCCGCTGCACGTCCGCGTCGCTCGGGGCGCCGCGCGCCGCGCGTTGCAGGAGCGCAAGGCCTTCGGCGCGGTGGCCGTTCTTGAACAGGAGCCAGCCGAGCGTGTCGGCCGTTGCCGGATTGTCGCGGTCGAGCGCCCAGGCGCGCCGGGCGAGCGGGACCCCGCGAACCGCCTCGCCGCTTTCCGCATAGGCCCAGGCGAGGTTGTTGAGGATCGTCGCGTCGTTGTCGCCGATCCGCCGGCGAAGGCTCTCGTAGACATTGATCGCGAAGGCCCAGTCCTGCCGCTGCATCGCCCGCCCGCCGAGCAGGATGAGGCCGGCGACGCTGCGCGGATTCTGCTCGACGAACAGGTTCAGTACGTTGTCCGCCGCGTCGATCTGCCCGGAGCGCTCGAGCGCGTCGATCAGCCGCAAGGCGACATTCTCGGTGAAGGCCAGATTGGCCGCGAGCCGATACGCCTGCGCGGCCTCTTCGAAATTCCCGCCGATGCCGAGCGCGTCGCCGAGCAGGATGTGGACTTCGGGCACGCCGGGATTGGCGTCCCGCAGGTGCCGGGCGCGGCTGACCGCCTCGCCGATATCGCGCCGCGCGAGGAGCGCGGCGATCAGGCGCACCTGGGCGGGGCCGTTCGTCGGGTTTTCGAGGGCCGCCGAGCGCACGGCGGCGAACTCGCCCTCGCTCAGCGTTTCGAGCGAGGCGAGCGAGCCGGGCTGCGGCCGCGCCGCGCGGGCGAGATAGAGCGCTCCGGCCTGGTTGTCGCCGAGCCGGGTCATCGCCCGGCCCATCAGCGAAAGGCTGTAGCTGTCCGCGTCCGGCATGTCGGCGATCGGGCGGAGCGTGTTCGCCACGCTTTGCGAATCTCCCATCCGCCACTGGGCGGCCGCAAGCAGGCGGCGCGCCCGGCGGTTGCGCGGCTGCTCGTTCACCAAGGCGATGAGGCGGCGCGCCGCCTGCTCCTCGTTGCCGGTCTCGAAGTCGATCGCCGAAAGCAGCAGCCGGCCGGCGGGAATAGTGTCGAACTCGCCGCCGGTGCGGGCCCACAGGCTCTTGGCGAGCTGGAAGTTGCGTGCGCGCGCGGCGAGCACCGCCTCCAGATAATAAGCGGTGCGGTGGCCCCCGGTCAGCCGGTGGACCGCGCGGGCGTCGGCCAGCATCTCGCTCATCCGCCCGAGATCGCCGAGAGTCGCGGCGCGCGCGAGCAAGGCCTCGACATTGCCATGGTCGACCGAAAGGGCCTGGTCGAACCAGGGGATTGCCGCGGCAAGGCCATATTGGCTGCGCGTCAGGGTGCCGTGGAGCACCAGCGCCTCGACGTTTGACGGGCGCGCGGCGACGGCGCGGTCGGCCGCCTCGAGGGCGCCGGCGAGATCGCCGCTGCCGCGCCGGAAGCGGGCGATGTCCGCCCAGACGTCGCTGTCGTTGGGTGCGAGCGCGAGAGCGCGGTCGAATGCCCCGCGAGCATTGTCGTCGTCGCCGGCCGCCATGTAGGCGCGGCCCTCGATTCGCGCGGCATAGGCCTGGTGCGCGGGCGCCGCGAGCGGGGTCTCCGTCAGCGCGGCCTGGGCGTCGCCCTGGAGCAGCTTGGCATGGGCGAGGAGATGGGCGGTCTCGCCGACCGGGGCGCCGGCCTGGCGCGCCCGCGTCACCTCGGATTCGGCGGCGATTCCGTCGCCCAGCGCGAGATCGACCTGCGCCTGCATGATCCGCGCCGCGCGATTGCCGGGATCGGCCTCGATCGCGTTGAGGAACTCGACCCGGGCGGTGCGCACGTCGCCCGCGTTGAACGCCGCGAGGCCGCGCTGATAGGCGTCTCCGCTTTTGCCGGAGCAGGCGGCGAGCAAGGCCAGCGCGACCAACAGAGGAGTCATCCCGGCGGAGGCCGGGACCCATGAACGAAGGCAGGAGAACGAACGCGAAGGCGCCTTCGCCTGATCGATGAAGGCGGTGTTCGTGGGTCCCGGCTTTCGCCGGGATGACTCGGTGGGGCGAAGGCGCCAGGTCATCCCGCTTACCCCTGCAGCCCATATTGCTTGAGGAGGTCGTAGAGGGTGGGCCGGCTGATGCCGAGCAGCTTGGCGGCGGCGGAGATGTTGCCGTCGGCCTGGGCCAGCGCCTTGCGGATCACCTGGCGGTCGGCGCATTCGCGCGCGGCCTTGAGGTTGACCGGCAGAGTCTCGCCGTCCGGCGCCGCGAGATCGAGATCCTCGGCCGTGATCAGCTTGCCCTCGGCCATGATCACCGCGCGCTTGAGCCGGTTCTCGAGCTCGCGCACATTGCCGGGCCAGGCCCAGGTCTCGATCGCCGCCAGCGCCCCGGGCGCGAAGCCTTTCACCTGCGGGTTCATCTCGCGGGCGAAGCGCGACAGGAAATGCTTGGCGAGCAGGGCGGCGTCGCCGTGCCGCTCGGCGAGCGACGGGATCCGCACCACGATTTCGGCGAGCCGGTAGTATAGGTCCTCCCGGAACGTCCCGGCGCGGATCATCTCCTCCAGATTCTGGTGGGTGGCGCAGACGATCCGCGTGTCGACCGGAATCGTCCGCCGGCCGCCGATACGCTCGATCACCCGCTCCTGGAGGAAGCGAAGCAGCTTGACCTGCAAGGGCAGCGGGATGTCGCCGACCTCGTCGAGGAACAGGGTGCCGCCATGGGCGAGCTCGATCTTTCCCTCGGTCGTCTTGATCGCCCCGGTGAACGCGCCCTTTTCGTAGCCGAACAATTCGGCCTCGAGCAGGTTTTCGGGAATCGCCGCGCAGTTGATCGCGACGAAGCCTCCCGCGCGGCGGCGGCTGGTGCGGTGGACGCCCTGGGCGAGCAGCTCCTTGCCGGTGCCCGAGGCGCCGAGCAGCATGACCGAGACGTCGGTGCCGGCCACGCGCTCGATCGTCCGCGCGACCTTCACCATCTCCGGCGCAGCGGTGACCATCGAGCCGAGCACGGTGCGGTCGTCGCCGACCCGGCTTTCAAGCCGGCGGTTCTCGTCCTCCAGCCCGTGAAGCTGGAAGGCGCGCTTCACGATCAGCCCGAGCTGATCGATGTCGACCGGCTTGTGGTAGAAATCATAGGCGCCCGATGCGATCGCCCGAAGAGCGCTTTCCCGAGCGCCGTGGCCCGAGGCGACGATCACCTTGGTCTCCGGCTTCAGGGTCAGGATCGTCTCGAGCGCAGCGAAGCCTTCCGAGACTCCGTCCGGATCGGGCGGCAGGCCGAGGTCGAGCGTGACCACCGCAGGCTCGGCCGAGCGGATCAGCTCGATCGCCGCGTTCCTGTCGGAGGCGACGAGCACCTCGTAATCGTCATAGGCCCAGCGCAACTGGCGCTGCAGCCCCTCGTCGTCCTCGACGATCAGCAGCTTTGGCTTGAAGCTTTTGGGGTCGATCGGGGCATTCATGCGCGCATCCGTTCATAGACAAAGGCGGCCCGATCCTCGGCCGCCGGAAGATAGAGGGTGAAGCAGGTGCCGTGCTGCTCGGCGCTCTCGACGTCGAGGCGGCCGCCCATCGCGTGGATCAGCTCGCGGGCCTCGAAGGCGCCGATTCCGAAGCCCGATTCCTTGGTCGACACGAACGGCTGGAACAGCCGGTCGCGGACGAAGGCGGGAGACATCCCGTGGCCGCGGTCGACGATGTCGATGGCGACATCGCCGCCGCTCTCGTAGAGCCGGATCTCGACCGGCTCCCCGGCCGGGCTGGCTTCGATCCCGTTCTGCACGAGATGACCGATCGCCTGTTCGAGCGCGGCCGCGTCGGTCAGAGCGATCAGCTCCGATTCGCCGGCGAAGCGGACCGGATGGAGCCGGCTCTTCGCCGCGGCGATCGCCTCGATCAAGGGGCGGACGGCAACCGGCCGGGCGGGCTCCGCGCCGCGGGCCGCGCCCGGGGACAAACGGGCGAGCATGTCGTTCATCTTCCTGACGGAGCTTTGCAGCGTGGCGATCATGTCCGCGCGGAATTCGGGGTTCTCCGCGTGCCGCTCTGCGTTGCGGGCGACGAGGCTCAGTTGGCTGACGAGATTCTTGATGTCGTGGAGGATGAAGGCGAATCGGCGATTGAACTCGTCGAAGCGCCGGGCGTCGGCGAGCGCCTGCTGGCTTCGCGCCTCGGCGATGTAGGAGGCCGCCTGGATTCCGGCGTTGCGGAACAGGTCGAAATCCTCCCAGTCGAGCGCCCGGCGCACGGCGGGGCAGGCGAGGATGACGAGCCCGGCGAGCCGCCCGCCGTGGATCAGCGGAACGCCGGCCCATGCGCTCTCGATTCCGGCGAGCCAGGCGGGAACCGGCACGCGCAATTCGCCGTGGGCGAGCCAGCCGCCGCGGATGGACTCGAATTCCAGGACGTAGCCGCTCTTCTCGATGTGACGCAGCAGCGGCTCGGCGTCTTCCGCGGTCGCGACCGGCTGGGTCCAGTTCCAGCTGCCCGCGCTCGACAGGCGATAGCCCTCGTCGCAGGCGATCAGCAGCCCGGCCGGCGCGCCCGCAATGTCCGCGATCGCCTTGACCGCGCGTTCCTCGAGGCTCGCGCCGCTCTGGCGCCCGACCGTGTCGGTGAAGCGCAGCCATTCCTGGCGGTAATCGTAGCGATGCTCGAACAGATGCTTGAGCAGCACGACCCGGGTCCAGGCCCGAAGCTTGGCCGAAGGAAGGAGAACGAGCGCCGTCAGCGTGGTGACGAAGACCACCCCGACCTGGCCGATCCGGACCCAATCTCCGCCGACGATCTCCATCGCCCGGGCGGCGAGCATCATCGCGACGAGGTAGACGAGGATGGCGATCAGCGAGACCGACTGGAAGGTCGCGGCGCGGGAAATCTGGATTTTCCAGGTAGCGTTGCGCGCGGCCATCGCGAACAAAGCCGCGAGGGCGGAAAGGACGATGCCGCGAAGCGCGAAGAGGTCGCCGGCCGGCGAGCGGGAGAAGAAGGCGATGGTGTAGAGGTGGAGATCGTAGGCCCACATGCCCGCCAGCGCGAGCATCGCCAGGCTCAGCGCCGGCCGCGAGCCGGGGGCCGCCTGGCCGTAAAGATTGTGGACGAGTACGAGCGCTCCGGCGGCGATGATCAGCCCGATGGCCTGGCTCGACGAAGCCAGCATCTCGAAGATCAGCGGCGCGCGCTCGAATTCGGGCATCACTCCGCCGACCACGATTTGAAGGCCCACGACTGCGGCCACGGCGGCGAACAGCCCCTTGACCGCCCGCTGCCCGCGATGGTCTTCGGCGGCCGTGAGCAGGCCGTACATGAAGGCCAGGAAGGCGAGGTTTCGGCCGCTCTCGGCGAGCTGGGCGAGATAGGTGTAGGGGCCGAGCAGAGCGAGGAATATCGTCCACACCGCCATGGCCGCGAAGGCGGTGACGAGCGGGCGGCTCAGCGGATCGCCGTGCCAGCGGCGCAGCTGATAGACGGCCAGCGCGCCGTAGAGCGCCGCGGCGAGCAAATGGCTCCACAGGGCGACGAAGCCGGTCATCGCGCGCCCTCCGGCCAGATCACGACGCGCGCGGTCTGGAGCAGGATCAGGAGATCGAGGAAGGGCGAGTAATTCTTGGCGTAATAAAGGTCGAACTCGAGCTTCTCGCGCGCATCCTCGACGCTCGCGCCATAGGGATAGTTGATCTGCGCCCAGCCGGTGATGCCGGGCTTCACCACATGGCGCTCGGCATAATAAGGCAGCCGCGCCTCGAGGTCGGCGACGAACTGGGGCCGCTCGGGGCGGGGCCCGACGAAGCTCATGTCCCCCTTCAGCACCGACCAGGCCTGGGGCAGCTCGTCGATTCGAAGCTTGCGGATGATTCGCCCGACCCGGGTGACCCTGGGATCGTCCTTCTGCGCCCAGACGGCCTTGCCGCCCACTTCGGCGTCCTCGCGCATCGAGCGCAGCTTGATGACGTCGAACGGCTGGCCGTAGAGGCCCACGCGGCGCTGGCGGAAGAAGGCCGGGCCGACGCTCTCGATCTTCACCGCGAGCGCCGTCAGCGCGACGAGCGGCAAGGTGAGCACGAGCAGAAGCCCGCTGGCCACGACGTCGAACAGCCGCTTGGCGATGGTCGACAGGCGCCGCCCGGCCGAGAAGCCGTCGGAGAAGATCAGCCAGGAAGGGTTGAGGCTGTCGAGGTCGACGCGGCCGGTCTCGCGTTCGATGAACGAAGAGAAATCGTGGACCTGGACCCCGGTCGTCTTGATCTTGAGCAGATCGCCGAGCGGCAGGGCATTGCGCCGCTCCTCCAGAGCGAGGACCAGCTCGCCCGCGCTGAGGCGGAGCGCCTGGGCGGGGAGACCTGCGCTGTCGTTCATGTCGACTACGCCGACCACCGCGAAGCCCGCGCCGGTCCGCGCCGCCAGGGCCTCGATCCGCTTGGCGCGCACGCCCGTTCCAAGCACCATCACCCGCCGCTTGAACCGCTCGCTGCCGAGCGTGTCGCGAAGCGCCGTGCGCACGGCGATCATCCCCAGCAGCGCGAAGGCCGTCGCGTAGAGCAGGCTCGATCGCCAGAAGCTGACCGGCGGAAAAAGAAAGAAAAGAACCGAAAGCAGCAAAATGCCGAGCGCGACCGCGACGAGCAGACGCGCCGTCGCGAAGCGCACCGATCGGATCGCCTCGATCCCGTAGACTCCGACGGCGACCATCGCCGTCTGGAGCGCCGCGGCGAAGGCGATCATGCTGGGAAGCGGCGCGGATTGCAGGTCGAACGTCCCCGAAACCTGCCAGAAACGAAGCGCCCACCCGGCCTCCGCGCCGAACAGGAGCAAGGCGAAGTCGATCGCTCCCAGCAGCAGGACCGCGAAGGGCACATAATGCTTGAACAGCCGGATCATCGCCGGCCTGCCCGCCGCAGCCTGGGTGTAAGCCTCTCCGACATGCCGGCACTGTCGGATAAATTGACAAAGTTTCGGTAAAGACCGCTGCGGCCTTGCGGCTGAAGCGCAAGGACGACTTCGTCGTCACCGCGACGATGGACGGCTACCAGCCGGCCGAAGCCGAGGTGCACAGCCGCATGCGCGCCGGCGGCGGCACCGCGCTCGCCGGCAACGCCATCTTCGGCGGGATCGTCGGCGGCGTGGTCGACGCGAGCAACGGCTCGCTCAACGATCTTCGTCCCAATCCGCTACACATCACGATGATTCCGGTCGGCGGCGCGGCTCCGGTCGCGGCATCGCAGACCACGCCGGGCGAAGCGCCCGCGGGCGCTCCGGCAGAGACGGCAGCGGCTCCGAGCGGGGCTCCGCAGTCCGAATAAGCCGTTCGACCGGCTTGCGAAATCGGGAAGGGCAGCCGCGGCAAAATGCGCGCGCCGTCCTTTCCATTGCAACTTCCTCCCGACGACCGGCGTTGATGCGCGCAAGTGGGTTTGGAAGGAGCCGATGTAATGGCGACGAATGTTCTGGAAGCGCGGGGCGGGAGCCTCGTCCCCCCGGTGGCGATGCGCGGGTATCACATCTGCTATCGCGACGATCAGACGAACCATTGCCCGGGTTGCGGGCGTACGCACTGGTATATCGGCCGGATGATGGCCGAATGCGCCTTCTGCGGCACTGCGCTGCCGCTCGAGAGCGCGCCTCTGGTCGCCGGCGGGCAGATCGTTCGCACCGTGCGCCGCCGGTATATCCCGGAATCGCACGCGGCCTGATCAGGCAGGAATCCCTCTCCGCTGCCCGGCCAATGGCGGCGGAAGCGCGCCCCGCCTGCGCTCGAAGTGCCAATCAGCCAGGAGAGGCGTTGGCGCCCGTCGGATAATATCCGGCGGGCGCCGTCTTTTCGCCCGCGTTAACCGGGCATTGGCCGGCCAGGCGCTATGAGCGGGCTATGTCCGCGGGAAGCAATCTGCTCTGGCTCGGAGTCGCCGCGCTCGGCGTCGCGCTGATCGCGCCGAACCTGTCCGGCGAAGCGCCCGAGGCCGAGCCTCGGGGGGCGCTCCAGCCGGCCGCCCCGGCGCCCGCGCCCAGGGCGGGCAATGGTTATGCCCGGCGCGAGATTCTCCGCGCCGCGGACGGCCATTTCTACGTCGACGCCCAGGTCAACGGAGCCTCGGTCCGCTTCCTCGTCGATACCGGCGCCTCGGTCGTCGCCCTGACCGGCGCCGACGCGCGCCGGGCCGGCATCGCCTTGCCCTCGACACGCGCCTCGGCGCGCGGGGCGGGCGGTGTGATCGAGGTGATCCCGGTGACGATCGACCGGGTGGCGATCGGCCCGCTCGAGGCGCGCGACGTGCGCGCCGCGGTGGCCGACCAGCTGCAGGTCTCGCTGCTCGGCCAATCCTATCTCGAGCGCGTCGGCACCGTGGAGATCAGCGGCGACCGGATGGTGCTGCGCTAGGCCGCCGCCGGACCGGCACGTTGACGTTGCAGATGTCGACGCCGCCCGCCGGCACATTGAAGAAGGCCCCGCCCCGGTTGGCCCGGCCGCGGACGTAAGCGGAAAAGGTTTCCGTGTCTGTGCGCATCGCCTCGAATTGCGGGCGCTCCGCGGCCGGCATGTCCGCGGCCACGCGCACCGACCGGATCGGGACCGGAGTCTCTCCGCGCTCGGCCTGGTAGAAGCCGAGATTGCCGGTGCCCCGCTGGCGGGCGGCGAGGGCGGCCATGCCCTCGATCACCCGCCCGACATTGGCGATGTTGCGGTCGAGCGGGCGCGGAGCGTGGCCGATCACCGCGTAGAGCTCGCCGCCCGTGCCGGTGTCGGGCGCCAGGTCTCGGCCGACGCCGACGCTGGCATAGCAATGGGTGAGCCAGGCGCTGGAGCGCTCCGGATCGTAGGCGACCGGCCAGCCGTTAACGTGGCCGGCCGCCGGTGCGTAGCTGTCGGGAAAGCCGAGCGGGCGGATGGCGAGGCCTTCGCTGCCGCGCTCATATTCGGCCGGGGGCCGGGCCACCACGCCCTGGGGCAGCGGCACGCTGGCATCGCCATTGCCCCACTGCGTCACATAATTGTCCTGCACCCGGTAGATCGTCGCTCCGTTCCACCAGCCGCCGCGGGCGTAGCGGCGGATGTTGGCGACGTGGACCGGCGCGAAATCCGGCGCCAACTCGATATAGACCTTGGCCCCGTCGGCCAGCTCCATCACCAGCAGATTCTCGGGATCCACCGGCCGCCAGTCTGTCGCCGCCGAATGCGCGACGACCTCGGACGGCTCGGTCGCCCCGGTGACGGGGGCGGGCCGCCAGGCGCCGGGCTGGGCCGCCGCGGCGGTGGCGAAAAGGACGGCGAGAGCGGCGAAGCGGCGCATGATCGTGACCCCATGTTGCGTTGGCGCGATGGTTCGCCGGAAAGGGCGGCGCGATCAAGCCGGAACAGTCGGCCCGTCCGGGCGGTTCAGCAGGCACACCCAGTTTCGATAAGGAGAAGCGCCATGGCTGCCAGGGACGACATTCGCGAGCATATGGAAGTGATCGGCGCCGACGGCGTCCGCGTCGGCACGGTCGACAAGGTCGATGGCGACCGGATCAAGCTGACCAAGGCCGACAGCGGCCAGGGCAGCCACGAGGGCCACCATCATTACATCTCGCTCGGCCTCGTCGCAGCGGTCGATGGCGATCAGGTGCGCCTTTCCGCCAATGCCGACGTCGCGACCGAATTGTTCGCCGAGGAAGAGAACGACTGACCGCCCGATCCGTCATTGCGAGGAGTGAAGCGACGAAGCAATCCAGTGGAGCGGTGATGCCGCACTGGATCGCTTCGCTTCGCTCGCGATGACGAGGTGCTTGCAATCAGCCTCCCGCTCGCGCTCATTGCGCGCCGGGGAGGAATGCGATGGGCAAGCTCTTTCTGATTCTGGCGGCTCTGATGCTCGCCGCATTCGCGGCCCCGCAACCCGGCGTCGAGGATCCGCGCGCCTTCGTGGCGCAGGTTTACGAAGCTTATCGCGCTCATCCGGATTCGCCGCCGCCCGATTCGTCCTACGCCTATTCGGATCGCCTGCGCGCTTTGTTCGAATCCTACGATTCATGGCAGCGCGGCCACGACGATCTGGTGGGAGCGCTCGATTTCGATTGGTGGGTCAACGCTCAGGATTGGTCGATATCGCGCGTCAGCTTCGTCCAATATGATTTCGGCCCCGATCACCGGGTGATCGAGGCGCACTGGACCAACATCGACCGCGCGGATTCGACGCGCTTCTTCTTCGTGCGCGACGGCGGGCGCTGGTATCTGGACGAGGCGGTCAACGGCCGGGGGCGGGGCCGCGACGGCTGGACTCTTTCGGCCCTCCTGCGCGAGCGGGAATGAAAAAGGCGGGCGCTCCCCGAAGGGAACGCCCGCCCGGCCCCGGGGGACGGGGGGAAGCTTAGCGGCGCGCGGCGATGCGCAGGGCGCCGCCGGCCGAGGCGAGCTGGCCGGAGCGGGCCCGGGCGATCGCCTGGTCCATCTGGCTGCGGGCGTCGCCATAGGCGGCGATCTTGCAGGCGCTGGACTGCGAAGCGGCGTTGAGGTCGATCGCGAAGCCCGCCGGGCAGACATTGTCGACGGCGCTGCGCACGCGGTCCTCGAGGCGGGCCTGGCCGGCCGGGCTCGACAGGTTGAGATCGCCGTAGCGGACCACCTGCACCAGCACATCGGAGGGGAGCGTCGGGGCGAGGATGGTGACGTCGCGGCCCTGGGCGGCGGCGGCGGTGCCGGTGGCGATGGAAGCGACGGCGGCGGCGATCAGGAGGGTCTTGGACTTGATGGTCATGGCGGTTTCCCTTTGATTGGCGTTGAACGGTGAAGCCTTCTTCGCCGCGGCCGCCGGGAGATTCATTTCCGTTTCGGCGGAGGCGCACCGCGCTTAGGCGAACCGCCGCGCCCTTCGATCAACCGCCGCCGCGGATCGACGGAAGGGCGATGCGCCGGACAAAAACAAAGGGGCCGGTTTCCCGGCCCCTTTCGAAAGGTCGCGATTCGCGGGCGGCTACCAGATGTGCACCCGCTGCTCGGGCGGGAGATAGAGCTGGTCGCCGGGCTGGACGTTAAACGCCCGGTACCAAGCGTCGACGTTGCGAACGACTCCGTTGACCCGGAATTGCGGCGGGCTGTGCGGATCGGTCAGCACCTGCTGGCGAAGCGCGCCCTCGCGGACGTTGTTGCGCCAGGCCTGGGCGAAGGCGAGGAAGAAGCGCTGATCGCCGGTCAGGCCGTCGATCACCGGCGCCCGGCCGTGCCGCGCCTGGTAGCGCTGGTAGGCGGCATAGGCCATTTCGAGCCCGCCCAGATCGCCGATATTCTCGCCCATGGTCAGCTGCCCGTTGACGTGCTGGCCGGCCACCTCGAACTGGTTGTACTGCTCGCCGAAGCGGCGGGTCAGCTCGGTGAAGCGCGCGCGGGCGGCGTCCGACCACCAGTTGCGCAGGCGCCCCTGGGGGTCGAAGCGGCTGCCCTGATCGTCGAATCCGTGGCCGATTTCGTGGCCGATCACCGCGCCGATCGCGCCGTAATTGACCGCCGGGTCGGCCGTCGGATTGAAATAAGGCGGCTGCAGGATCGCGGCCGGGAAGGTGATCTGGTTGGTGAGCGGGCTGTAATAGGCGTTGATCGTCTGCGGAGTCATCGCCCACAGCGAACGGTCGACCGGGTTCGGATAGCGCGAGAGCTGCAAATTCCACTGGAATTCGGACGCCCGCAATACGTTACCGAGCAGGTCGTGCGGATCGATCCGGATCGAGGAATAATCGATCCAGCGCACCGGATTGCCGATTCTGGGATCGAAGGCGTCGAGCTTGGCAATGGCGGCGGTGCGGGTCGCCTCGTCCATCCAGCTGTTGGCGCGCAGGCGATCGCCTAGCGCGGCGCGAAGATCGCCGACCAGCTCGGTCATCTGCTGGCGGCTGGTGTCGGGGAAGTGGCGCTCGACATAGATTTTGCCGACCGCCTCGCCGAGCGCTCCGTTGAGCACGCCCAGGCCGCGCTTCCAGCGATCGCGCTGCCGCTCCTGCCCGCGCAGGGTGTGCGAATAGAATTCGAAATCGGCCTCGTCGAACGCGCGCGGCAGATATTGCGCGTAGCTGCGGATGAAGTGGAAGGCGAGCCAGTCCTTCCAGGTCTGCAGCGGCACTTCGGCGAACAGCTGGCCCTCGGCCTGAATCGCCGAAGGCTGGCGAACGATAATCTTCTGGACGTTGGTGAGCCCTTGAGAGGCGAGAGTGACGGGCCAGTTGAACTGCGGCGCGAGCTCCTGGAGCTGGGCCGGAGTCATCGGGTTGATCGACTGGGTGACGTCGCGGTTGCGCTCCGGCGTCCAGTGCGCCTCTGCGATCCGCCGCTCGAGCGCGATGATCGCGTCGGCCTTGGCTTCCGGATCGGGGATTCCGGCGAGCCGCTGCATGGTGATTACATAATTGCGGTAGGCGGCGCGATAGGCGTCGAACTGGGCGCCCTCGCGCAGGTAATAATCGCGGTTCGGCATGCCGAGCCCGCCCTGGCCGGCGCCGACGACATAATGGGTCGGATCGGCCGGATCGGGGGTGATTCCGACTCCGACCGGCGAGGGGAAGCCGGGCTTGGCGAACAGCCGCAGAAGGTCGTCGCGGGTCTGGGCGGCCGCGATCTGGTCGAGATAGGGGCGGAGAACCGCCGCGCCGCGCTGCTCGATCCCCGCCTCGTCCATGTAGCTGGCGTACATCGCGGCGACCTGGCGGCTGGTCGGGTCGGTGCCGCGATTGGCGGTCTCGACGATGTCGCGAAGCTGCGCCTCGACGTCCTCGGACAATACGGTGCCGACGCCCCACGCGGAGCGGTCGGCGGGGATCGGGTTGCCCTGGAACCAGGTGTTGTTGGCGTAGCGCCAGAAATCGTCGCCGGGCTTGATCGAAGGATCGCGCGCGGAAAGGTCGACGCCCCAGGGCGCGTAGCGCGAGGCGGCGCTCGGCCGCTGCGCGGCGTTGGTGGAGCCCTGCGCCAACACCGGCGCGGCGGCCGCGAGCAGGAGCGCCGCGGCCAGCTTCAAGCGATTGCGATTCATGAACGATTCTCCCATGCGGCGTGACGGGGATTGCCCCGCCGCTCCCGAATTGAGTCCCCGCCGCTCCGTTCCGGCTGGCCGCGCTTTTGGCAAGCGCTTTTTGACGAAACGCTTGATCGTTCTTGCGATTTTGCGGGCGCCCGCCGTCATTGCGAGGACCCCGGCGAAAGCCGGGGGCCGAAGCAATCCAGCGGACCTCGGGCCCAGCACTGGATTGCTTCGCTCCGCTCGCAATGACGGGCCGGGCTCAGCTTGGCCGGGCGATGTCGCGCTGGACCTGGTCGAGGTGGAGGTAGATTTCGCTGAAGCCGGCGACCTGGCGGAGCGCCCCCCAATCGGGGATGGCGACGAAGCGGCGGTCGCGCCGGATCAGCCCCTCGCGGTCGAGCGTCTTGAGCACCCGGTTGACGTGGACCGGGGTGAGGCCGGTGCAATCGGCGATCTGCTCCTGGGTCATCGGCAGCTCGTAGCGATATTCGTCGGCGAGGCCCGCCACCTCCATCCGCCGGGCGAACTCGCACAGCAGGTGGGCGATTCGCGAGCGGGCGTCGCGGCGGCCGACATTGACCACCCATTCGCGGAAGATCGAGCTGTCGATCAGGGTATCGATCCACATCGCCATGGCGACTCTCGGATGGGTGAGGATCAAGGCGCGCAGGGCGTCGCGCGGAACGAAGGCCAGCTCGCAGCGGGTCAGCGCCTGGACGTTGTGATCGGCGACGTTGAGCAATGCGCCTTCGAGATCGACGAAATCGCCCGGGACATGGACGCTGACGATCTGCCGCGAACCGTCGACCGTCACCTTGTGGCGATAGGCGAAGCCGGAAAGGATCAGGCAGGCGCGGTCGGGCCGGTCGCCCTCGCGAAGGATGTAGCTCGCGGGCTCGACGGTCTGGACCCTGTGCGGAAGATCGAGCAGGGCCTGGCGGTCCCCCTCGTCGAGGGAGGCCCGGCGCTCGAACTTGCGCAGCATCAGCCTCAATGTTGGATCGGTGGTAATGGCGCATCTCCGCATCGAGCGAGGGCGGGAGCGCGAGCAAGGGGGTCTCTCAGCCGTCGGAGCCCGGAATATCCGCCCGACGATTTTACATCCTTAACACATTTTCGCGCGACAATCTTATCCTATGATGGTTTCGCGTAGCCAATCTGCATCATAAACCGTTGAGCGATCACGGATTTGGGTTTATGAGGCGGCATCGCCGAGCGGGATTTCCAGGCCTCGGCGGCTGAGAGACCGATTTTGCGCTCCCGCCTGGCACGCGAGGAAGCGCATGGCCCATTATTTCTTTCACCTCCGCGACGGCGAGGACATCCTTCTCGATCCGGAAGGCTGCGAGCTGCCCGACATCGCGGCGATCGTCGCCAAGACGTTGGTCGCCGCACGCTCGATCCTCAGCGCCGAAGCGCTCGAGGGACGAATCCCCTTCAACATGCGGTTGGACGTGGAGAATGAGGGGGGCGCGATCGTCCACTCGCTCCCGTTCGCGGACGCGGTGGTGATCGTGCCGGCGCACTGAACAGATCTGACTCCCCCGCTGCGCTCATCCTGAGGAGCCGTTGAGCTTGTCGAAACGGCGTCTCGAAGGACGGTCCTTCGAGACGGGCCTTCGCCAAGCTCAGTCCCTCCTCAGGATGAGCGGTTCAGCATAAGCGAATCCGATCTACGTCCGAACGTCCACCGCCTCGTCGAACGGCACGGTCAGCGCGGGATCGCCGCTGCCTTCCTCGACCACCTCGATCCGGCCGGCCAGATCGATGAATCCGCCGAGCACATCCTCGCTGAGGATCGAGCGAATGCCCTTGATCGCCTCCTGGCGGGCGACGTCCCGGTCGGGCAGATCGCGGCCTTCCTCGTCCTCGACGAAGCCGATGCTGTTGTGAACGTGGAAGTAGTAATGGGGCATCGTGCCTTCCGCGACTCCTTACCGGCCCCGCCGCTCGAGATGGAGATAGGCGGGATCGAATTCGGCCACGCGCTCCAGCCCCGCGAGATCGTGAATGGAAACCCGCCCGCCGCGGAACTCGACGAGACGGCGCTCGCGCAGCTCCTTCAGCGTGCGGTTGATGTGAACGGACGTCAGGCCGAGGCACTCGGCGAGGTCGACCTGGGTCAGGTTGAGCGGATAGCCGTCGTCGTCGGCGAGGCCGACCAGGCCCAGGCGGATGCGCATCTCGCAGAAGAAATGCGCCGTGCGCGACAGCGCCGAGCGGCGGCCGAGCGAGAGCATCCATTCGCGGTGGATCGCGGCGTCGAGGTTGGTCGAAAACCACAGGACGCGGGTGAGGTGGGGGTAATCGGCGGTGATCTTGCGCAGGCCCTCGTGCGGCGCCATCGCCAGGCGGCAGCGAGTCAGGGTCATCACATTGTGGTCGAGCCGCTTCAGCGTGAGGCTGTGGAGGTCGGCGAAATCGCCGGGCACGTGGAGCTCCATGATCTGCCGCTGTCCGTCGCGCAGGTCCTTGTAGCGGCAGAGCAGCCCCTCGATCAGCAGGGTGCTCTCGCTGATCTCGTCGCCGGCGCGGATGATCGTCTTGTCGGGGCCGATTTCGCGGACCTCGCCGATCGCCGCGCGAAGCGCGCGCTCCTCCTCGGCCGAGACGTCGTCCCGAGCCCGCAATTTCATGAGAAAGGCTTCGATCATCGCGCTTTCGTTGCCGCGGCTCGGGGAAGGGAACGCGGCACGCGCCGGATCGCTCCCTCAGGCCGCTTCGCGTTCGAGGTGCAGATAGGCGCGGTTGAAGCCCCCGGCGCGCGCCAGAGAGGCGAAATCTGGGATCGTGAGGCGGCGGCTCTGGAGGGAGATCAGGCCGTCGCGGCGCAATTCCTGAAGCGTCCGGTTGACGTGAACCGAGGTGAGGCCGGTGGCCTCGGCGAGGTCGGACTGGGTCAGCGGCAGGAAGCAGCTTCCCTCCGCGGCGAGCCCGACCGCCTCGAGCTTGACGACCACTTCGCACAAAAGGTGCGCGATCCGCTCATAGGCCGTACGCTGGCCGACATTGGTCGTCCACTCGCGGTGGATGCTGGCGGTGACCAGCTCGTGCCACCAGATGGCACGGGCGATCTGCGGGCTCTGGGCCATCGCCGCCTCGAATTCGGCGGGCGGGATCTCGGCATAGACGAGGTCGGTGATCGCGCCGATCGAATGATCCATTTCGCGAAGGATGAAGACGTTCGCGTCGCCGAGATCGCCGGGGACGAGGAAGGAGACGATCTGGCGCCGTCCGTCCGGCAGCTGCTTGTAGCAGGAGGCCCAGCCCTCGACGATGACGATCACGCCGCGCGGCCGCTCGCCTTCGCGGATGAGGTCGCGCCGCGCCCCGGCCTGCCGGATGTTGTTGCGGACCAACGCATCCAGCAACGCGCGGTCCTGCTCCGAAAGCCGGGTGAACGCTTCCAGATGTCGTTGTAACGCGCCAGCCAATTCCACCGCCCCTGCTTTTCACCACTGGTAACGGCCATCGACGAGCGGATCGCTCATCTATGTTATGCTATAGCTATGTTTTCTCCGGATTCTTCGCAAGATGGCGCGCGCGCAAAAATCAGCGCGGAACCTCTCCGATCCCCTCTGGAGTAACCGCGAACAGGCGCTGGGGATCGCCCGCGACGACGGCCAGCGGATGGCCGATCCAGATCGCCAGGAAGACGTGAATCTCGGTGGGCAGCGGATCGAGCAGGTGGTTGACCGCGATCGGCGCGGGCTGTTGCCCGGCGGCGGGCTCCGCCGCGGCGACGTCGAGGCAGGCATTGGTGAAGCCGCGCGAGGCGACGACGCTGCCGTCGGCGGCGATGGTCGATTTGAAATGGCCGCCGATCGGAAAGTGGCCCCGGCTGGTCTGCGGGCTGATCTGGTAGACGTCGATCGGCGCGTCCGGAGCCGAGGGCGGAACGACGAGCACGTTGAAATCCTGGCCGCCGCAGGCGCGGTGATCGAGCCCCTCGGTGGCCCGGCGCGCCGCCGCCATTCGGGCGAGGTGGCCAGTCAGCGGCGGATGGTTGCCGGCGAGGAAGACCTCGCGCGCCGTCGGCCGCCCGCCGAGGATGGTGACCTTGTAGACCGCGGCCGGCGGCGCTCCGCCGTCGCCGTCGGCATAGAAGGTGACCGTGACGGCATTGCCTTCGGCCTCGGCGAGCCAGCCCGATATGCCGGCGCCCGCGGGGTCGGAGACCCTGCTCAGCATGTCCTGGGTGGCGAGGATCCCGGCGCGGGCGATCGCCCCCAGAAGCCGGCCGCGCCGCACGGCGGCGTCGAGCGTCGCCCGCTGCTCCGGGCTCAGCGGCTCGACGAAGGCGGGCCGGGCGCGCGGCGCAGGTGTCGCCGGAGCGGCCCGTTCCGGAGCGGCCGGCGCCGGCATCGTCGGCACGGGCACCGCGGGAGGCTCCGCTTCACGCGAGGGCGGCGCGGCTGCGGGCTGCTCGTCGCGCAGCTCGCCGACCGTATTCTCGAGCCCGGACAGGCCCGGCTGTGGGCTGGGCTGCGGCGGGGCGTTCTGCGCCGCGGATGTCGCGGCGAGGCCGAGGGCGGCAAGGCCGAGCAGGGGGCGGGTCACGCGCATGGTGGTTCCTTCTTGTCCGTCGCCCCGTCGCAGCCATAAGCGGGGCCGGGCTAGGGGATCAAGGCTTGGCTGTCCTCAGCCGTCATGCTGAAACAAGTTCAGGGTGACGGAAGGGGCGTGCTCAGAGCGCGATCGCCACCTCAGAGCGCGATCGCCACCGTCTTGAGCTCGGTATAGGCCTCGATCCCGTAGCGCCCGCTTTCGCGGCCGAAGCCCGATTGCTTGTAGCCGCCGAAGGGCAGGGTGACGTCGGCGAGCGAGGGGGCGTTGCCCCACACCATTCCGGCGCGAAGCCTGGCGGCGAGCCTGTGCATCGCCGAGACGTCGCGGGTCCAGATCGAGGCGGCGAGGCCGTAGCTGGTGTCGTTGGCCGCCTTGGCGACCTCGTCGAGGTCGTCGTAGCGCTGGGCGGCGAGCACCGGCCCGAAAATCTCCTCGCGAACCACGCTCATCTCCGGCTTCACGTCGACGAGGATCGTCGGATTGACGAAATAGCCCTCGCTCCCCGGCGCGTCGCCGCCGTGGAAGACCGAGGCGCCGGCCTTCCTGCCCTGTTCGATATAATCCATCACCCGCTCCTGCTGCTCGGTCGAGACGAGCGGCCCCATGATCGTGTCGGGGGCGAGGCTTGGGCCGACCTTGAACTGGGCCGCCGCCTTCGCGACCCCCTCGATCAGGGCGTCGAAAATGTCGCGGTGCGCGTAGAGCCGCGAGCCGGCGATGCACACCTGGCCCGAATTGGCGAAGATCGAGCGGGCGGCGCCGGCCGCGGCCCCCGCCACGTCCACGTCGGGCAGGACGATCACCGGCGATTTGCCGCCGAGCTCGAGCGTGACTCGCTTCAGAGTGTCGGTCGCGGCGCGGTTGATGATCTTGCCAACCTCGGTCGATCCGGTGAAGGCGATTTTGTCGACGTCGGGCGAGCGCACCAGCCGGTCGCCCGCCGTCTCGCCCATGCCGGTGACGAGGTTGAACACGCCCGCCGGAATGCCCGCCTCGGCCACCAGATCGGCGAGGCGGAGCGCGGTCAGCGGCGTCTGCTCGGCCGGCTTGAGGACCAAAGTGCAGCCCGCCGCCAGCGCCGGGCCGATCTTCTGCACGGCCATCATCAGCGGGAAGTTCCACGGCACGATCTGAACGCAAACGCCGACCGGCTCGCGCCGGACATAGGCGTGGACCGATCCGGTGGGGAAGGAAGCGGGCTCGACATGCTCGCCCGAAATCCGCGTCGCCCAGCCGGCGCAGTAGCGCAGGGTCTCGACGCACCTCGGCAGATCGTAGCCGCCCGACGCGATCTTCGGCTTGCCGTTGTCGATCGATTCCAGCTCGGCGAGCTCGGCCATGTTGGCCTCGATCAGATCGGCGAGCCGCATGATCGCCCGCTCGCGCTTCGCCGGCGGAAGGCCGGACCAGCGGCCGTCGTCGAACGCGGCGCGCGCCGCCGCCACCGCCCGGTCGCAATCCGCGTCGGAGGCATCGACGATCCGCGCGATCTCGCGGCCCGTCGAGGGGTCGTAGACCGCGATCGTTGCGCCGTGGCTCGAATCGACCCAGGCACCGTCGATGAACAATTGCGGCCTGCGCTTCAGCAAGGCCGCGACCCCGTCGGAATAAGCGGGCTGGGCGGAAATGCCGGTCATCTCGTTCATGGAATCGTCCTTCAGGCGAGCATCGTCCTGGCCTTCTCGACCAGCGCTTCGGCGTCTTGCGGGCGCGGCGGAATCTGGAGCCCGCGCTGGACGGCGGGGCGGACGGCGATCAGGTCGATCCAGCGCTGGAGGTGCGGGAGGCCCTCGATCGACACTCCCGGCCAGTCGTGGGTCTGCGCCCAGCAGAAATTGGCGATGTCGGCGATCGAATAGTCGCCGGCGAGATATTCGTGGCCCGACAGGCGGTGGTCGAGCACCTCCAGCAAGCGCCGGCTCTCGCGCCGGTAGCGCTCGATCGCCGCCGGGATGATTTCGGGGAAGTAGCGCGAGAAGACGTTGGCCTGGCCCATCATCGGGCCGAGACCGCCCATCTGGAACATCAGCCACTGGATCACGCGGCTTCGATCCTTCTCGTCGTGCGGGAGCAGGGCGCCGGCGCGCTCGGCGAGGTAGATCATGATCGCCCCGCTCTCGAACACCGGGAAGTCGCCATTGCCGCGATCGACGATCGCCGGGATCCGGCCGTTGGGGTTGATCTCGGTGAACCAGGGCTCCTTCTGCGCGCCGCTGGAAAGGTCGATCGCGTGGACCGCGTAGGGGAGGCCCAGCTCCTCCATCAGGATCGTGATCTTGTAGCCGTTGGGCGTCGGCGAGGTGTAGAGATCGATCACAGGCGCCTCCTTGCCGGAGGCCCTAGACCTTGCATCCTAGGCGTTCAATGGGCCTCGCCGAGGATCATCTCGCAGCCGAAGTTGAGCCCTAGCCTTCCATCGCGCATCCAGCGGACGAAGGCGTAGATCGGGCTGCAGCCTTCGAAGCGGATCATCACGCTCTCGCCGAGCCGCGGCTCGATCGCGCTTTCGATCATCGCCCCGCGGGTGGAGATGTTGATCACCGGGACCGGGTATTCCGCGCCGCGGAAGACCAGCACCCCATGCTCCACGATCCCCTCGTGGCGGGGAACCGCGCGCTGTTCGACGAACTCTTCGTGCAACTGCAAAGCCAACCTGCGTCTCCCCCCGGAAGCGCTGAAGATTGGACAGTGACAGCAAAGGCTTACTCAAATGCTACCGAAGCCGGCCGGGAGAGTGCGGGGTGCACTGGGAGTCATCCCGGCGAAAGCCGGGACCCATGAACACGATGGTCTGAAACTGTGGCGACGCCGTCAGCCATCCTTTCCGCCGCTTCGGTTCATGGGCCCCGGCTTTCGCCGGGGTGACTCCTTGGCCTCAATCCGCATCCCGCCCGATGGTCACCGGATTCGCCCCAGTGCCGCCGCCGTCGCGCTCCCAGAAATAGGGCTGGCGCACCCTATTGCCGGTGACCGTCTCGTTGAGCGTCGCGGCGTCGTAGAGCCTGCCGTTGAGCATCACCTGGTTGATATGGTCCGAATTGCGGATGTCCTGCGTGGGATCGGCGTCGAGGATGACGAGGTCGGCGAGCTTGCCGGGCTCGAGGCTGCCGATGTCGGTGAAGCCGTACATCCGCGCCGGATCGATCGTTCCGTGGCGAAGCGCCTCGATCGGCGTGGCGCCGCCGCGGACGTGGCTCCAAAGCTCCCAATGGTCGCCGATTCCCGGCTGCTGCCCGTGCCCGCCGATTCCGACGAGAACGCCGCGCTGGTTGAGCCGGCGCGATTCGCGGGCATTGTACTGGTCTGCGAACTGGTCGGCCGGAGCGGTCGTCGCCCGAACGCGCGCGGCGAGCTCGGCCGGAGGGGTGTGGCGGGTCAGCAGGGGATGGCTCCACACCGGAGTCGCCTGGGTCCAATAGGGATCGCCGGCGAGGCCTCCGTAGGAGACGATGAGGGTCGGCGAATAGCCGACCTGGGTCTGCGAGAAGAGACTAACCACGTCTTCGTAGAGCCGCTGCTGCGGTATGTTGTGCTCCAGCGTCGAATTGCCGTCCTGGATCAGCGTGATGTCCATCTGGAACAGCGATCCGCCCTCCGGCACGACGAGGATGTTCTCGGCGCGCGCGGCGGCGACCACCTGCTGGCGCTGGTTGCGGCGCGGCTGGTTGTAGTTCTTGATGGAATGCGCGCCCTCGAGCCGAAGGCGGCGGACGTGGGCCAGCGCGTCGCCGTAATTGTCGATCAGCGCGTAGCGGCCCGGCGAGCGGGCGCCGTAGACGATCTCCGCCGAGGAGAAGGTGCGCGGGGCGACGATGATCCCGGCGCGCTGCATCTCCGACGACGGGAAGATTTCCGAAGCGGTGCTCGACGGGTCGTGGACGGTCGTGACGCCCATGGCGAGGTGCGACATGGCCGACCAGTTCTGCTGGGGGATGAGGTCGTCCTCGCCCTGCGGCCCGTGCGCGTGGCCGTCGATCAGGCCCGGGATGATCGTCTTGCCGCTGACGTCGACCGTCCGCGCTCCGGCGGGGATCGCCACCTGGCCGCGCGGGCCGACCGCGCGGATGCGGTTGCCGTCGATCAGGATCACGCCGTCGTCGATGATCCCGCCGTCCTGGTTGGACATGGTCACGATCCGGGCGCCGACCAAGGCGGTGAGGCCCTGCGGGACGTCCGCGGGGACGGTCATCGACAGCGAAATTCCCGAGGCCGGCGGCGCATAGGCGCCGCCGCCGGGAGCGCTGCGCAGCATGTCAGCCACATTGGCGCCGTAGAGCGTCGGCCCGAGGCTCCACGACAGGCGTCCGTTCGCGGTCCAGGCCGGATAATTGCCGCCATTGGCCGTCACCCGGGTCACCGGCAGCTGCGATCCGCGCGCGCTGACGTCGAGCGCATGGGCCGCGCCCGGGAAGGGCGTGACGAACAGATTGTAATCCTCGCGATAGGCGAGGGTGCGGCCGTCGGGCGACAGCTCGTACTCGGTCACCATCTCGCCCTGGGCGTGCTCGCGCCGAGCGCCGCCGCTCAGGTCGACGCTGATCAGCTTCTGCTTCTGCTGCTCGCTGACCTCGACGAACAGCCGGTCCGAAGCCGCGCCGAATTGCGGATTGCCGCCCTCGGCGAGGATCCGGGTCGACGCGCCGCCATTGGCCGGCACGCGGAAGATGCCGGTCGAGTCGGACCAGCGGTTGGAGGTCAGGCCGCCGCTGCCGCTGGCCTCGTAGACGATTATCTGGCCGTCGGGGGAGAAGCGCGGGCGGCGGTAATGGCCCGGATTCTGGGTGATCGTGCGCAGATTGCCGCCGTCGGCGGAGACGGTGCGGATTTCGCCGAGCCGCTGGTCGTTCCAGGAGACGAACACGATCCGGCTGCCGTCGCGCGACCAGCTCGGAAAGAGCTGGAAGTCGCCGTCCTGCGCGGTCAGCGGCCGCGGCGCGCCCGAGCCCGCAACGTCGCGGACGTAGAGGCGCCCGAGAGTCTCGAACACGATCCGGCGGCCGTCCGGAGAGAGCGAGGCGAAGCGCGGCATACGCGTCGTCACCGTCGGCGGAGCGACCTCGATCAGCGGGCGCGGCGGATCGACGACGACCCGGGTGTCGCTGATCCGGAAGGGGATTTCGGCGGCGCCGGTTCCGTCGCGGTTGACCCGGCGGATCTTGCCGCCGGCCCAGAAGATTATGCTGTTCGAATCCGGGGTCCAGTCCATATCCGGATAGACTCCGTGGACCGCCCAGGTCTCCTGAAGATCGAGGTCGAGATCGGCATAGACCTGCTGCTCCTCGCCGGAGACGAGATCGCGCACGAACAGGCGCGAATGGCCGCCGGTGCGGTGGACGTAGGCGAGGTAGCGGCCGTCGGGCGAGGGCGTCGGGCGGACCGCGCCGCCGGGCCCGCCGGCGATCCTGGTGCGCTCGCCGCTCGCCATGTCGTAGCGCTCGATCGCGAACACTTCCTGGTTCGAATCCTGGGCATATTCGAAGACGTCGCCGGGCGTGGTGTTGCGGCTGAAATAGATGGCTTGGCCGTCGGGCGAGAAGGTGGGCTCGCCGAGCTCCTTCTGGAAGCGCTGGTTGGGCCGCTCGACCAAAGGCACGCCGTCGCCGACGCCCGAGACGTGGTAGAGCCAGATCTCGCCGGTGCCGAGCGAACGCTGGGTGGTGAAATGCTTGCGCGCGGCGATATACTGGCCGTCGGCGCTCCAGGTCGGCGCGTTCAAGAGGCGGAAGGTCTCGCGCGTGATCGCCCGCGCGCCCGATCCGTCCGTGTTCATCACCCAGATATTGTCGCCGCCGCCGCGGTCGGAGGTGAAGGCGATCAGCCGCCCGTCGGGCGAGAAGCGCGGCTGCATGTCGAAGGCGAGGCCGGACGTGATCCGCGTCGGCGTGCCGCCGCCGATCGGCATCGTGTAGATGTCGCCGAGCAGGTCGAACGCGATCGTCCGCCCGTCGGGGCTGACGTCGACGTTCATCCACGTGCCCTCATCGACGTTGATCGGCACCTGCCTCAGACGCGCGCCCGGCGGCGCGTTGACGTCCCACGCATCGGCGTCGCGCGCCGGCCGCTGGGCCAGCGCCGTGGTCGAGACGAGCAGAAGCGAAAGCGCGGCGAAGCTGCGGATCATCTGGGAGCACTCCGGGTGGAATCGGGGTCAGGAAACCCGGAGGTGGTGCACTATTCCGCCAATACGGGCAAGAAGCTAGGAGCGGTGGGCGCGCGCCCGCGCCACCATGCCGGCGATGCCCTGCCGCCAGTGGGTGCGCTGCTGCTGCATCGCCTGGGCCGCCCGCGCGGCGCCGACATGCTGGACGAGCGCGGCGCGGATCGCAGCCTCGCGGCTGGCGCAGCCGGCAAGCGCGCGATCGACGATCTGGGCGCTGGTGAACCGGCCCGGCGCGTCGCGGCGGACGATATTGCCGTGGCAGGCCGCCAGCGCCGCCCCCAGCCGCTGTAGCCGCGCCCGCTCTTGGGCCGAGATTTGCGGCTGCTGGGCGATGGTGGCCGTGGCGGCAACCAAGAGGGTCGCCGCTATCGCTTCTCGAAACATGCTCACTCCTCGAATGCTTGCCTGAGTTCCTCGAGCCATGGGTCGGCATTGCCGTCGCTCGGCGCCCGCCAGTCGCCGCGGGGGCTCAATGCGCCGCCGGCCGAGACCTTGGGCGAGTTGGGGATGCAGCTGCGCTTGTACTGGCTGAGCTGGAAGAAGCGGAAGAGGAACACCTCGAGCCATTTGCGGATCGTGGCGAGGTCGTATTCGCGCTTGAGCGAGTCCGGATAGCCGGCCGGCCAGCCGCCTTCGCCCGAATCCTTCCACGCCTGCCAGGCGAGGAAGGCGACCTTCGACGGCGGCAGGCCGTGGCGAAGGATGTGGAAGAGGAAGAAATCGTGCAGCTCGTAGGGGCCGATCCGGTCCTCGGTCGATTGAATCCCGCCCTTCTCGTCGGCGGGGACGAGCTCTGGGCTGATCTTGGTGTCGAGGATGGCCTGGAGGATGGCGTTGGTGTCGTCATCGAACTGGCCCGAGCCGATCGCCCAGCGGACGAGATATTGCATCAGCGTCTTGGGCACGCCGGCATTGACGCCGTAATGGCTCATCTGGTCGCCGACCCCGTAGGTCGACCAGCCCAAGGCAATCTCGCTCAAATCGCCGGTGCCGACGACGAAGCCGCCATGATGGCCGGCGAGGCGGAAGAGATAGTCGGTGCGAAGGCCAGCCTGGACGTTCTCGAAGGTCACGTCGTAGACCGCCTCGCCCTTGGCGAAGGGATGGCCCATGTCGGCGAGCATCTGCCGGGCGGCCGGCTTGATGTCGATCTCCTCAGCCGCAATGCCGAGCGCGTTCATCAGCTTCCAGGCATTGCCCTTGGTTTCCTCGCCGGTGGCGAAGCCCGGCATGGTGTAGCCGAGGATCGTCGAGCGCGGAGCCCCAAGCATGTCGCAGGCCTTGGCCGCGACGATCAGCGCGTGGGTCGAATCGAGCCCGCCCGAGACGCCGATGATGAGGTGCGTGCCGCTGGTCGCCTTGAAGCGGCGCGCGAGGCCCTGCACCTGGATGTTGAACGCCTCGTAGCAATCCTGATCGAGCTGGTCAGGCCGGTTGGGGACGTAGGGGAAGCGGCGCAGCGTCCGCTCGAAGCCGATGTCGGCGATTTCAGGCTCACGCGCGAAGGCAACCCGGCGGAAGCGCGTTTCGGGATGGCCGGCGGCTCGGGCGCTGTCGTTGAACGTGCCGTTGCGCATCCGCTCGAGCCTCAGGCGCTGGACATCGATATCGGCGACGGCAAGCTCCGATTCCCAGTCGAACCGGCCGGTCTCGGCGAGCAGCTCGCCCATTTCGTGGATCGAGCCCTGCCCGTCCCAGGCGAGGTCGGTGGTGCTCTCCCCCGGTCCCGAAGCGGAAAAGACGTAGGCCGCGACGCAGCGGCTGGAATGGCTGGCGCAGAGCAATTTGCGCTCGTCGGCCTTGCCGATGGTGATGTTCGAGGCGGAGAGATTGGTGAGGATCAGCGCGCCGGCCATCGCGCCCATGGTCGAAGGCGGCAGCGGCGCCCAATAATCTTCGCAAATCTCGATGTGGAAGACGAAGTCGGCCAGGTCTTCGGCGGCGAAGATCAGGTCGGTGCCGAACGGCACGTTCTGCCCCGCGAGCACGATCTTCAGCCCCTCCAGCCCCGTCCCGGAAGCGAACCAGCGCTTCTCATAATATTCGCGGTAATTGGGAAGGTAGGATTTGGGCACTGCGCCCAGGATCACGCCGCGCGCGATCGCCAGCCCGCAATTGTAGAGGCGCCCGTTGCGGCGAATGGGCGCCCCGACGACGAGCACGGTCTTAAGCGCGGCCGTCTCCGCCGCGAGCCGGGCGATGCCCGCCTCGACGGCGTCGAGGAAGGCGTCCTGAAGGAACAGGTCGTCGACCGCGTAGGACGAAAGGTTGAGCTCGGGAAAGACGGCGAGGTCTATGCCGCGCGAATCCGCCTCGCGGGCGACCTTGATCGTCTCCTCGACGTTGAAGGCGACATCGCCGGCCGAGGCGCGCGGGCTGGCCGAGGCGGTGCGGACGAAGCCGTGGCGGTGGATCGCGCCGAAGGCCGGGTTCTTCGCCATCTAGAGCATCTCCGTCATCATCTCGACCGCCACGCCCAAAGCGGCGACGCGCACCGCGCCGCGGCCGATCGCGCCGAAATGGGCCTCGCGATGCGCGGTTATACGGCCCTGGCGCGCGCAAGCGAAGTGGACGAGGCCGGGCTCGTCGCCGCTGTCGGCGAAGCCGGTGATCGCCAGCGCGATATGGGCGCGCGAGCGCTCCAGCGCGCCCTCGGCCATCGCCACCGCGACCTCTTTGGAAACCGCGCCTTTCTCCGCGATCAGCTTGGCCGGGACGCCGATCAATTCGGTCTTCGATTCCGCGCTGTAGGTGACGAATCCGCGGTCGAAGGCGTGGGCGACGCCCTGAACGTCGGTCAGCAGCGAGGCGAGCATTCCCCCGGTGCAGCTTTCCGCGGTGGCCAGCACCAGATCGCGCTCGCAGGCCTTGGCGAGCAGCCGCCTCGTGGCCTGCTCGAGCGCGTCGGGGAGGACTGGCGAGAGGGTCTCCGTTTCGCTCAAAGATTCTTATCCTCATCATTCCCTAGGGCGGGAACCGGCCCAATGGTCCGGTTGTTCCGATGGCGCAATCAAGGAGAACGAGAATGGCCGCAGAAACGCAACCCCGCGACGGTCTTCAGCTGCTCGCCGAAGATCATCGCAAGGTCGAGGAGCTGTTCGCCGCATTCGAGAATGCCAGCGGAGCCTCGGCCAAGCAGAAGCTGGTCAAGCAGATCTGCACCGAGCTCAAGGTGCATACGATGATCGAGGAGGAAATCTATTATCCGGCGATCCGCGGCAAGGTCGAGGAAGACGCGCTCGACGAGGCGTGGGTCGAGCATGACAGCGCCAAGACCCTGGTCAACGAGCTCGAGGCGGCGGATCCCGACGAGGAGTTCTACGACGCCAAGGTCAAGGTGCTCCAGGAGCTGATCGAGCACCACGTCAAGGAAGAGGAGAAGCAGCGCGACAACCTGTTTCAGCAGACCCGCGCGGCTGAGATCGACCTCGAGGCGCTGGGCGAGCAGCTTGCGGCGCGCAAGGCCGAGCTGATGCAGCAGGCCGAGACGAGCGGCCTGCCCCCGGCTCAGCCCGCGACCCTCCAGCACGAAGGGGCCTGAACCATGGCATGGTCTCGCAACCGTACCATCGTCGCCGGAGCGGGCGCCGCCCTCGCGGGCTTCGCGGCGGTCGTCTTCGGCCGCCGCTGGTGGGGCCCGGGAGGCGAGGGGGAACGTCCCGCGCCCGCGCTCGGCAGGGGCAAGGCGGCCCCCGGCCCGGTCGGCCACACGGGCGCGGCGCGCTCGGCGGGGCCCGAGGCGATGCGCGATCCGCCCAAGGATTGGGAGAAGGTCGACCAGGCCTCGGACGAGAGCTTCCCGGCGAGCGACCCGCCCGCGGTGAGCCCGCACGTCGACTAGAGCCTGACTGTTCCCCGGCGAAGGCCGGGGCCCAGGCCCGGCGCTCGCCGGGCTCGGCGCAATGAAAGCCTCCGGCTCCTGGACCCCGGCCTTCGCCGGGGAACAGCCCGGTCGGACTCCCAGCTAATTATTAGCCGACACTAATTGTTCGCCGGGCGTGCGGGCTCGGCCTGAAGCGCCCTCGCGTTCGCCGCGCCCTCGGCGCTCAGGAAGGGCTGGAGACGCGCGAAGGACATGGTGAAATCCTCCTCGCAGGCCTGCACGACGTGCGGCAGCGAGGGGGAGAAGGTGATCCCCTGGCGGGTGAGGCCGATGTTCCAATAGTCCGAATCCCGGACCACCTCCTCGCATTCGCTCGCCTCCGCTCGCCAGCCGGCGAGGATCGCCGCGCGCAGCGCCGGGGTCAGCGTCTTGCTTTCCTCGCCCGTCCCGCGCGGCCCCTCGCGCCGGACCGCGCGCGCGTTCAGCCAGTCGTAGAGATCGGCTTCCCGCCCGCTTTCCAGATCGAACAGGCGGTAGGTGTTGCTCGAATCCGGATGGGCCCCGCCGCAAAAGCCGTCCCAATGGTGGGACACGCTCAGCCAGCGGCGCGACACCATCGCCGGGGCGAGAATCTCCGCGAAGCTACCCTCGAACCCGCCGTCGGAAAGCGAATCCTGGATGCATCCCAGCCATTCCGGCGGGTCGCCGGCGAAGCCGCGGGCGAGCGCGGCGTTGATCTGGCGGATCGCCGCGCCGTCGCCGTCCAGCGCGAAGCTTTCGACCGTGACGTCGAAGCGCCCGCCATGGTCGAGCGCAAGCTTGGTGTAGACCACGCCCTCGGCGGAGGCGCGGGTGCGGGCGACATGCACGCCTTCGAGGCGCGGCTGGTGAAAGGCCATGCTGCCGCACGGGCTGTCCTCGCCCTCCTGCCGGGCGACTCGCCGCAGCCGCACCGGCAGCGTTCGCGCCCCTCCGGTCCAGCGTCCGGCCAGCCGGTCGCCCGCGGCGTTCTCGATCAGCCAGCGAGGCTGGGCGGCGAGCCCTCCATTGCCTTCGTAAAAGGCGCTCGCGCTTCCCTCCACCTCGTTCAGCGCGATCAGCTGGCGCCTGGAAAGATAATAATAAGCGCCGAACGTATAGCTTTCCCGCCCGGTGAAGCAGGCGCGGACCGGCAGGTCGCCGATCGTCCCTTCCCACACGCCGGGAAGCCCCGCGGGCGCCGCTGCGGCGGCGGCTGCGAGAGTGAGCAGCGGGGCGATCACGCGGCCGAGTCCTTGTCCGGCCCGGCGCCGAAGATCGTGTCCCGGGCGATGGTGAGCTCGTGCATCGCTCCCGCCATCGACGAGCCCCAGACGAAGTGGACTCCGATCATCAGCGCGTCGCGGCGAAGCGGGTGGCGGGTCGCGGGCTTGAGCACCGCCAGCGCCGGGATCCAGCCCATATAGCTCGCCAGCCAGACGCCGCCGCCGGCGAGCGCACCGCCGAGCTTGCCAAGGCGCGGGTTGGCGGCGGCGATCAGAGCGCCGCAGCCCGCGCCATAGGCGAAGTGCGCGGCGAGCGTGAGGTCGGGGGAGATTGCCGCGGGCGGCGCCAGGGCCTGGTCGACAATCTCGCGCGGCGGGAGCGGGTAGCGTTCCTTGGCAGGAAGCTTCGCGTGGAGCCGCTTCATCGCCGAGGTCATCGCCATCGTCGCGACGAAGCCGGCGATGCCGCCGATCACCAGCCGCGAGCCGAGCCCGATCGCTGCCTTCTGCTTGCCCATTCCCGCCTCATAGCGGGGAGGCGGGCGCCCGCAAAAGCTAAAGCTCGACGCCGCTGGCGATCGCCTCCAGCTTCTTCAGCCGTTCGCGCACCGACGCCAGCTCGATCCGGGTCCCGATCTCCTCGGTCTCCGCCGGGTCGTCGCCTTTCGCCGCCAGCTCGAGCCGCTTGAGGTCGAGCCAGCCGCGCCAGGCGCGGCCGGCGGCGATGCAGACCATCGCTGCGATCCCAAGCGAAGTGGCGGCAAGAATGAAGGTCGAATCCATCACATATCATCCCACCTGGCGGGGATGACGGCCCTGCGCCGCCCATCCCCTTCTCTTTCGACAGAACGCCCGCTGGCTTCGACGAAGGCCATGATCGGTCTTGCTTTTCTACTCGTAGCGAAGCGCGAGGATCGGGTTGGCCCGCGCCACCTTGAAGGCGTGGCCGGCAATGGTCCCGATGGCGATGACCAGCGCGAGCAGGCCGGCGAGCAGGAACGGAGTCGGCCCGAGGTCGATTCGCGCGTCGAACGTGTTCAGCCAGCTGCGCATCGCCCACCAGGCCACCGGCCAGGCGATCAGGTTGGCGATGATCACCGGCTTCGAGAATTGCCAGGCGAGCAGGCGGATGATGTCGCGGGTGCGCGCGCCGAGCACCTTGCGGATCCCGATCTCCTTCGTCCTGCGCTCGGCGGTGAAGGCGGCAAGGCCGAACAGGCCGAGGCAGGCGACGATCACGGCGAGGATCGCGAAGCCGGCGAACACCTTCGCCCGCGCCTGCTCGATCGTGTAGAGCTCGGCGATCTTGTCCTCGCTGAACACGCCGTCATAGGGCACGTCCGGAGCGAGCCTCTTCCACGCCTCCTCGACGTTGCGCCGGGCGCCGGCCGGGTCGCGCGCATCGTAGCGGACGAGCAGGGTTCCGGCGAAGGTGCGGTCGAGCCGGAACAGGATCGGATCGATCGGCTCTCGGATCGAGCGGAAGCGCGAATCCCGAACGACCCCGATGATGTGGGTCGGAACCAGCCCGATCTCCTCCTCGAAATAACTGACCCCCACCGTCTTGCCGACCGCGTCCGCGGGGTTGCGGAATCCCATGCGGTGGGCGGCGAGCTCGTTGATGACGACGTTGATTCCGCGCGCGGCCATTGCCCGCTGCTGCTCGGGAGTCGAGGGGTAGGGCATGGTCGAATCGTCGCCGGGGCGGTTTTCGTCGAACATGCGTCCGGCGACGAGCTGGATGCCCATCGTCGGCATGAACCCGACGTCGACCGAGTAATTGCCGATATTCGCCGGTTCCGGCTGGCCGGGCACCTGCACTCCGGTATTGTTGTTGTTGTCGGTGGCGACTCCGATTCCGGAGCGGCCGACCGAGATGACGCCCGGAACGTGAGACATCTCCTCGGCGATCGAATCGGCCCGCGTCTCCAGCTGGCGGCGGCCGAGATTCTCGATCTGGATCAGGCCGTCGCGGTGGTAGCCGGGATCGACCGTTCGGGCGTAGACGGTCTGCGCGTAGACCACGGCGGTGCAGATGATCAGGCCGATCGACACCGCGAACTGGGCGACGACGAGCACGTTCCTGAGGATCCCCGAGCCCTGCGCCTCGGCCGAAGACTTGTTGGCTTTGAGGACCACGGCCGGCTGGAAGCGGCTGAGGTAGAAGGCCGGATAGACTCCGCCCGCCGCTCCGACGAGGAGGGTCAGCACCACGATCGGCAGCAGCATGCCGTCCCAGCCGAAATAGTGCATTGCGAGATCGGCATCGAGGAAGTGGGAGAGCGGCGGCAGAAGCAGCTCGACCAGCGCCAGCGCGAGGACCATGGCGATCGCCGCGATCAGCACGGATTCGGCGAGGAACTGGGTGATCAGCTGCTGGCGGTTGGCGCCGAGCACCTTGCGCAGCGCCACCTCGCGGGCGCGCTGACTGGCCCGCGCGGTTGCGAGGTTGGTGAAGTTGACGCAGGCCATGCCGAGGATGAGGAAGGCGATGATCGTGAAGGTGACGATCGTCTGCCGGTCGTTGCCCGGCTTCATCGTTCCGTCCTGGGCGATGCCGAGGTGGACGTCGCGGACGTTGACGAGGCGCCAATCCTCCTCGTCGCCGTCATTGTAGCGCAGCTGGCCGAAATTCTGGGTCGGGATGTTGCGCCGCTCCCAGGCTGGAAGCTGGGCCTGGATCGCCGCCGGATCGGCGCCGGGGCGCAGGGTGAAATAGACCCAGCCCGACTGGCATCCCCAGCAGGTCATGAATTGCGGATTGTCGGCGAACCAGCGGTTGAAATCGATCCGGGCGACGATGGTGAAGCGCACATGGCTGTTGCGCGGAAGATCGCGGGCGACTCCGGTGACCCGATAATCGATCGTGTAGCCGCGCGAGATCATCGTCAGGGTCCGGCCGAGCACGTTCTCGGTGCCGAAGACCCGGCGCGCCTCGCTCTGCGTCAGGACGACCGAATTGGTCTGCGCCAGCGCGGTGCGGGGATCGCCTTGGGCGAGCGGAAACTGGAGCACGTCGAAAAACAGATTGTCCACGAGCAGCGCATTCTCGGTGGGAAGAACGTCGCTGGCGCGCTTGATCACCGGCTCGGCGCCGAGCGCGTAGACCATCCTGTCGACCTGCGGGAAATCGGCCTTCAGCCGCTGTCCGGAGACGTAGGCGGCCATCTGCAGATCGCCTTCCTCGCCGGTCTGCTTGGACTTGTAGTGGGTCTGGAACTGGTAAGTGTTCTCCGCATTGGGGAGCCACTCGTCGTAGCTCGTCTCATAGCGGACGTAGAGGAGCAGCATCAGGCAGGCGGCGAGGCCGATCGCTAGGCCGAAGATGTTGATGAAGGCGTAGGTCCTGTTCTTGATCAGGGCCCTCACGCCGACCGTCATGTAATTGCGCCACATTGGCTCGTGTCCTCTTTCCAATACCTCTCCCCTCCGGGGAGAGGGAAGAGCCGCGTTAGCGGCGACGGGAGAGGGGGTGTCGTAGTCCTGCCCCTCTCCCCGACCCTCTCCCCAAGAGGGGAGAGGAAGGTTGTTCACGCCGCCCTTCGGTGCTCGACCAGGATCCGCCCGTCGAGCATGTTGACCACCCGGCCGGCATAATCGGCGTGGCTCGGCGAGTGGGTGACCATGACGATGGTCGAGCCCTCGGCGTTCAATGCCTGGAGCATCTTCATCACCTCCTCGCCATGGGCGGTGTCGAGGTTGCCGGTCGGCTCGTCGGCGAGGATCAGCTTGGGCGCGGCGACAAGGGCCCGGGCGACGGCGACGCGCTGCTGCTGTCCGCCGGAGAGTTGCGACGGGCGGTGCTTGGCGCGGTGGGCGATACCCACCTTGTCCATCACCTCGTCGACCCGGCTGCGCCGCTCCGCCGCGGGGACATTGTGGTAGAGCAAAGCGAGCTCGATATTCTCGCGGACGGAAAGCTCGTCGACGAGATTGAACGACTGGAAGATGAAGCCGATGTTTCGCTTGCGGAAGTCCGCGAGCTTGGATTCGGAAAGGCCGGCGACCTCGGTGCCGTTGAAGATGTAGGAGCCGCTGGTCGGCGAATCGAGCATCCCGATCACGTTCAGCAGGGTCGATTTGCCGCAGCCCGACGGCCCCATGATCGCGACGAACTCGCCGTCCGCGACGTCGAGGAAGATGCCGTCGAGGGCGGTCGTCTCCACCGTGTCGGTGCGGTAGACCCGCGAGACTTCACGCATGTTCAGCATGTTCGATTCCCTTCATTGCCCACTGATCGAGAGGCGATCCCGCTCGACGAAACCCGTATAAGGCGAGGTGATGACCCGCTCGCCGGGATCGAGCCCTTCGAGCACCTCGATGAAATCGTTGTTGCGCCGGCCCAGGCGGACGTTGCGGCGTACGGCCGAGCCGCCGTCGGGCGCGACGACGAATACCCAGGCGCCGCCGGTGTCGTTGTAGAAGCTGCCGTTGGGGATCATCCGCGCCTGGCTCGGAGCGCCGAGGACGAGGCGGACCTGGATGGTCTGGCCGCGCTGCAGGTCGGCGGGCTCCGCGCCGACGAACTGGAGGTCGATCTCGAACGCGCCGTTGCGCACCTGCGGATAGATTTTGCTGACCCGCATCCGGTAGTGGCGGCCGGCGACCTCGCCGTCGGCGACCTGGTTTACGGCGACCCGGCCGAGATAGAATTCGTCGACCTGGGCGCGAAGCTTGTTGTGGCCGGCGCTGTCGATCTGGCCGAGCCGCTCGCCGCGCTGGAGCGACTGGCCGATCTGGATGTTGAACGAGGTCAGCTGCCCGGCGACCGGAGCGCGCAGGTTGAGCGCGTCGAGGCTTTCGCGGGCGATTTCGAGGCTCTGGTTCATGGCGCTGGTCGAGGAGCGCAATTCGGCCAGCTGGCTCGATTGCAGCCGCTCGTCCTCGCTCTGCTGGCGGCGCACCACTTCGGAGCGGTGGCGGTTCGCCTCATAAGTGTCGCGGCTGTCGGCGAACTGGCGGCCGGAGACGAAGCCGCGCGCCGCGAGCGGGCGCTGCATCTCGTATTGCCGCCGCGCCGTCCCGGTGGCGAGATCGGCCTCGATCCGGGCGCGCTCGTTGGCGAGCCGGGTCTGGTTCAGCGCCAGCTCCTGGCTGCGCATCGAGTTGAGCTGCTGGGTGACCTCGGTCTGGCGGGCGAGAACGTTCAGCTGCAGCTCCGGATTGGTGAGCACGGCGAGCAGCTGGCCCTGCTGAACCATCGTTCCGTCCTCGACGACGACGCGCTCGACCCGCCCGCCCTCGACCGCGTCGAGGAAGACGGTGAGCAGCGGTTCGACCCGCGCGCGAAGCGGCAGGAAATCGTCGAACCGCCCCTGCGTCACAGTCGAGATCGTGAGCCGCGCGGCGGGGACGGTCTGGCTGTTGGCGCTTGGCGAGAACCAGTAGAAGAGGGCGAGTAGCAGGATCGCGGCAACTACGCCCAGAGCGATCTTGGCCTTGGTCGGCAGGCCCTTCTTGACGACGACGCGGTCCATCTGGCCGCCGCTGACGGGCGCTTCATTTTTCGGCATGCGTACGACGCTCATTGATTTCGGCGGTGCTGGCAAGGCTGGGTGGCGGAAGACTGTCCGGAACCGGACATCGCCTGTCCGCCACCGCACACCTTGGCGCGCTTACGCAAGCGGCACCGAGGCGATGAGGGTCAGCACCCCCGTCGCGACGAACCCGAAGGCGAATGCGAACGCTTCGAACTTGTCCATCTTCCTGTCTCCCTGAACTCGGATGAGCCCCTGTGCCGGAAAGGGAGCATGAGCCGTGCCAACCGCCGAAAGCGGCAGAAATCCGCCATTTTCCCGAAATAGGGGTTCGCCCCGATGGCGGCCGGGGCGTTCGCGGGCGGACACTGGCACGATATTTGATTGTCCGTTATCGAACACAGGGAGGGCTCCCCGGTGACCGACCAGACGAAGCGCTTCCGGCGCTGCATCATCATCGACGACGATCCGGACATCCTCCTGTCCGCGCGCCTGTTGCTGCGCGATCTCTTCGCCGACGTCGCCGCATTCCAGGATCCGAACGAGGCGCTCGCCGCGATGGAGCGCGAGCTTCCGGACGTGATCCTCCTCGACGCCAATTTCGGCCGCGGCGCGACCAACGCGGCGGAGGGCTTCCACTGGCTGTCCGAGATCCTCGCGCGCGATCCGCACGCGGTGGTGGTGATGATCACCGCCCATGCGGGGATCGGAGTCGCGGTGGACGCGATGAAGCGCGGCGCGACCGACTTCGTCTCCAAGCCCTGGTCGAACGAGCGGTTGCTCGCCACGGTGCGCACTGCCGCGGCTCTGCGAACCTCGCGCGAGGAGGCGGTGACCGAGCGCAGGCGCACCGCGGCCGTGGTCGCTCCCGCCGCCGGCGGCGAGGCGCCTCTGCTCGGCAACTCGCCGGCCATGGCCAGGGTCTGGTCGCTGATCGAGCGGGCCGGGCCGACCGACGCCAACGTCCTCATCCTCGGCGAGAACGGCACCGGCAAGGAGCTGGTCGCGCGCGAGCTTCACCGCCGCTCGCGCCGCTGCGATCACCTGCTGGTCTCGGTCGATCTGGGCGCGGTCGCCGAGAATTTGTTCGAAAGCGAGCTGTTCGGCCATGTGAAGGGCGCCTTCACCGACGCCCGCGCCGACCGGATCGGGCGGATGCAGGCGGCCGACAAGGGGACATTGTTCCTCGACGAGATCGGCAATCTCCCGCTCCACCTCCAGCCCAAGCTCTTGACCGCTCTGGAGCAGCGCCAGGTGGTCCCCGTCGGCGCCAACAAGCCGGTGCCGATCGACGTTCGGGTCATCGCCGCGACCAATTGCCCGCCGGAGCAGCTCGCCAGCGAGAGCCGCTTCCGTCAGGACCTGCTGTTCCGGCTCAACACGGTCGAGATCGACCTGCCCCCCTTGCGCGAGCGGCGCGAGGACATCGCAGAGCTCGCCGGGCACTTCATCGGCCAATATGCGAAGAAATACGGCAAGCCCTCGCGCGATCTGCCCGCCGACGTCGCCGCCGCTCTGGAAGCTTATGATTGGCCCGGAAACGTCCGCGCGCTTCGCCACGCCTGCGAGCGGGCCGTGATCCTTTCCGACGGCGAGGCCTTCTCCAGGGAGGATTTCTCGCTCTCGCGGGGCCTCGCCCCGTCGCGCTCCGCGCCGGTCCCGGCGCCGGTCGCCCCGCCGCGCGACGATCTCAACCTCGACCGCGCCGAAAAGCAGCTGGTCGAGGAAGCGCTGAAGAAGCACAGCTACAATATCAGCCTCGCCGCAGCCGAGCTCGGCCTCACCCGAGCCTCGCTCTACCGGCGGATGGAGAAGCATGGGTTGTGACCCGCTGGACGCTCCCTGATCCTCCCCTGCATTTGCAGGGGAGGGGGACCGCACGAAGTGCGGTGGAGGGGGTTCTTTCACCGCAAGAGGCCCCCCCACCATCCTGCGCATGGTCCCCCTCCCCTCGAAATCGAGGGGAGGATTTGAGCGCATGACCATCTTCGGCCAGCGCTTCGTTCTCGGGCTGATGTGGCGGCTGGCGCTGCTCGTCGTCACCGCGTTCGTCTTCGCCGCCGCTTTGGGGCGGCCGGATCTCGGCGCTGCGCGGCTCGTTGCCGCTGCCTTCGTCGCGGGCGCTGCGGCCCTGCTCTGGCGCCACGTCCAGCGCACCAACATGGAGCTTTCCCGCTTCATCGATGCGGTGAAGTTCGGCGATTTCAGCCAGGGCTTCTCGCATCGCGGCCAGGGCAGCGGCTTTCGCGAGCTTTCCGGAACGCTCGACGAGGCGATCCGGAAGCTTCGCGACGAGCGCCACAAATTGATCGACGCCAACCGCTTCTACGAGGCGGTGCTCGACGATGCGCCGACCGCCCTTCTCACGGTCGACGCGGAGGGCAAGGTCGAGCTCGCCAACAAGGCCGCGCGGCGCCTCCTCATTCGCCACAAGGGCGTCCGCGTCGAGGATTTCCGCGAATATGGCGATGCCTTCGCCAGGGCGCTCGCCGGCGGAGCGGTCGGCCGGCCGCGGCTCGTTCCGCTGCTCAGCGACGGCGTTCCGCAGACGATGCTGGTCGGCGCGGCGATCGTCCACCGCTTGGGCGGGCTGGTCCGGGTCGTCGCCGTCCAGCCCATCCAGGGCGAGCTGAACGCGATCGAGATCGCCGCCCAGTCGGATCTGATCCGGGTCCTCACCCACGAGATCATGAACTCGATGACTCCGGTCACCAGCCTCGCCCACAGCGCGCTCGACCTGATGCGCACGGCCGATCGCGGGGAGGACGCCGCGGTCTCCGATGCCCGGACCGCGGTCGAGACCCTGGCCCGCCGCGCCGACGGGGTGATGCACTTCGTCGAAAGCTACCGCCAGATCAGCCGGGCGCCCGAAATCCGGATGCGCGCGATCGACGTCGCCGCCTGGGGCCGCGAGCTCGAGGCGCTGTTCCGCGCCAGCGACCGCGCCCAGGGAATCGGCCTCACCCTGACGATCGACGAGACTCTCACCCTCGATGCCGATCCCGACCTGATGAGCCAGGTGCTGATCAACCTGATCCGCAACGCCGCCCAAGCCGCGCGCGCCCACAGCGAAGAGCCGCATGTCTGGATCGGCTTCGAGCGCACCCGATCGGAGAAGGTGCAGATCGAGGTGGCCGACAACGGCCCCGGAGTCCCCGAAGGCCTCAGGCAGGACATCTTCCTTCCCTTCTTCACCACCCGGCAGGAAGGGACCGGAGTCGGCCTAAGCCTCGCCCGCCAGGTCGTCCTCGCCCACCGCGGCTCGATCAGCGTGGCGGACCGTCCGGGGGGCGGCGCGCTGTTCAGGATCGTGATTTGACCTCTTCCTCGTCATTGCGAGGAGCGCAGCGACGAAGCAATCCAGAGGGCGGACGTGCCGTGCTGGATTGCTTCGCTACGCTCGCAATGACGGCTTGGCCGCAATCCGCCCCGCAACCTTCACCGCCTGCGTCCGAATATCCGGCACCGCCACGCTCTCCCAGAAGGTGCCTCGGGTCAGCGGGCCGATCACATAGAGATCGTCGGCGCTGGCGCCGTCCGCGCCGACCGCCCGGCAATCGAGATCGACCTCGACTCCGACCTTGAGCGGATCCGGCCGGATCCGGCCCGCGGCGAGCAGGTTCAGAAGAAGCGGCTCGCCCGAGCGGACGATATCGAGCTCGGGCCCGGTGCAATTGACGATCCTGGCAACCCGCATCGCCTCCACCGCGTCGCTGCCTCGCGCCCGGAACCGCACCAGTGCATGATCCTCCTCGCGCTCGATCGAGACGATCCGGCCGGCGGCCACCGAAAGCCGCGCCGCGCTCTGCATCGTCTCGAGCGTCTCGCCGACCGCGGGGGCGATCTTGTGGCGGTGGACGTCCCACCAGGCGCGCAGGTGACGAAGGAAGCGGCTTTTCTCCCCCTCGCTCGCCGCCACCCACAAATCCTGGGTCACGGTGCGAAGCTCGTGAACCGCGCTTCGCCAGCCGACCTCCGCACTACGCCTGCGCACCCGCCGAAGCATCTTGGTGCAAGACGGCTCCAGCGCCTCGACCGGCGCCACCACCGGCTCGCGCGGGCCGTGGGCGCGGGGCGCGAGGCCGCGGCGCGACAAGGCCACGATTCGCCCCGGAAAGCCGAGCGCCTCCAGCGTCAGCGCGACATCGACTGCGGTCAATCCGGTGCCCAGCAGCAGGACGATGTCGCCTTCGCCGAGGCCTTCGGCGATGCCCTCGGCCCACGGATCGGCGACCCACAGCGGCCCGAGCGCTTCCGGATCGATCCCCGGCGGAGTCGCCGGCTTGAAATTGCCCGGGGCGAGCACGTATCGGTCGGCGGGGATCCGCCTGCCGTCGGCGAGGATCGCCGCGCCCTCCGCGATGTCGACGGCCTCTCCTTCGATCGTCGGAATTTCCGCCTCGTAGAGCAGGCCGGCGATATAGTCGCCGTAGATCATCCGAGGCGCGAAATCCTCGTCGGTCCCGCCGGCCCTTTCGGCATACCATCGGCTGAAATGGTCGAGATCGCCGGCCAGCGCGCTCATCCGCCGGGCGGGGACGTTGAGCAGATGCTCGGCCCGCCGGGTCGAATAAGCGACGCCCCTGCCCGGGATCATCGCCCGCTCGATCAGCACGACGTCCGAAAGGCCTGCGGCCTTGAGGTGAAGCGCCTGGAGCGCGCCCGCGGCCCCGCCGCCGACGATCGCCACCGCGGTCACGCGGTCTCCCGCTCGCCGGCCGCCTCGATCGCCACCGGATCGGCGAGGCTGAGCCCGTCGAGGATCCGCGCGGTCTCGTCGCGCACCTTCAGCATCGCCCGGTGGAGCCGGCACTTGTCCTCCGAGATGCAGTTCTTGCACTGCTCGTAGGCGAGCCGGCTGGCGCAGGGCAAAAGGCCGAGCGAGCCGCGAGTCAGCCGAACGATCTCGCCATAGGTGATCTCGGCCGGCGGGCGGGCAAGCCAATAGCCGCCCTCGCGCCCGCGCATCGTCTCGATCAGGCCGGCGCGGCGCATCTGCGAGAGGATGACGGTGAGGAACTTGGGCGGCAAATTCTGCGCCTGGGCGATCTCGCCGAGCTGCACCGGCCCCTCCCCGTAGCGGTCGGCCAGGTGGAGGAGCGCCCGGATTGTGTACCGCGTGCGTTGAGAAAGCATCGCCTCCCAATGGACCCCCCGGCCCCGAATCGCAACCGGAGGAAAATCAAAGGTGAACCGCGGATAACGAGGCGTTCAGCATGCCGCCAAGCGCCGGCTGGCAAAGGCACCGCGAGCCCGGTTGGCGTCCCTTAGCGCCCCGGGCTCACCTCCATTCTTTCTCACCGATTCCCTCGGGTCGCGTATCGAGGGAAGGGGCCGGCGTCGCGAGGCGCCGGCCCCAATTTCCGCCGCCTCGCCTCGGTTCGCGACTCGTCTCGTCGCAGCCGATTTATGCGACGAAACGAGGCTTTGCCGCGCATTTATCATATTGCATCCCATTGTAGATGAGGCACAATGGGTAGTGGCGCTTCACAGGGGGAAACGCTAAAGGTTGTGGGGATGCCCTGCCGCCGGTCCTTGGCCGCGGAGGGAGAGGCCGAGTCTCTGTGGATATCGGGGACAAGCCGAAATTAGCCCACCGCTCCCCTTCGGATTCGCCTAAGACGGGCGTTGAGCCTATATAGAACGAATTAGGAACGAGGGACTCGAAATGGATCTGTCCGGCAGCAGCGAGGTGAGCGCGAGCGACGTGGCGACGGTGGCGGAAGTGCCGCCGAAGAGAAAGGACGCGAAGGCGGCGACCGATTCGCGATCGATCAAGCCGCAGACGTTCGACGTCCAGATCGACCACGCGCGCGATTCGCTGCTGACCGATTTCGGCAAGGACACGCTTCAGGACCGCTATCTGCTCCCGGGCGAGAGCTTCCAGGACCTGTTCGTCCGGGTCGCCTCGGCTTACGCGGACGATGCCGCGCACGCCCAGCGGCTCTACGATTACATTTCGAAGCTGTGGTTCATGCCCGCTACCCCCGTGCTGTCGAACGGCGGCACCGGGCGGGGCCTTCCGATCTCCTGCTACCTCAACAGCGTCGACGACAGCCTCGAAGGGATTGTCGGCACCTGGAACGAGAATGTCTGGCTCGCCGCGCGCGGCGGCGGCATCGGCACCTATTGGGGCAATGTGCGCGGAATCGGCGAGGCGGTCGGCCTCAACGGCAAGACCAGCGGGATCATCCCGTTCGTGCGCGTCATGGACAGCCTCACGCTGGCGATCAGCCAGGGCTCGCTCCGCCGCGGCTCGGCCGCCTGCTATCTCGACATCTCGCACCCGGAGATCGAGGAGTTTCTCGAGATCAGGAAGCCGTCGGGCGATTTCAACCGCAAGGCGCTCAACCTCCACCACGGCGTGCTGATCACCGACGCCTTCATGGAGGCCGTGCGCGACGGGACCGAGTGGATCCTGCAAAGCCCCAAGGACGGCACCGAGCGCGGCAGCGTCGACGCCCGCGCCCTCTTCCAGAAGCTGGTCGAGACCCGCCTCGCGACCGGCGAGCCCTACATCATATTCATCGACCAGGTGAACCGCTCGATGCCCCGGCACCAGCGCGAGGTCGGCCTCAAGGTCACCACCTCGAACCTGTGCTCGGAGATCACCCTTCCCACCGGCAAGGACCAGCACGGCCAGGACCGCACCGCGGTCTGCTGCCTCTCCTCGCTCAACCTCGACACGTGGGACGAGTGGAACGGCGAGAAGATGTTCATCGAGGACGTGATGCGCTTCCTCGACAACGTGCTTCAGGACTATATCGACCGCGCGCCCGACGAGATGGCGCGGGCCAAGTACAGCGCGGCGCGCGAGCGCAGCGTCGGCCTCGGCGTGATGGGCTTCCACTCCTTCCTCCAGGCCCGCGGCCTGCCGTTCGAAGGGGCCATGGCCAAATCGTGGAACATGAAGATCTTCAAGCATATCCGCCAGCAGGTGGACGAGGCCTCGATGATGCTCGCCCAGGAGCGCGGGCCGTGCCCCGACGCGGCCGATCAGGGCGTGATGGAGCGCTTCAGCTGCAAGATGGCGATCGCTCCGACCGCCTCGATCTCGATCATCGCCGGCGGCACCTCGGCCTGCATCGAGCCGATCCCGGCCAACATCTACACCCACAAGACGCTGTCGGGCTCGACCTCGATCCGCAACCCGCACCTCGAGCGGCTGCTTTCCGAGAAGTCCAAGAACAGCGAGGGCATCTGGTCGACGATCCTCGAGCGCGGCGGATCGGTCCAGCACCTCGATTTCCTGAGCCAGGAAGAAAAGGACGTGTTCAAGACCAGCTTCGAGATCGACCAGCGCTGGCTGATCGAGCTCGCCGCGGACCGCACGCCCTATATCGACCAGGCCCAGTCGCTGAACCTGTTCATCCCGGCCGACGTCGACAAGTGGGACCTCTTGATGCTCCACTATCGCGCCTGGGAGCTCGGCATCAAAAGCCTCTATTATCTGCGCTCGAAGAGCGTCCAGCGCGCGGGCTTCGCCGGCGGAGTCGAGGCCGACAACACGCCCGAGCTTCGCGAGATCAACGTCGAGAGCACGGACTATGACGAGTGCCTGGCGTGCCAATGACCGGACCCCTCGGTGGGGGGAGCCGGCGGGAGGGCGCAGAGTCCTCCCGCCGGCTTGATCGCCATGCATAGCCTTCGCGCGCTCGCCCCGCTCGGCGTCCTGCCGCTGGCCGCCTGCGCGACCCAGAGCGCGGCCGCGGTCGCGCCGGGAGCGCCGGGCTTCCTGCTCGGCCTCTGGCACGGCTTCGTCTTCCCGGTCGCCTGGGTGATCAGCCTGTTCGTGCCCGAGGTCGCGGTTTATGCCGTGCCGAACGAGGGCGGCTGGTACGATTTCGGCTATTTCCTCGGCATCGCCGTGTTCGGAGTCGGCGCGCGCAAGAGCACCAAGGTGGTCTACCGCACCCGCACGGTCCGCGAGACGAGCGTCCCCGGCACCCACCGGATCATCCGCGAGGAGGAGCTATGAGCATCACCTTCGGCCACTTGCTCGCGATCGCCGCTCTTCTCGCCGGCCTTTACGGCCTGTGGCAGCTTTCGATCTGGCTTCGTCACCGCGGCTACGGCCGCGGCACGCCCCAATATGCGATGGGCCGCGACGGCCGCCGCTACGCGCTCGTCTCGCTCGCCTTCGCCTTGCTGTTCGCGGGCCTCTGCCTGACGCCGCTCTGCCGCGTGGCGCTGGGGGGCTCGTGAGGCTGAGGACGACGCCCCATCTCAAGCGCTCCACGCTGGCGCGCGCGCGAACGCTGAGGCGCGAGATGACCGAAGCGGAGCGGGTGTTGTGGAACGGCCTGCGCGAATGCTTTCGCCCGGCTTATTTCCGGCATCAGGTTCCGTTCGGGCCCTATTATGCGGATTTCGCCTCGCACGGCGCCAGGCTGGCGATCGAGGTCGACGGCGGCCAGCATTGCGAGGCGCTGGATTATGACGCCGCGCGCACCAAATTCCTGGAAGGCGAAGGCTATCGCGTGCTTCGCTTCTGGAACAACGAGGTGCTTGAGAATCTCGACGGCGTTCTAACCGTGATCGCCGCCGCAGCGCCTGAAAGCCTCTCCCCCCTTGTGGGGGAGAGGTTGGAGAGGGGGGTGCGGGGCAAAGCCCCGCGCGCGCCTCGCGGCGCGCACCCCCACCCCAGCCCTCCCCACAAGGGGGAGGGAGGAAATGACAACCTCCGGTTGGAGTCTGACTGATGCCCCTCCTTCAAGCCCGCAAGCAGTACAAGCCCTTCGAATATCCCTGGGCGTTCGATTTCTGGAAGCGCCAGCAGCAGATCCACTGGATGCCGGAGGAGGTGCCGCTCGGCGAGGATTGCCGCGATTGGGCGCAGAAGCTGACCGATCACGAGCGCAATCTGCTGACCCAGATCTTCCGCTTCTTCACCCAGGCGGACGTCGAGGTGCAGGATTGCTACCACGAGAAATACGGCCGCGTGTTCAAGCCGACCGAGATCAAGATGATGCTCGCCGCCTTCTCCAACATGGAGACGGTGCACATCGCCGCTTATTCGCACCTGCTCGACACGATCGGCATGCCCGAGAGCGAATATGGCATGTTCCTTCAATATAAGGAGATGAAGGACAAGCACGATTATCTCGCCACCTTCGGGGTCGACACCGACGAGGACATCGCCAAGACCCTGGCCATGTTCGGCGGCTTCACCGAGGGGCTCCAGCTCTTCGCCAGCTTCGCCATGCTGATGAACTTCCCGCGCTTCAACAAGATGAAGGGCATGGGCCAGATCGTCAGCTGGTCCGTGCGCGACGAGAGCCTCCACTGCGAGGGCATCACCCGCCTGTTCCACGCCTTCGTCAAGGAGCGCGATTGCCTGACCAAGTCGGTCCGCGACGACATCCTCGATGTCTGCCAGCGCACCGTCAGGCTCGAGGACGCGTTCATCGACCTGGCGTTCGAGCAGGGCCCGGTCCCCGGAATGACGCCCAAGGAGATCAAGAAATACATCCGCTACATCGCCGACTGGCGGCTCGGCCAATTGGGCTTCTCCCCGATCTACATGATCGACGAGCACCCCCTCCCCTGGCTCGCGCCGCTGCTGAACGGAGTCGAGCACGCCAATTTCTTCGAGCAGCGCGCGACGGAATATTCCAAGGCCGCGACAAGGGGCAATTGGGGCGAGGTCTGGGACAGCTTCGACAAGCGGCAGAACGCCAAGGCGGCGAACGACGGCGGGGGCGAGGTGGCGAAGGCGGATGGGGATGATATGTTCACGCGGGCCGGGGTGGCGGCGGAGTAAAAAGCCAGACGTTACCATGGCGGAAAACATTCAATTATGAGACACAAACTTTCGCGTCATCCACGACACTGAGCGCCACGCAGCATGCGAAAGATCATAAGCCGAGGGTCTTCAAAAGAGGCTGCGTTATTCTTTGACGAAGTTTTCCCGAATGATGTCTTGGTGTTTGCTCTCGCGCACGTGTCTAAAGGTGATGTGAGTGGTGATGGCTGCGTTCCTATGAATGCGGGCGCTCCAGATAAAGACGTTATTGCCAGTCTTTTACCTAAGGATAAAAAGGCTCAGAGGCGGGCCTACCGAGTCGGATTGCTAGAATCTGCGGCATTGATAATTGGGCTTTCAAAGAGCAACCCGCCTTCATCCCCAGAAGAGTTTGACACTTTGAATGAGCCAATCGCGGAGGCTATGAGGCGAGAGTTCAATTTTGATTTTTCATACAGTGCCATTTCAGCCGATGTTGATGGCTGGCTAACGCATCTTTCTAACCTTCAGGACGCAATCTTTCGACAGGCGGGATTTGGGAAAGCCCCGGAATGGGTCTCTGAGAGCTTTTTGGTTGAAAGCGATAGCTCCGACAACAGAAGCGATGAAGCACTTTTTGCGATGAGCTTGAGCAACTTGGCGTTGGTTGATTCGCAAAAACTGACTTGGGATCAGATCATTGAGTTTCGCAAAGATAATAAATCGAGATCTGCATTGAGAGATCTTCGGCTATTTTTTCAGGATGATCTCTCTGGAAAGAGTCCTGCCTATATTAGTGATAAATTGGGGCAACTTGTTGATCGGCAGGAAAAAGCCAGCAAACTTTGGGGATTTGAAACTACCCAGAAGACATTGTCTGTCGCGTTCACGAACCGCAGCATCCTTGCCACGTCTGCGGGGGGTATAGCGGCCGCTGTTGCTGGAGCTCCCCTGTCGGTGGCTGCCGCCGCGGCACTGGCAATTCCACTGGGCGGATGCGTCCTTGAGTTTTCCAAGGCTTGGATCGAGGCTAAGAAATCTCAGATCGAGAGACCGACAAAGTTTCTGACGCAACTAAAGAAACTCGGGATGAGCGCCAACCTAGGAGACTAGGCAATTCCGGGCATTTCGGTGACACTGCACTGATCCGGAGGCAAAGCGTGTCCCGCGCCCACAAGCACACCCTCGCTCCCACCGCCCTACCTCAAGCGCGTCTCGATCGACGAGGCGAAGGTGCCGAACGGCGCGCTCTATCCCTTCTGCCTGCCCTTGTTCCGCGATCCGGGCTTCGAGCTCGCCTTTGATCGAATTACGGAATTCCGGTGACAGCGCACTAATTTGCGCCCGTCGCCTCGAACTCTTCGCCGGCGAGATACAGCGTTTCAGCGCGCCCGCTGCTCAGCGAGAAAATGGTAACGCCGTGGCGCCCGTCTAAACGGGGCGGGGCGTCGCGCAGGCCGATGTCCGCCGCCTCGTCGAGTGGCACGCGCCGCAAGACATAGGTGTCGAGCTTTTCGGTCACGATCGCGGCCGCGACATAGGCCAGTTGCCGCTCCTGATTGAGCAGAATCCGAACCTCGTCGTCCCGGCCGTCGCCGTTCAAATCGGCAGTCAGTGAAAGGAGCCCGTCGGGCGCCGCTCGCCGCTGCGCCTGGCCCGGCGTCCCTTCGAAATCGGCCAGCCGCGCTTCGCGATACCCGATCGAAAGCAGGGCCGTTGGGGGGAAGGGGCCGGCAAGAGCAGCGGTGGAAGCAGCGCAAAGAGCTGTCAGGACAGGCAATATCGATCGCATGGGGCAAGCCTACACGCTGGCTCCTGCCATGCAATCGGCCGCACCGCTCCAGCGGCGATACAGCGGCATTCCCGCCCTCCGGTTCGTCCGCATCGTCCTCGTCATCGTCATCGGAATTACGGCGACAAAGCATTTTGACACCATCGCCTGAGACCCGTTTCCTCACCCGAGTCGGGCCGGATTTTGTAGGATTCGGATTCGCTAAATCCCTCAAAGAAAACAAAAACTTCCACGTTTTCATTTCCCGACAGCCCCCTGAATGAGATAAATGGTTCGCTCCTTTTCGCGACTCGAAGGAGCAATTCCCATGAAGCACGGTGCACGAGACTGGACCCCCGAGGAGTACGACGCCTGGGCCGCGGCGAGCGGCCGCGAGGAGGCGGTGGCCGAGGCCGCGGACGAGGAGGGCGGGCCGCGCCTCTCGCTGGTGCCGCTGACCGAGCGGGAGGAAGCCTGGCCTACTGATTTATTACCTCCGGCGCCCGCATCCGCCGTGGACAGCGAGCGCCACCACGAAGCGCCCGTCGAGCCGCCAATCCCCGCCACCCCCTTCGACGGAGTCCCGCTGGAGGACAGCCGCAAGCGCCTCGCCGGCTGGAGCGCCGAGCGGCAACGCCTGTTCCTCGTCACCCTCGCCGAGACCGGCTCGGTCCACCTCGCCGCCGCAGCCGCGCGTCTCACCGCGCGCTCGGCCTACCGCCTGCGCGCCCGCTCTCCCGCCTTCGCCGCGGGCTGGGACACGGCGGACCAGCTGGCGGTGGGGCGGCTCTCCGCCATCGCCTTCGATCGCGCCATCCATGGCCGCACCGAGCAGGTCTGGCAGGAGGGCAATCTGGTCGCCGAGAAGCGCGTGCCGAGCGACAAGCTGCTGATGTGGCTGCTCGCCCGCCTCGATCCACGCCGCTTCGCCGCCCCGTGGGAGCTTCGCAAGGGGGATTCCGGCGATCCTCAGGCCGAGGCGAGGGAGAGCTTTCCGGCTTTGCTCGACGCGCTCGGGGACGTGGTATCGGAGTAGAAGCGGAGGCCCCATGGCCAGTGCGAACATTGGGACCATTCGCGCCGGAGCGAGGCGCGCAGCGCAGCAGCGCGCCGGTCCCAAAGGGACGCGATCGGCCGGCCGACGGGCCGACGAAGCCGGACCCGATCGACGTCACGCCACGATGGTGGCGTGGCGGACCTTCCGGTCAATCACGGCAGCACAAAACCTAATTCCCGCCCTCCGGCTCATCCCCATCAGGCTCCGGGCGCGCCGGACCCGCAGGCGCCCCCGCGCACCCCTCGGCGCGCGTAACGACGCTCGGCGCCGGCCCCGGCCAGGTCTGCGCGGTTTCGGTCGAGCGGGTGCAGCCGGTCTCGTCCGTGTGGGAGCTGTAGGAATAAGCGGTCGCCGATCCGGCCGCCGCTCCCGCCCCCGGCCCGCCCACCCCGGCAAAGCCGGGTGCGCCCGAGTCGATGGAAAGCTCGCCCCACGCCGGGTCGCCGGTGAACGGCGCGCCGGGGGCGCCCATTCGGCGAAGCTCGGTCATCCGGCGCCGCATCGAATCGGCCACCCGCGCCGCCTCGCGCGGGTCGGCCGGCATGGTCGGCATTCCGAGCACCGGATCGGCGTCGAGGCTGCTCCACATCGGGTCCTCGAGCAATGGATCGAAGGCGAAGGCCCAGGCGGGGTCCATCGGCATCGGCGTTCCCGATACGCGCGGCGTGGCGACGTTCGGATAGGCGCGCTGAGCCTGCGCGGCGCCGCCGGCCAAAGCCAGCGAGGCGAAAGCGGCGGCGGGGAGAATGAAGCTGCGGGTCGGGCGCATGGCATGAGGCCTTTCGCGTCATGGGAACGACGGAGCACGAAGGACGAGGGCGCGCCGCAGGGAGCGGGTCCCATCCCCTGCCGGAAGCGTGCAGCCTCTGCCGGCCGGCGCAGTCTACGCCTTCGCGGCGATTGCGGGAAGTCCGGGGGAATCCGGAGAAGCACGGCCGATCGCGCTTTTTCTCCCCGGCGCCTCAGGCCGGGAACGGCATGATCGCACAAGCCGAAAGCCCCGCCATCGGCGGAGCCTCGGCCTGCGCGGCGGGAGCGCCGTCGCCTGGGCCTTTATCGGGAGAAGAGGGCGCCCCTCTCGGCAACCCTCGACATCCTCAACTTTTCAGCCTTCCGGGCAAGGTCGTCGCCGATGACAGGTGTCATCTTCGTCATCTTCGGCGCTTCGCCCGCGCCTCATTGCGGCGGGGCGACCACCACATATTGGCCGGCCTGCGATTGGTACCAGCTGCTTCCGCAATGATAATAGCTCGCGCCGCCGACCATCACCGCCGGCGGGCAGCCGCCCGGAAGGGCGCGGACCAGGGCGCCGAAGGCCATGGCGTTGCGCACCGGACGGCGGTCGATGTCGCCGTCGCCGTAACGGTAGTTGCCGTTGCCGTTCGCGTTGACGTTGACGTTGCGGTTCACGTTGACGTTGGTGTTGTTCACATTGGTGTTGCGGTTGGTGTTCCGGTTCGCGTTCGTCGTGCTGCGGCTGGCGTTGGTGTTGCGGTTCGCATTGGTGTTGCGGTTGGCGGTGTTGGCGCTTCGGCCGGCAGTGCTCGCGCTGCGGCCGCCGCCGCCGCGTTGCTTGGCGATCGAGTCGGCCTTGGCGAGGCCGGCGGCGGCGGGCGCCGAGGCGAAGGCGAGGGCGCCGGCGAGGGCCAGCAGCGGCAAAGCGTGGGATACTCTCATGGCACGACTCCTCGAAGGCGGGTTGCGGTCGGCGCACTGGTGGGCGCGCAGGCCGGCGCGGCCTATCGGGTGATGTGCTTAGGGTGGCGCAAGGGTTTGCCCCTAAGCCCCGGGCGGGGCTCAGAACGGGATCCTGAAGGTGAACATGATTCGGTTGGCGACGGCGCCCCGGTCGAGCACGACGGTCTCGGCGTCGAGCGACGCGACGGTGCCGCCGCCGATCCCCCTCTGCGCCCGGAGCGGCCCCTGGGGGGGGAAGATCCGATCCCATTCGGCCATCGGATAGTCGCCGGCCGCGCGGCGGCCGCAGACGACGATCGCGCTGCCGTCGCCCCGGTCGCAGGGCCGAAGGGTGATCGGACCGCCGACGTCGTAATGGGGCCGCTCGACATTCGCGAGATCGAAGTCGATCGGCGCTGCCCCGGCCTGCGGGGCAGGCGGGGACGCCGCCTGGAGCGCCAGCCAGAATGCAACCGCCATATGCGCCTCTCCTCGAGCCGCCTCCTCAGTCGCTCCGCAATCGGGCGAAGTTATGGCGGCGGCGGACCTTGTGCGCCGCCGCTCCGGCGGGCATCCTCCAAGGGTTCACGGGAAGGGGAGAATCGCCATGTCGGAGGAGAACGTCGCTTTGGTCCGCGGCATCTACGACGCGTTCGCGGCCGGCAACGTGGCCGGCGTGGTCGGCCGGATGAACCCGGACATCGAGTGGAACGAGGCCGAGAACTTCCCCTATGCCGACAACAATCCTTATCGCGGGCCCGAGGCGATCCTCTCCGGCGTGTTCGCCCGGCTCGGCACCGAATGGGACGGCTTCGCCGCTCTGCCCGAGGAATATCTCGACGCCGGGGATACGGTCGTCGTCCTCGGCCGCTACCGGGGCGCCCACCGCGCCACCGGCCGCGCACTCGACGCACAGCTCGCCCATGTCTGGCGGATCGAGGACGGCAAGGTCGCGCGCTTCCAGCAATATACCGACACGCTCGCCGCCGCGCGGGCGACGGGGCGGGCCTGAATTCCTTTGCGGCAGCCAGGCTCTCGCGAATGGCGTCACTGTTGTTCTCGAGGCCGGGAACCCCCCGCAACGACACCGATCATTTCGATATTTTGCGCCGTCGATTAATCGTGCTCGCGCCCGTCAGCCCCGACATAGAGCTCGCCTCCGGTTTCCCTGAACACCTTGCTCATCTCGGCCATGCCGGCCTCGGCTTCCGCCTCCGGGAGGGGGGTCGCCGCGAGGAACGAGTCCGCCGACTGGTTCTGCTTCGCCGCGAAGTCGCGCACCTCCTGCGTGATCTTCATCGAGCAGAATTTGGGGCCGCACATTGAGCAGAAGTGGGCGGTCTTGGCGCCTTCGGCGGGGAGGGTCTGGTCGTGATATTGTTCGGCGGTGTCCGGGTCCAAGGACAAATGGAACTGGTCGCGCCAGCGGAATTCGAACCTTGCCCTCGAGAGCGCGTCGTCGCGCATCCTTGCCGCCGGGTGGCCTTTCGCCAAATCGGCCGCGTGGGCGGCGAGCTTGTAGGTGACGACGCCCACCTTGACGTCGTCGCGGTCGGGGAGGCCGAGGTGCTCCTTGGGGGTGACGTAGCAGAGCATCGCCGTGCCGAACCAGCCGATCATCGCGGCGCCGATGGCGCTGGTGATGTGGTCGTAGCCCGGCGCGATGTCGGTGGTGAGGGGCCCCAATGTGTAGAAGGGCGCCTCGCCGCAGGCCTCGAGCTGCTTGTCCATGTTCGCCTTGATCTTGTGCATCGGCACGTGGCCGGGGCCTTCGATCATCACCTGGACGTCGTGCTTCCAGGCGATCTGGGTGAGCTCGCCCAGCGTGGCGAGCTCGGCGAACTGGGCTTCGTCGTTGGCGTCGGCGATCGAGCCGGGACGCAGGCCGTCGCCGAGGCTGAAGGCGATGTCGTAGGCCTTCATGATCTCGCAAATCTCTTCGAAACGCGTGTAGAGGAAGCTCTCCTTGTGGTGGGAGAGGCACCATTTCGCCATGATCGAGCCGCCGCGGCTGACGATGCCGGTGACGCGCTTCGCCGTCATCGGGATGTAGGGGAGGCGGACTCCGGCGTGGATGGTGAAATAGTCGACGCCCTGCTCGGCCTGCTCGATCAATGTGTCGCGGTAGATTTCCCAGGTGAGGTCCTCAGCGACCCCGCCGACCTTTTCGAGCGCCTGGTAGATGGGGACGGTGCCGATCGGGACGGGGCTGTTGCGGATGATCCATTCGCGCGTGTCGTGGATGTTGCGGCCTGTGGAGAGGTCCATGACCGTGTCGGCGCCCCAGCGGATCGACCAGACCATCTTGTCGACCTCGGCCGCGACGTCGCTCGCGACGGCGCTGTTGCCGATATTGGCGTTGATCTTGACCAGGAAGTTGCGGCCGATCGCCATCGGTTCGCTCTCCGGGTGGTTGATGTTGGAGGGGATGATCGCGCGGCCCCGGGCGACCTCGTCGCGGACGAATTCGGGGGTGACGTAGTCGGGGATGCTCGCCCCAAAGTCTTGGCCGTCGCGGGCCTGCGCGGCGAGTTGCTCGCGGCCCAGATTCTCGCGGACCGCGACATATTCCATCTCCGGCGTGATGATGCCTTTGCGGGCGTAGTGCATCTGGCTGACGTTGGCGCCGGGGCGGGCCCGCAGGACTTTGCGGCGGATGTTGGGGAAGGGCTGGACTCCGCCCGAGCGGTCGGGGCCGAGTTGGCCGTTGTCCTCCGGGCGGACCTCGCGCTGGTCGACCTCCTCGACGTCGCCTCGGCCGCGGATCCAGTCGCGGCGAAGCTCGGGGAGGCCGGCCATGATGTCGATCCGCGCTTCGGGGTCGGTATAGGGGCCGGAGCAATCGTAGACGCGCAGGGGCGGCTCGCCCGAGGACGACTCGAGGTCGATCTCGCGCATCGCCACCTTGAGCGGGCCGACGTGAATCTTGCGGCTCCCGCGGATCGGGCCGCTGGTGACCTTGAGTTCGGTGCGGGCAGGGGCGTCGGCCATTGTCACTCTCCTATGCGGAGGGAATACGGCCCTTCGACGTCGCTCAGGGGCGCTCCCTCCCTACGCCGGTGTCAGCCGGATCAGGTTCAGCGGGTCGCGCGGTTCGCCGCGCCTCTCAACCGCCCATCAGCGGTCCCCCGGGGAAGGCCTTGCTCTAGCCCGTCGGGGCGGCGGGGGAAAGGGGGCCGCCCGCGGCCACCGCATTTCGCTGGGATGCCGGCCACCGGTGGTCCCTCAACCGACCTCGGTGAATGGATAGGCATCGCGAATGTGCGCGTTGAAGTAACGGCCCTTGCTGAACGCGGCCTGGAATCCGTCGGCCCTGGATTGCGGAACGTCGCGATAGAGATAGCGCCGGCCGGTGGTGAAGACGATGTCGAGGATCTGCCGGTCCGGGTCGTAATGCGCCTTGCGAATCACGCTCGAGGGCATTTTAGCCTCTGTCGCCCGGCCCGACCGAAAGCAGCTCGATAATGGCTCCGCCGTCGAGCTCGACCGTTTCGCCCGGCAGCGCCCCGTCGAGGGCGCGGGCGAGCGGCGAGGTCCAGGAAAGCCGTCCCTGCGCGGGATCCGCCTCGTCCTCGCCGACGATCTCCAGCACCTGGACGGCGCCGCCCCGGCGGATCGTGACCTTGGCGCCGAAGCCCGCCGCCGCGGGATCGGGATTGTGCGGCACGGGATCGGCGGAGGCGCGGCGCTGGGTCCAATAGCGCAGATCGCGGCGAAGGACGGCCTCGTCGGCGGCGTCCTGTCCGGCGGCGAGGGCGGCCTCGAGGCGGTCGATTTCGGCGTCGATCAACCGCATTCCGCGCGGCGTCACCCAGTTCGGCAACGTGCTGACCGGCCGCTCCGGCGGGCCCGGCTCGGGTGCGTCGCTGTCTTCCTTCACGAAGGCTCGGCTCATCTCCACCTTCCTCGCCCTCAAACGCGCGTCCTGCAACAGATTTCCTTGCGATCCATGATAGGCTCTTCACGAAAGCGATGATATAATATAGCATCCAATCATTCGATGGAGGAGCTGAGGAAATGGCACGATCCCCGAGGCGCCGCGCGACAAGCTACATTCCGCCGCAATCGAGCTTCGCCCCGATCGCGGCGATCAACACTACGCCGCTGATCGACATGATGCTCGTAATCCTGATCATGGTGATCGTCGCCATCCCGCTCAGCAACCACAAAGTGCCTTTGGATCTGCCGGTTCCCGGGCCGGGCGCCGCGCCGCCGCCTGTCCATGTGCTGGCGATCGCTCCCACCGGCGCGCTGGCCTGGGACGGCGATCCGCTGGGGGCGAACGAGCTCGGAGCGCGGCTGGCGGCATTTCGGGCCGATCCGTCGCGGCCCGTGCTGCAACTCGATGCCGACGGCGAGGCGCGCTACGAGCGGGTCGACGAGGTGCTCGGCGAGATCGCCCGCGCACGAGTCACCCGGCTCGGTTTCGTGGGCAACCAGCGCTTCGCCGAAACGCTCGATCGCTAGACCATGATCGTTTCAGGCTGAATCGGCCTGAAACGTGAATCATGGTCGCGCTATATCTGGAGCCTAGCGGGGAACTTCGATCGTCGGACCCAGATTCTGGATCACCTGCCGGGCATCGAAGCTCCGGTTGCCCTGAGGCGCGCCGCGCTGCAGCACGATCTCGGCATTCGCCTCGAAGCGCTGGACGGTGCTGATGTCGACGGAATTGGCCCAGAACGGGCCGCCGTACCAGGGATCCCAGGCGCGCCAGCCGTAAGGCCCGCCATAATAGCGCCAGGACGGGCGCCAATAGCCATAGGGTCCAGTCGGGAACGGATCGGGATAGACCCGGGTCTCGACGTTGCGGTCGGTCGCGTGGTCGACGATGGTGAAACTGTCGAAGCCGTTCTCGAGCGTCAGCTCGGCGGCGCGGTAGAGCAGATAGTTCTCGACCCGCTCGCGCGAGGTGAGGCTGTTGCCGGCGAAGAAGACGCGGTAGCGGTTGGCCTCGATCCGCTGGCTGGCATAGCCGCCGGCCGAGCCGGTGAGCGGCTGATAGGGGGTCGGCGTGGCGCAGGCCGCCAGCGCGAGGATCGCCGCCGAGCCGAGGGCGAGAAGGGCGCGGCGGGGCCCTGAAGTCTTTGAGTTCATGACGTTGGTCCTGCCAAGGGGGTGCGTGGCAAGGAACCCGCGCGGGCGCGCGAGGTTCCCGCGCCCTAGCGGCGGCTGCGGTTGGGCGCGTTCGGCTCGGTCTTGATCGCCGGAGGCTCGCCTTCGCCCTGGGCGGCGGCGCCGAACAATTCCCGCGAGCGTGCAACCAGCCGCCTCGACTTGGCGAGGCCGGCCTTGATCGACTCGCGGAGCTCCGCGAGCTTCTCGCTTTCCTTGTCCCGCTTGACCACGCAATCTTCCCGGCTTGACGGCTATTAACCTAGATCAAGGTTAAAGGTTCCGCCCGACGCGAGAATCAACGATGAATCAGCGGCAGGTCATCCGCGCGTGAGCTTCACCAGCGCCTCGTCCAGCGCCTGGAGGAAGCGCGAGCGGTCCGCTTTGGCGAAGGGCGGCGGACCGCCGATCCCCTCGCCCAGGGCCCCGGCGCGCAGATCGGCCATGATCGCCCGGGTGGCGATCGCCGCGCCGATCGAGGCGGTAGTGAACGGCTTTCCGGCCGGGCCGATTACCACCGCGCCGGCCTTGAGGCAGCGGTCGGCGAGAAGGATGTCGGCGGTGATCACCACGGCGCGCGCGTCGGCGGCCTCGGCGATCCAGTCGTCGGCCGCGTCGAAGCCGTCCGAGACGACGACCCGGTCGATCAGCGGATGATCGGGCACGCGCAGCCGGCTGTTGCTGACCACCGCCACCGGCACTTCGTGGCGCCAGGCGACCCGGTAGACCTCGTCCTTTACAGGGCAGGCGTCGGCGTCGACCAGGATGCGCACGGCGATCGCCGCGCCGCCCCGCTTAGCGGCTCGCGTCCTTGACCAGGCCCTTCATCGTCGGCTGCGAAGCGTTCGTCTTGGGCTTCTCCGCCTTGGGCTTGCGGACTTCCTTGTTCGATTTCTTCTGTCCCTTGGCCATCTCATCGGTCCTTCGTTCTGGTGATCCGCGCAGGCATAACGGCTTTCCGCGCCAAAGGCTCACGCAAATCGCGCGGCCAATCAGGCCTCGCTCACGGCATAATCGTCGCCGTAGAATTTGGCCGTGCTCGCGGTGTGGAAGGCGATCGCCTTGACCGGTGGGTATTTGGGCGTCCCGAGGCCAGGCAGAACCTCGAGCAGCTCATCCTCCCACAGATAGACGGCCATCGGGAAGGAGACGCGCGCCAGCGCCCGGTGCGATCCGTCGCGCGGCTTGCCGACGCGGTGGGTGGTCGAGGGGTAGAGGTCGTTGGAGAGGCGCTGCATGTAATCGCCGGTGTTGATGACGATCGATCCCGGCGGCGCGTTCAGCCGCACCCACTTGCCCGTGCGGTGGTTCCACACCTGAAGCCCCTCCATCCGCGAGGCCGGAAGGAGGGTGAACAGGTCGACATCCTCATGGCCGAGCAACCGTCCGGCCCCGGAGCGGTCCTGATCCTCGGTGAGCGGCGGATAATAGTTGAAGCGAAGCCCGAAATTGGTTCCGTCCAGCCTGTCGTCGAGCAGGTGCGGATCGCAGCCGAGCCCCTGGAGCATGGCCTGGGCGATCGGCTTGAACAGCGCTTCGTGGGCGAGGACCAGCGGGCGGATGCCGGGCTCGAGGTCGGCGCTCGGCCAATAATCCTCCGCCCGGAACGGCGCGTCGCGCGGCTGCGCAATGTCGAACGCGCGCCGGCACCAGACCCAGCCCTCGACCAGATCCGGATGGATCTCGCTGGTCTCCTCAATCGGAAAATAGCCCTGGCTGACCGAGCCGTGCCGCGCGGCGCGGAAGCGCATCTTCTCCTCGAGCGGAGTCGCGGTGAAGAGGTCGAGGATTCTTTCCTCCATCGCCTCGTAGAGCGCGGGATCGACGCCGTGCCCGGTCAGCACCGCGAAGCCGATTTCCTTGAGCGCCGCGCCGAACGCCTCGGCGAAGCGCGCCTTGTCCGCCGCATCGCCGCGCAGATACGCGCCGAGATCGAGCGTCGCGATCTCGTAATCCTCGTCGAACGCGTCGCCCTCATGCTCGGCCAGGCGATAGGTGTGCGCCTTGGTCACCTGGTCGTATTTAGCGAAGTCGCGGTTGAGCGCCTGCGTGTCGGTCATGGCAAAGCGACCGCGGCCGTGGCCCCCTCGGCCTTGTGCTCGCGCCGTCCCTTCACCGCGGCGATGATCAGCACGCTCGCCGTGTAGAGCACCACGGCGATCACCATCCAGCGCAGCCAGAAAACCGGCATCTCCTTGACGATGAACGCCGCCACCAGCACCGCCGGAATGCCGCCGATGGCGAGGCCGAGGCAGACCCGAAGGTCGACCTGGCCGATGCCGATATGCTTGACGCTCGCCCCGACGCCCATCAGCGAGGCGCCGGTCGCCATCACCGGGAAGCTGGAGCGCGGGTTCATGCCCATCAGGCCGAACATCACCATCATCGGCGCGTAATTGCCGACCCCGAAGTTCATCAGCACGCCGAGCACGAAATTGACCACGATTGCGATGACCGTCAGCAGCGGCGACACTCCGGTCGCCGTGCCGCCCGCCGGGATCAGGTCGAGATTGGTCATCGCATAGGCGCCGGCGGCGAGCACCAGGCCGACGGCGACGACCAGCTGCACGATCCACACCCGCGCCCTGACCACCAAAGGCGCGCCGAGCAGCCCGCCGAGCACGTTGGCGATGATGCAGCCGACCAGCAGCACCCAATCGACCTCGACGATGCTCATATAGATGATCGACTGGACCATCGCCTGAGCGGTCAGGCCCACGAGCAAAGTCGGCGGGATCAGCCGGTCGGGCACCATCTTGCGGAAGCGAAGCCATGCCGTGGTCGGCGCGAAGCAGCCGATCCCGAGCGTGTCGAAGAAGCTGACGATTGCGCCGAGCGCGAGCGCCTCCGCGGTGGGGGTGGCGCGCTTGGCGAGCGCGGCGCGGCCGAGCGCGAAGCCGTAGAGCAGGATGCCGAGCCCGAGCGGGACGAGGATGGCAATCAGCATCGGCGCGTTTCCCCCGAGCGCGGTGTGAGGTGGGGTTGGGGATACGCCTCAATTGGAGGGCGGGGCAATGGGGCGACTGCTAGGTTCGACCTAAGCTTACCGGCCCTTTACCGGAGCCCCGCCGCCCGCGCCGTGTTGAGCGCCGCCGCCGCCCGGACCAGGGCTTTCAATGCCTCCCCGTCGACCGCCTCGCCCTCTTTCACGTCGATCGCCCGCCGCGTGCCGCCGTCCAGGCTGGCGTTGAACAGGCCCGCCGGATCGTCGAGCACCGCGCCGTGGGCGAAGGTCAGCTTGACCTTGTCCTTGTAGGTCTCGCCCGTGCAGAGGATTCCGTCATGCTCCCACACCGGAACGCCGCCCGGGTTGGAGGGCTTGCGCCACTTCACCGCCTCGACCACCTCCGGATCGGCCTCGCGGATCAGCGCGCGCAGCCGCGCCAGCGTCTCGCCGCGCCAATCGCCCAGCGAAGCGATCTTCGCGTCGATCAGCTCGGATGGGTCTTCCATGGCTCTGCTCCCTCCTCGCTCAATAGCTTCGGAGGAGACGGCGCGCCAGAAGCGCGCGACCGTGGCGCGTCAGGGGCCGCCGACGAACGCCCCGCGCTCGAGCAGCAGCTCGCCCGCATCGCCGCCGTCCCAATAATGCGCCCGCTCGCCATGGACCTTGATCAGCACCAGGCCCGGGGTGTCGATCCCTCGCTCGAACCAGAGGTCGAGCCCCTTCGTCCAATGCTCGGCGAACTGCCCCTTGTCGCGGATCAGCGTCGCCCGGCCCTCGACGGCGAGGAAGAAGGGGCGAAGCCCGAGCATCCCCGCCTTGCCTTGATAGGCCAGGCCGACCTGCGGGTTCGCGGCGATCTCTTCGACCATGCGCGTGTCGTCGCAGGTGAAGAACCAGCTGTCCCCGTCATAATCGACCTCGCGGTTGTTGCTCATCGGCCGCGAGGCGATGGCGCCGCTTTCGGTGCGGGTGGAAAGCATGCAGAAATCCAGGTCGCGCATCTTCTCCGCGATCTCGGCGAGCGTCCTGTCGGCCATGTCCCTCTCCTTCGCCGCCATAACGAGCAAAGGGCGGCGCGGGTTCAGGGAAGGCGGCGCGCGGTCCGGATCGCGACCGGCGCCGCGATCATCTGCCCGCGCATCGCGCCGCTCCCGGCATTAGGAATCGTCGGCGCGGCGAGAATCCGGCGAACCGCCTCCATCCCCTCGGTGACATGACCGAAGGCGGCGAAGCCCTGATCCGATCCGTGCGCGTCCATCTGAGGCATCGCGTCGGTGGTGATGAAGAACTCGCCCATCGCCATGCCTGGCTCGGAACGCGCCATGGAGATGGTGCCCGGCCCGTGGCGGATTCCGGTGTGGCTGGTCGGCTCGTGAGCGATCGGCGGAAGCATCCGGCGGTAGTTGCGGCGGATGCCGCCCTGGATGAAGCCGCGCTCCTCGAAGCCCCGGGTGCGCGCCGCGCGGTAGAAGGTGGTGCCGTCGAAGCGATGCTCGTCGACGTAGCGGACGAAATTCTCGACCGTGACCGGGGCGTGGGCGTGATCGAGCTCCAGCGTGATCGGCCCGGCTTCCGTTTCGAGCCTCACCCTCACGCTATCGCCCAGCGGCGCCCGGACCGCCTCGTGTCCGGCGGCCGCGTTGGCGATACTCTGGTTGGGCGCTTCGCCGCCGCACGCGGCGAGGGCGAGGAGGGCGAGCGGAAGGACGGTGCGAATCATAGCGTGCAGTGTAGAGCGCGGTCTCCTTCGCTTGAACCGTCATTGCGAGGAGCGCAGCGACGAAGCAATCCAGTGAGCGCCGACGCCGCACTAGATTGCTTCGCTTCGCTCGCAATGACGACGATGGGACCATCAGGCGCAGGCGGGAAGGGCCCAGTCGATCGGCGCCAGCCCCCGGCTCTCGAGGAAGGCATTGGCTTTCGAAAAATGGCGGCAGCCGAAGAAGCCGCTATAGGCCGAAAGGGGGCTCGGATGCGGGGCCTTCAGCACCAGATGCCGCCCGCCTTTCTCGATGCTGTCGACGAACGCCGCCTTCTTCTGCGCGTGGCTGCCCCAGAGCATGAACACGACCGGCTCTTCCTTTGCGTTGACCAGCCGGATCACCGCGTCGGTGAAACGCTCCCAGCCCTGCCCCTGGTGGGATGCGGCGCGGCCCATTTCCACCGTCAGCACCGCGTTGAGCAAAAGCACGCCCTGCCGCGCCCAATGTTCGAGGAAGCCGTGCCGCGCGGGCGCGATGCCGAGGTCGCTCTCCAGCTCCTTGTAGATGTTGACCAGGCTCGGCGGCGTTCGGACGCCCTCGCGGACCGAGAAGCACAGGCCGTGGGCCTGGCCCGGCCCGTGATAGGGATCCTGCCCCAGGATGACGACCCGCACCTCTTCCAGCGGAGTCAGGTCGAGCGCCCGGAACCACTCGCCGCCGGCCGGGAAGATGCGCTTGCCCGCCTGCTTCTCGCCGACCAGCCAGCGCCGAAGCGCGCGCATGTAATCGCTGTCGAACTCGCCTTTGAGCGGCTCCAGCCAACTCGGGTGCAGCTTCACCTCGCCCATGCGGGCTTCATTGTCCGAAGGGCGCTTGCGCGCAAGCCTGTGCGAGCGCCCGCACCCGATTTGGAAACGGTGCGCGCGAGCCCAAGAGAGTCACCCCGGCGCAAGCCGGGGCCCATGAGCCGAAGCGGTCGAGGGAGCGCGGCGGCGACTTCGTCCCATCCTCACACGCCGCGTTCATGGGTCCCGGCCCCAACCGGCCAGCAGGAAATCCGTATATGGGGTCGGCCCGGGCTCAGCCCTCCCAGCCGGCGACGACCTCGACGAAGGCGTTGCCGTAGCGCTCCAGCTTGGCCGCGCCGACGCCGGAGACTCGCGACAGAGCGTGGAGCGTGGTCGGCTTCAATTCGGCCATCTCGCGCAAGGTGCTGTCGTGGAAGATGACGTAGGGCGGCACGCCCGCCTCGGCCGCCAGCTCGCGGCGCCGGGCGCGCAGCGCCTCGAACAGCGGATCGTGCGGATAGTCCCTGGCCGTGCGGTCGCGTCGCCGCGACCGCTTCGGCGGCAGCACGACCTCGACCGTCTCCAGGCCCTTGAGGATCGGCCTGGCGGCGGGACCGAAGGAAAGGCCGCCATAATCGTCGGCGCGCAGCGCATCGCGGGCAAGCAGGGCGCGGGAGACCGGCTTGACCAGCGCCAGCTCGCCCTCGTCGGCGATTCCGAACACACTCAGCCGGTGATGGCCGAAGCCCAGCACTTTGTCGGTCTCGCGCCCGGCGAGCACGTCAGTGAGGTGGCCGAGGCCGAAGCGCATCTCGGTTCGGAAGGCGGCGGAAAGCAGCTTCCGCGCGGTCGTCGTCGCGTCGATCGCCTGCGGCGGGCTCAGGCAATTGTCGCAATTGCCGCAAGTCCCCGGCGGATCCTCGCCGAAATGGCGCAGAAGGATGGCGCGCCGGCACCCGGCGCTCTCGACCAAAGCGGCGAGCGCGTTGAGCCGCTCGCGCTCGCCGCCGCGCCGCCCCTCCTCGATCTCGGTCTCGATCCGCCGCCGGGCGCGGGAGAAATCCTCGGCGCCCCAGAACAGCCAGGCCTCGGCCGGCTCGCCGTCGCGGCCGGCGCGGCCGGTCTCCTGATAATAGGACTCGATCGATTTCGGGATTCCGGCATGGGCGACGAAGCGGACGTCGGGCTTGTCGATGCCCATGCCGAAGGCGACGGTGGCGACCATCACCATGTCCTCGGACGACACGAACGCCGCCTGGTTGCGCGCGCGGATCTGCGGCTCGAGCCCGGCATGGTAAGGCAGCGCCGGCCGTCCCGTGGCGGCGAGCTGCTCGGCGAGTTTCTCCGCCTTGTCCCGGCTCTGCACGTAAACGATTCCGGCCCCCGGCTGGTCGGCGAGCAGCGCCTTGAGCTGGGCCGCGACCCCGTCGCGCGGCCGCACGTGATAGCGGATGTTCGGCCGGTCGAAGCCGGCGACGATCAGGCCGTCCTCCGGGATTCCGAGCTGGACGAGGATGTCGGCTTGCGTGCGCTCGTCGGCGGTTGCGGTCAGCGCAAGCCGCGGCACGTCCGGGAAGGCGTCGAGCAGCGGCAGCAGCAGGCGGTAGTCGGGCCGGAAATCGTGCCCCCATTCGGACACGCAATGGGCCTCGTCGATCGCGATCAGCGCCAGCTTCACCTGACCGATCAGCTCGCGGAAAGCGCCCCCCGTCGCCCGCTCCGGCGCGACGTAGAGCAGCTCGAGCTCCCCGCGCTTCAGGCGCTCGATCGTCTCGCCGCGATTGGCGTCGGCCGAGGTCAGCGAAGCGGCACGAAGCCCGAACGCCTCGGCGGCGCGGATCTGGTCGTGCATCAAGGCGATCAGCGGCGAGACGACCAGCACAATCCCGTCGAGCGCCAGCGCAGGAACCTGGTAGCAGAGCGATTTGCCGGCCCCGGTCGGCATTACGGCGAGCGTGCGCCGAGCGGCCATCACCCGCGCGATGACGTCTTCCTGGACGCCGCGGAAATCCGAAAAGCCGAACGTGTTGCGAAGGATCTGGAGGGGCGATGTCACCGCGCCTCCAAAGCCGCCGGGCGAGGCAAAGTCGAGTCGCATCGGCACATTATAGTTCGGAACACATATAGAACAACTATTCGCAGGTCGCCGGATCGCCTTCATTCCAGGGGACAAGCGCGAAATCGGTCAATTCGAGGCGGTCGATCGGGTGGGGCCAGTGCTCGTAGCTGCGATTGGATGGCAGCACGACGCACACGTCTGTGGGCCGCGTCTGGCCGTCGCGGGTCATCCGCGCCCGGTAGAGCAGCGCCGCCCCGTAGCCATTCTCGACGATCAACAGCGAGTGCCGCCCGGCGATGCTCATGAAGCGCAGATGGACCGCGTCGCGCGCCACCGGTGGCGGCGGGGCGCTTGCAGGCGCGCTCGGCAGCGGCGACGCCTCCGGCACCGGCGCATCCGGGATCGGCCGGCCGACGAGATGGCGCGCAGCGGCGAGGTCGTGCGGCGTCCATTCACCCCGCCCGCGTTGAACGACGCGGGCCTCGCCCTTCCCGGCCACGGTCAGCACGGCCGACTGGCCCGGGGTGAGCGCGACGATCGAATCCGCTTGCGCGAAGGCCGGCGCGTAACAGGCAAAGCTGGTTGCCGCGATGATGGCGAGGCCGAACCGCATGTCTCTTCCCTCCCTTGCGCTCTTCAGAAAGCCCTATTCGCAAGGATGATCAAGCCTTTCCGCCCCAATCCCGCCGCAATCGCACGCCAGCTTTTCGCGGGGCGCATTGGTGGGAGATCTGGCGATGATCGGACGGCGCTCGATAGTCTTTGCCTTGGCAATTCTGTTGCTTGGGGCGCGTCGGCCCGAGCAGGAGCTGGTGGTCGCTCCGGACGGCATCGTGCCGGCGACGGTCAACGGCGTGCCGGGCCGGCTGCGGATCGATCCTGCGGTGCCGGCTCTGCCTCTGCTCTCCACGCGATGGGCCAACCAGGCCGGGCTCAACCCCGGTCCCTTCGCCTTCGCTCTCCTGGTCGGGCCCCGGCAGGTCGACGGAGTCACGGCGATCGGGCGGATCGGCGTCGGCGAGGGCGGCGAGATTCGGCGGCGGCGGATTGGCTGGACCCGGATCGACTATACCGAGGCCGCCGACGGTGTGATCGGCCCCGGAGGATTGCCCCAGCGCGTGATCCGTTTCCAGCTGCGGCCTTCGCTGCCGGGCGAGCGCACCGTCGCGCTTCCGCTGGCCGACGAAGGCGGGCTGCTCGGCGGCTGGGGCCATAGCTATGCGGTGATCGATCTTGGCGGCGCGCCGCTTCGGATCGGCTTCAACCCCCATCATCCGCGCACGCTCGCTTCGGCCGGAGCGGGCGTGCGCCTGGCCGCTTCGCACGATGCCCGCGTCGCCGGCGAAACCGAGCAGGTCGAGATCGCCTTCGGCATCGCCCGCCCGGTGAGGACTTTACGTCTCGGCCGTCCGCTTGAGATCGGCCCGCTGTCGATCGGCGCGCTTGGCGTTCGCACGTCGGATTTCGGCAATGCCGGCTCGATCCGCGAGGAGGGCGGCGATCCCGACGAGATCGTCGTCACCGCCGACCGCCACCGCAACAGCGACCGCGATCGGATTTCGATCGGCGCGGATTTCCTCGCGCGCTGCTCGAGCCTCGTGTTCGACAAGCCCGCCCGGCAGGTTCGGCTGACCTGCGCCTGATCTAGGGTCTGTCCCCGATAGCGGTCCTTGCCGCCGCGGCCTACGCCTCGATCGAGGAGGTCGGGGAATGCGCCAGTCTCGCCCGCACGTCGCTCTTGGGTTGCTGATCGCGGTCCTGGCCGCACCGGCCGCCTCGGCGCAGAGCCACGAAGCGTCCGGGCCGCAGTCGCCGATCGACATCGACCGGGCCCATAGCTGCGTCGCGGCGCTGCCGCCCCTCGTCCTCGCCCGGCGTTCGCCGGTCACGGAGGTGTGGCGCAACACCGGTTCGCCCGACCACGAGGCGACGATCCGGGTCAGCGCCGATCCACCCGCCGGAACGCTCGAGCTCGACGGCAAGAGCTACGAGCTGCGCCAATATCATTTCCACACGCCCGCCGAGCACAGGATCGACGGCGCGGTCGCCGCGATGGAAATCCATTATGTCTTCGAGGCGGCCGACGGATCGTTGGCGGTCGTCGCCCGGCTCGTCGACGAAGGCGCCGCCAGTGCCGAGTTCGATCCACTGCTCGCCGCAATGCCCAGCGGGCGTGACATGTCGGTGACGATCCATTCCGCCGATCCGCTCGGCCACGTGCTTCGCCCTTGGCTCGAGCGGCCGCGGACATTCCGCTACCTTGGCTCTCTGACGACGCCGCCCTTCACCACCGGCGTCAACTGGATCGTGCTTGCCGACCGGATCACGTTCAGCGGCGCACAAATGGCGCGGTTCAAAAACATCTTTCCTCACGGCAACATCCGCCCGGTCCAGCCGATCGAGGGCCGCACGGTCAGGACCGACGTGGCGGGATTCTCGAGGCCCTGCTGACTATTCGGCCGCGGCCTGCGCTTCCTCTTCCTCGCGCTCGCTTTGCTGGCGCGTCCACATGTCGGCGTAGAGGCCGCCGCGGCGGAGCAGCTGGGCGTGGGTGCCGCGCTCGGCGACCTGGCCCTCGCTGAGCACGACGATCTGATCGGCATCGACCACGGTCGACAGGCGATGGGCGATGACGATCGAGGTGCGCCGCGCGGCGACGCCCTGCAAGGTTTCCTGGATCGCCGCCTCGGTGCGGCTGTCGAGCGCGCTGGTGGCCTCGTCCAGGATCAGGATCGGCGGGTCCTTGAGCAAGGTGCGGGCGATCGCCACGCGCTGCTTCTCGCCGCCCGAAAGCTTGAGCCCGCGCTCGCCGACCATCGCCTCGTAGCGCTTCGGCAGGCTCATCACGAAATCGTGGATCGCCGCGCCCTTGGCGGCCGCCTCGATCTCGGCCTCGCCCGCGCCTTCGCGGCCGTAGCCGATATTGTAGCCGATCGTGTCGTTGAACAGCACGGTGTCCTGAGGAACGATGCCGAGCGCGGCGCGCAGGCTCGCCTGGGTGACCTTGGAAATATCCTGCCCGTCGATCGTGATCCGGCCCGACATGGGCTCGTAGAAGCGGAACAGCAGGCGCGAGAGGGTGGACTTGCCCGCGCCCGACGGCCCGACGACCGCGGTCATCGTCCCCGGCTTCACCTCGAGGTCGATGCCCTTCAAGATCTCGCGCCCGGGATCGTAGCCGAAATGCACATCCTCGAAGCGGACATGGCCGGCGGCGACGGAGAGCGCGGGCGCCCCCGGCACGTCCACCACCTCCGCCGGCGTGTCGATCAGCGCGAACATCGCGTCCATGTCGATCAGGCCCTGGCGGATCGTGCGGTAGACCATTCCGAGCAGGTCGAGCGGGCGGAAGAGCTGGGCGAGCAACGTGTTGACCACCACCACGTCGCCTGTGGTGAAGCGGCCCTTGCTCCAGCCCCAGACCACGAAGCCCATCGCTCCGGCCATCATCACGTTGGTGATCAGCGATTGGCCGACGTTGAGCCAGGCGAGGCTGGTCTCGTTCTTCACCGCCGCGTCGGCGTAGCGCCGCACCGCCCGGCCGTAGCGCTGCGCCTCGCGATCCTCGGCGCCGAAATATTTGACCGTCTCGTAATTGAGCAGGCTGTCGACCGCGCGCGCCACCGCGCCGGTGTCGAGATCGTTCATCCTGGCGCGAAGCTTGGTCCGCCAGTCGGTGACCATCCGCGTGTAGCGGATATAGGCGGCGACCATCACGCAGGTGGCGACGACGAGGCCGAGGCCGAACTTGATCCAGAACATCGCCAGGACGATGGTCAGCTGAAGCACCGTCGGCGCGATGTTGAACAGCAGGAAATAGAGCATCATGTCGATGCTCTTGGTGCCGCGCTCGACGATCTTGGTGACCGCTCCGGTGCGCCGCTCGAGGTGGAAGCGAAGCGAGAGATCGTGGAGGTGGCGGAAGGTCGTCTCAGCGAGCCGCCGCGTGGCATCCTGCCCGACCCGCTCGAAGATGCCGTTGCGCATATTGTCGAGGAGGACTCCGCCGAAGCGGGCCGCCGCATAGGCCGCGACCAGCGCTATGGCGATCGCCGCCGCGGGCTCCATTCCGGCGGTCATCCGGTTGATCGCCGCGCCGTAAGCGAGCGGCATGACCAGCGTGGTGATGCAGATCGAGACGACGACCAGCAGCAGCGAGAAGACGACGCGCGCTCGCAGCGCCGGCTCGCCCGCTGGCCATAGATAAGGGAGGAAGCGCCTCAGCGCGGCGAAGCCGGGCTCGGCCTTCGTTTCCGTCTGATCCTCGTCCTCGGCCATCCTGTCGTAGATAGGGGCGCTGGGCCCCATCCCCAAATCGGCGGTGAAACGAGTGGAACGTGCGATGGGCTCAAGCATTGAGCGCTCATGGGACCGGCGCTCTACCTGATCGCGATACTCGGCTGCGGCGAAGGCGATGCTTCCTGCCAGGAAGTCCAGATCGCCGAACCGCGCTACGCCAGCGAGGCCGCCTGCGCCGCCGCCACCGCGAGCGTGCTCGAGCGCTACGTGGACCTCGCTTATCCCTCGGTTGTCGCCCAGTGCCGCCCGGCCGGCGCCGTGCCGGCCCAGGTTCGGGGCCGCGACGTGCTTTTGCCGGAGCCGGCCCCCGCACGGCCGCAGCGCTTCGCCGACGCTAGATCGTCCCGGTAATCGTCAGGCTGAAGATCGGGCCGTAGAAGCGGTCCCGCGCCTCGGTGGCCAGCGGGCCGTTGGTCCTGAGGCCGTTGTAGAACGTGCGCGTGAAGCTCTCGTTGGTGTCGAGGAGGTTGTCGACCGCCGCGCGAACGGTCAGCCCGAATACGTCCTTGTGCTCGACGAAGGCGCCGAGGCTCCCCGGCGTGTCGAGGAAGTGCCAGCGCTGGTCGAGCCGGTAGAGCGGCGCCTGCCGATATTGGAAGAAGCCGCCGCCATAGGCCCAGTCGGTACGCGGGATATCGTGGCGGAAGCTGATGTCGATCTGCCGGGTCGTATTCTCGTTGATCGGCCGGCGCTCGCCGGTCAGTGGATCGGTAAGCCGGCTCTGCTGGAATTGCAGGTTCATGTCGATCTTGGCGCCGGGCACCCCGATCGGATCGAGGTTGAACGTGCTGGTCCATTGCACGCCAAGCACCGTGGCCGTCCCCTCCAAATTGCCCGGCGATTGGCCGCCGCCCACCGGAATGATGTCGACGATGTCGCTGATCAGCCGCCCGTAGATCCTCGCGGTCGCCGTGCCCCAGCGCCCAAGGTTGCGGGTCGCCTCGATGCGTGCGTCCCAGCTCTGCGGCGGCACGAGATTGGCGTTGCCGGCGTTCTGCGTTCCGGAGCTGACGTTGCCCGAGGCGACGAAATCGAAGAAGTTGAGCTGGCCGACGACGCGCTCGATGCGGGCGCTGACGTCGAGCCCGGCGCGCGGGCGCCAGGCGAGGTTGAGATAGCCCTTGGGCCGGTAGAAGGTTCGGCTGAGCCCGTTCGGCCCGCTCTGGCTAAGCTGCGAATATTCCCCGCCCAGCGAGGCTTGCAGGCTCAGCTTGGGAGACAGCGGCCGGCCGTAGGTGAGGCCGATCTCGGCCCGCTGTTCCTCGACCGTCGCCGCCGAATCCGGGAAGGGCACGTTGATGAAGTCGCCGCCGGAGTCTCGCGTGTAGAGCGCGTTGACGACGTCGAGCCGGTTGAGCACGCCTTCCAGGCTCACCTGCCAGTCGGCGCCGCCGCCGCGCCAGCGAAACTCGCCGCGCCCGATCGTCTCGCTCTCGTCGGCGAGCTGGGTGAAGCGCTGGCCTTCGGCCGGCGTCGCATCGGCGAACGTCTGGATCAGCGTCTGCCTGAAGTCGGTATGGGTTCCGCGGGTCACTCCGATCAGCTTCAGCCGCCCGCCGATCAGGCCGAGCTCGTAATCGCCGCCAAGCTCGAAATTGTGCTGGCGGTTGCGCTCGACCAGGTTGCGGTTGCGGTCCGGCTGGCCGGGGCCGGAGCGCAGCGAAATCTCCTCGAGGTCCTGCGGCGAAATCCCGAACAGCATGTTGAGGTTGAGCACGGTGTCGTTGCCGAAGGCGCGGTGGAGCGTTCCGCTGAGCCGCACCCGCTCGCCGTTCACGCCGAGCACCTCGTCGCGAACGTCGAGGATGTCGCCGGCGGGGTTGGTGACCAGCTCCGGCCCCGCATTGCCGTTGCGGAAACTGTCGTTGCGCAGGCTGAGCGTATAGTCCGTGCCGCTCAGCGATCCGTTCAGCGAGACTTCGCCGCTGGTCAGCCGCGCCGGGGTGCGGTGGGCGCGGATCTGGGGCCGCCAGATATAGTTGCCGGAAAGGCCGCGCGAGAGCGTGATCACGTTGGCGACCTGCCCGCTGAGGCCGGGAATGTTCAGCGTCGAGCCGTCGACGACCTCGATCCGCGCGACGTTGGCGGCGCTGATCCGGCGAAGCTCGGTGAAGATGTCGGTCGATTTGCCGGAGAAGCGCTCGCCGTTGATCAGCACGTTGCCGGTCGCCTGCCCAAGGCCGCGCCGTTCGGTGTCCGCCTCGTCGATGGCGAAGCCGGGCACGTTGCTCAGCATGTCGAGTGCGTTGCGCGGGTTGAAGCGGGCGAAGTCCGCCGGCGTGTAGGTCCGCGTGCCGCTCGCCGGCGCGGTCTCGCCCGCGGGAGGTGGCGCGTCCGCATTCTGGGCGAAGGCGGCCGATGTCGAGCTCAGCAGCGCCACCAGGAGCAGGTGACGGCGCGCGTGAAAGACAGGCGTGGACATTCGTGACCCCCGGTTGAGCCCGCTACATTTGTAGCATGTAAGATGAACGCGAGCCTAACGAGGCGTGGTGCGCGCGGCGCTCATGGCTGGGAACGCCCTTTCGACCAAGCGGTTTTTCCCTTCGACTACCGATGCGAAGGAAAAACGCGATGAGCGGAGCCGAAACGGAAATTGTCGAAATGGTTCGGGAAGGCGATCTTCCCGGTCACGAAAGCGAGCTCGAGCCCAAGCCGGATTGGGAGCCGCGCTATCCCGGCTCCGGGCGCCTGGCGGGCAAGGTGGCGCTGGTCACCGGCGCCGACAGCGGCATCGGCCGCGCGGTCGCCGCTCTGTTCGCGCGCGAGGGCGCCGACGTTGCCATCCTCTATCTGTGCGAGCATGACGACGCCGCGAAGACGAAGCGGATCGTCGAGGCCGAAGGGCGCAAGGCGGTGACCATCGCCGGCGATCTCGGCGACAAGGATTTTTGCGACCGCGCGGTGAAGGAGGTCGTCGAGAAGCTCGGGGGGCTCGACATCCTCGTCAACAATGCCGGCGAGCAGCATCCCGACAAGGACATCACCGACATCAGCGAAAAGCAGCTGAAGCGGACCTTCCAGACCAACATCTTCTCGATGTTCTTCCTGACCCAGGCCGTTCGCCCGCACCTCAAAAAAGGGTCGGCGATCGTCAACTGCACCTCGATCACCATGTATCAGGGATCGAAGGAGCTGCTCGATTACTCGGCGACCAAGGGCGCGATCACCGCCTTCACCCGCTCGCTCTCGGAAAATCTGGTCGGCGAGGGAATCCGAGTCAACGCAGTCGCCCCAGGGCCGATCTGGACCCCGCTCAATCCGTTCGGAGGCTCGACGCCGGAGAAGATGAAGGATTTCGGCAAGGACACGCCGATGGGCCGGCCGGGTCAGCCGAACGAGGTCGCTCCCGCGTTCCTGTTCCTCGCCTGCGAGGATTCAAGCTACATGTCCGGGCAGGTACTCCACCCCAACGGCGGAACGGTTGTCGGAAGCTGAGCGCCGACCTATAGCTACGGGAACCAATGGGGGAGGGATTGATGCGCGCTGTTCTCGGGATCGTCGCCGGCCTGATCGCCGGCTATCTCGTTCTGATCCTGATCGGCATAGTGGCGGTCGGCGCCACCTATTCGGTTCCGCATGACGTGAACCTCTACAACAGTCGTCAAGTGGTCGAATTGGTGCTGAACATGCCTGCCGGACCGAAGATCGGCCTGCTCGTCGCCATCTTCGGCGGCACGCTCGCTGGGGCCGCGCTCGCCAAGCTTATCTCCCGCCAAGCGTGGCCTGCCTGGACGGTGACAATCGTCTACGCGATCCTCGCAGGACTCGGTGTGATGCCATTTCCGATAGCAGCATGGATGCAGGCGGTTACCGTCGCCGCGCCGCTGCTCGGCGGCCTTATCGGCAACCATCTGGTCAAGACAGCGCCGACTGTCGTCGAGCCCGTCGGAGCGAGCGAGCCCGCGCCGCCCGCGGCCTGATCGGTCAAAGCCCGCCATCGTTCGCAATCGGACGCCAATTCTTGGCGCAATTTGCCGTGAGTTGGGACTCGTAAATCCAAGGTTCATCGGGCGATGCACCGGAAACGGCGAATTTTCGCCGTTTTCCGCACTTGGCACGGCGGATGCATATCTTTTGGCATGACCCCGGGATGGTCCCGAGGTCGACCAAAGGAGACAAGAAATGACCCTTTCCATCCACAGCCTGCAGACGCTGGCTTTCTCGCTCGTCGGCGCGCTGGTCGCTTCGAGCCTGTTCCTTTCCGCCGCGATCGGCCCGGTTCCGGTCATCTGATTGACCGGACCGGACCCGGTCCTGCGGGACCCTCCACACCCACTCATTCGGACTTGAAACGATGAACAGCAGCTACGCCCTCGACAAGAGCAACGCTAAGGCCCTCGGAGTCTGCGCCGGCCTCGCCCGCACCACCGGCTGGGACCCGCTGGTGATCCGCGTCGGCGCGATCGCCGCCACCCTGCTCCTTCTCGGGCCGGTCGCGATCGTCATCTATCTCGCCACCGCCTTGCTGGCCGAGAGCCGTTGAGCCATGGCCCGCCTGTTGCTGATACGCCTCGCCGAGGTCGCGCCGATGATGATCGCGCTCGGCCCCGTCGCCGGCATCGCCTGCCTGGTCACGGCCTTCCTGGCCGACCTGCGCCCGGCGCAAGCCTCTAGCTGATCGGCAGGAACAGGCCGAGGATCGCCAGCGCGAGCGCCATCGCCGAGACGATCAGCGCCACCCGCGCCAGCTGGGCCGCCTGCCCTCCATTCTCATCCATGCGCGCACAAAGCGCATAACCGCCGCAAAGTTCAACCTGACAGCCGCCGCGCGTGCCACTAGGGTTTCGCCCGGGGCGCCGCCGAAGAGCGCCGGGGAGGGGACGATGGCGAAGCCCGCGCGGCCGTTCTGGCGCACGCTCTATTTCTGGGTGCTGGTCGCGATCGCCGCCGGCGCCCTGCTCGGCTGGCTCTCGCCGGAGACCGGGCGGGCGATGAAGCCGCTCGGCGACGGCTTCATCAAGCTGGTCAAGATGATCATCACCCCGGTCATCTTCCTCACCGTCGTCACCGGAATCGCCGGAATGGCCGATCTGAAAGCCTTCGGGCGCGTCGGCGCCAAGGCGATGGGCTATTTCCTCGCCGTCTCCACCTTCGCGCTGGCGGTCGGCCTGATTGTCGCCAACCTCGTCCGGCCCGGGGCGGGACTGAACGTCGCTCCGGCCGGCCTGAACCCGGCCTCGGTCTCGACCTATGTCAGCCAGGCGCACGAACAGAGCGTCACCGGTTTCCTTCTCCACATCATACCCGACACGCTGGCCAGCGCGCTCACCGGCGGCGAGATCCTCCAGGTCCTGCTCGTCGCCATCCTGTTCGGAATCGCCCTCGCGCAGCTGGGCGCGGCCGGCGATCGGCTGCTCGACCTGCTGCGGACGCTGACCGCGGTCGTCTTCAGGATCGTCCACATCCTGATGTACGCGGCGCCGATCGGCGCATTCGGCGCGATGGCCTTCACCATCGGGCAATACGGAATCGGCACGCTCGCCAACCTGGCCGCCCTGGTCGCCACCTTCTACGCGACGGCGCTGCTGTTCGTGATCGTCGTGCTCGGCCTGATCGCCCGAGCCGCCGGTTTCTCGATCTTCGCGCTGGTCGGCTACATCAAGGACGAGCTTCTGCTCGTGCTTGGCACCTCCTCCTCCGAAAGCGCGCTACCGCTCCTGATGGAGAAGCTCGAGCGCGCCGGCTGCCCCAAGCCGATCGTCGGCCTGGTCGTCCCCGCCGGCTATTCGTTCAACCTCGACGGCACCAACATCTACATGTCGCTTGCCGCCTTGTTCATCGCCCAAGCCTGCGGGATCGACTTGTCGCTCGGCGATCAATTGCTGCTGATGGCCGTCGCCATCCTCTCCTCCAAGGGCGCCGCCGGGGTGACCGGCTCGGGCTTCATCGTCCTCGCCGCCACCCTTTCGGTGCTGCCCGCCATCCCCGTCGCCGGCATGGCTTTGATCCTCGGCGTCGACCGGTTCATGAGCGAATGCCGAAGCCTCACCAACTTCATCGGCAATGCGGTGGCGACGATCGTCGTCGCCCGCTGGGAGGGCGCGGTCAGCCCGGCGCAGCTCGCCGCCGCGTTCCATGGTCAGGGAGCGGAGCTCACCGAGGCTGAAAGCGACGCGCTTCAGATCGCGGGAAAGAGCGACGTTCAGCCGCGGCGGTGAGGCATCAGCGCGCGCCGCACGCGGAGCGATCGGACGGCGAGCCGCACCTCCCACAGGAACAGGATCAGGCCGAGGATCAGCAGCAGCATCGTCAGCACGAACAGCCAGGCGACGGGCCGGCCGAAGGCCGCGTCGGCAAGGCTTCCGGTGAACATCAGGGCGACGGTGACGCAGACGAACAGGGCCGCCGCGGTGCAGGCGGAGAGCGAGAGGTTGACCACCGTCATCCGCTGGTCGAGCAGCCTCAGCTCGGCCGTTGCCGCGGCCCGCGTCTCCTCGTCGAACGAGGCGAAGTCGCGCTCGAGCATGCGCGCGCGCTCGACCACCCGCGCCAGCCGCCCGGCGAGAACGTTGAGGATCGAGCCGATGCCGGCAAGCAGGAAGACCGGCGCGACGGCCAGCTGGATCTGGTGAGCGATGGTCGAGACGGCGGGGCCGGGATCCATCGCTCCGGGGTAGCCGCTCGCGGCATTCGTGATCAAGCGATCAAGCTTGTCCGGGCGGCCAAGCCTGCACTATCCTTCGTGCCATGATCCGCGCGCTTGGCATGGGCCTCTGCCTCGGGATGATCGCGGCCGCCGGCGCCGCGCAGGCACCAGCGCCGCGCTTCGACGGCATATGGGATCTGACCTGGCAGACGCGGCATGGCCCCGAACGGCGCGGATATTTCGTGCTGCGCCGGCAGGGTTCGGCCCTGCGTGGCCAAATTCACGGCCAGGGCAGCGTGACGGCGAATGGCAGCATCGAGGGCAATGGCTTCGTCCTGCGCGGCAGCCGGATGCTCGTACCCTACCGGATCGAAGGCCATGTGAGCGGCGATCGGATGGAAGGTGCGCTCAAGGTGATGAGCGTCGACCGCCGCTTCACCGGCGTGCGGCGCCCATGAGGCCTTGGCGCAATTGGAAAAGCGTCCGGCCAACCAGGAGAGTCATCCCGGCGAAGGCCGGGACCCATGAACGCCGCCTTCGAGGTAGAGGCGATGTCGCCGCGGCCTGCTCACAACGGCTTCGGTTCATGGGCCCCGGCCTTCGCCGGGGTGACTCTGAGAATGTCGGGCGGGAATCCGGCCAGCGCGAAGTTCCGACGGAGTATCGACCTACGGCCCCACATCCTCTGCGCTGCAGCCGGCGGCGCCCGGGTTGCGCCAGCAACGCAGCGCGGCCTCGACCGCCTCCTGAGTCGGCGGCGGGCCTCCGGCGAAGGCGAACTCGATGATGAGGGCGCCCGGCTGCTCCTCGGCATCGTCGTAGATGTTGGGCTCGTTGGCGCCCTCGGCGTTGCGCACCAGCAGCCGGCGGTAGCGTGCGAGGTTGGCGGGGCGGACGACTCCCGAGGCGCACAGATGCGAGGCGGCGGAAGCAAAGAGGGCGCCGGTCTGCTGCGCCGAAGCGGCGGCGCCGCTGTGGCCGGCGCCGGCGAAGGTCTCGGAGTCGGGCGATGCCGGGAGCGAAAGGTGGCAGGAAGCCGCCGCGCGCGGCTGGGCCGAGTGCCCCGGGGAGACGGCTACCGCGCCTGCCAGAGCCAAGCCGATTAAGGCGATACGCATGTCCACTCTCCCCAGCCGAAGGGCCAGAGGCAGACTAGCACTGCCGCCGGCGACCGCCAATGGCGGCTGGCGACATCCGGCCTTTGCGCCTATCGTGCCGCCGCATCCAGCCAGGGAGTTTTCCGCCATGCGTTTCGGTTCCGCTCTTGCCGCGCTTTCCCTCGCCCTTCTTCCCGCCGCGGGGCTCGCCGCCCTCGCCGTCGGCACCGCCGCTCCCGATTTCACCACATCCGGCGCGCTTGCCGGCCGTCCGTTCCAGCTGCACCTGCGCGAGCAGCTGCGCCACGGCCCGGTCGTGCTCTATTTCTATCCGCGCTCCTTCACCCAGGGTTGCACGCTCGAGGCGCATGCCTTTTCCGAGGCGGCGCTCGAATTCCGCCAGCTCGGCGCGCGCGTGATCGGCCTGTCCGCCGACGATTACGACACGCTTCGGCGCTTCTCGGTCGAGGCCTGCCGAAACGCCTTCCCGGTCGCCACCGCCACTGCGACGACGATCCGCGCCTATGACGTGCTTCTGCGTCCCGGCCAGCCGATGACCAACCGCACATCCTTCGTCATCGCGCCCGACGGGCACATCATCTACGCTTATTCGGATCTCGATTATCGCAACCACGTGGCCAACACGCTCGCGGCGGTGCGCGAATGGCGCGCCCGGCAGCGGAGGCGCGGCTGACCCGCTAGCGGGCGCAGGCGCGAATGGCCGACGCGCTCCCGAACGGCCGCAGCCGTTCGGCGGCGACGCGCTCGATGAATGCGGGCAATTCCGCGGCGGTCAGCGTGAGCATCGTCGGCTGGTTCGGCAGGCTGCGCCCGCTGTGACGGAAGATGGCGACGCTGTAGTCGCCGGCCACTGCACCGTGGAGTCGTTCGACCGATCGCCCGAAGGCGTTGGTTTCCGGCTGGGTAGGAAGCTGCGAAACGCCGCGTATCCTGGCCAACAGCGCCGCGGAGCCTTCGTCGAGATGGCCACCACCGTCACCGATGATGAAGGCAAACGAATGGCCTTGCGCATCAACGACGAGGCCGACGTCGCCGGGCGTGGCATCCCAAGGCAAATGCCGAAATGCTCCGGGGATTACGAAATAAGGTATCTGGAGAGAATCCAGTTGCCCCTCCTGTCGCCTGGCCCAGTCCGCCGGACGAGGCCCGGATGGTGCCGGGTGAACCGACGTTTCACTAACGAACCAATCTTGCGCCGGCGCGGGCTGGAGCCTCACATTTGGGGTGCCGCACCCGGACCCGCCGAGCCCGATGCTGCACATCACACGGCCGAGATGTTCGGTCTGTCCGTCCCAGCTTCTAAAAGCGGCCTTGCAGAAGCTCGCGCATTCTCCGCGGTTTCGACCTCGGCAGCGCGGCGGCTCCAGGGGTCCTAAGCCATTGCAAATATTTTCTGTGCCCTGATCCTGGACGCCGTAGGCTCGCGGCGACCCGTCAATGTCGAGCTCGATATTGCCAGTCCTGAACAGCAACGTATCGTTCATCAGGAATATGGGCCGGTCGATCTGCTTATCGACGAAGTGCGCAAGAGGACTTCGGCCGGAGCAAGCAGAGTTCTGCGCACCTATTTCCGCAGACGAAGCTATGGTGGCGGCAATAGTCATGAAAAGCAGGAGTGACCGTTTCATGGCACTTACCCTCGAGCGAGTCCGATCGTTTTCTACAGCAGAAGCCTATGCCTGAGAAGTTGAAACGAAAGTTATCGCTCCAAGCATGGGATCGCGATCGCCAGTCGACACCTCATGGCGTAGCGCCCGCCAAGCGCTGCGTTGGTCATCGCTTGTCGTTCGCCGCCTTCAACGGCAATAAGTAGAGGATCGGCAAGCTCGGGGCGACGGGAGACCGAACCATCCGGTTCGCGCGGCACACGGTCTGGATCACGGGCGCCTCGTCAGGCATTGGCGCGGCAGTTGCCGCGGCATTCGCGGCGGAAGGCGCGGCACTGGTCCTCTCCGGCCGTCGGCGTGAGGCGCTCGAAGCAATCGCCGGCGACAGGCTCGTGCTCCCGTTCGAGGCGACCGACTGGGCGGCGCTGCCCGGCGCGGTCGAGACCGCCTGGGGCTGGCGCGGCGGGATCGACATCCTCGTCAACAATGCCGGGATCAGCCAGCGCAGCCTCGCCGTCGACACGGCGCCCGAAGTGTATCGAACGCTGCTCGAGACCGACCTGCTGGCGCCGATCTGGCTGACCCAGCTCGTCCTGCCGCTGATGGCCGGGCGCAGGGCCGGCCATATCGTCGCGATCAGCTCGGTGGCGGGGCGGATCGGGCCTGTGCTTCGAACCGGCTATGCCGCGGCCAAGCACGGCCTGATCGGTTATTGCGACTCCCTGAGGGCCGAGGTCGAGGCTGCCTACGGGATCAAGGTGACGACCGTGCTGCCCGGCTCGGTGCGTACGAACGTCGCCGCCAACGCGCTCCAGGCCGACGGCTCCGCGCGCGGCGAGTCCGACGCCAATATCGAGGCCGGCATGGAGCCCGCCGAATGCGCGCGCCGGATTGTCGACGCGGTCGCGGCGGGGACTCGCGAACTGGTCGTTGCGGAAGGGGCGGAGGCTTTCGCAGCGGGGCTGCGCTGGCAGGACCCCGAGCGATTGTTCGATCTCCTCGCCGTCGAGGGCGCGCGGCTCGCCAGGGCGCGCGAGGAGGGCGAGCGGCCCGATCCGGCGCCGGTCAGGATTCGATGAGCTTCGATCTCGACCGGTTCGTCGCGGCGCAGGAAGGGATTTGCGAGCAGGCGCTCGACGAGCTTCGGCGCGGCCGCAAGCGCAGCCACTGGATGTGGTTCGTCTTCCCCCAGCTCGCCGGGCTCGGCCGCAGCGAGACGGCGCGCTTCTACGGCATCGCCTCGGCGGGCGAGGCGCGGGCCTATCTCGCTCATCCGCTGCTGGGAGGCCGGCTGCACGAATGCGCGGCGGCGCTGCTGCCTCATCGGGGCGCGAGCGCGGAATCGATCCTCGGCCCGGTCGATGCGCTCAAGCTGCGCTCTTCGATGACCCTGTTCGAGGCGGTGGCCGGCGACGGCGCACCCTTCGCCGCGGTTATCGACACCTTTTACGGGGCCGAGCGCGACCCTGCGACGTTATCCTTGCTCGATGGCTGATCACCTCAGGCTCGACAAGTTCCTCTGGTTCGCGCGGATCGTGAAGACCCGCGCGCTCGCCCAATCGCTCGCCGGGGAGGGGCATCTTCGCCTCAACGGCCGCGCCGTCGACAAGGCCCATGCCCCCGTCCGGATCGGCGACGTCCTCACCTTCGCCCGGCGGGGCGAGGTCCGGGTGCTGAGGATCGAGGCGCTGCCGCTCCGCCGCGGCCCGCCGGCCGAGGCGCGCGCCCTCTATTGCGAATTGACGAGCGAAGCCGGCGCAGCCTAGGGAAAGCGCTTCAGGAGAGACATGCGCTTATGACCTACGTCGTCACCGATGCCTGCATCCGCTGCAAATATATGGACTGCGTCGAGGTCTGCCCCGTGGACTGCTTCTACGAGGGCGAGAACATGCTCGTCATCAATCCCAGCGAGTGCATCGATTGCGGCGTGTGCGAGCCGGAATGCCCGGCGGAGGCGATCCTGCCCGATACCGAGAGCGGGCTCGAGAAATGGCTGGAGGTCAACGCAACCTATTCGGCCGAATGGCCCAACATCACGCGCAAGAAGGACAGTCCCGCCGACGCCGACGAGCATAAGGGCGAGGACGGCAAGTTCGACAAATATTTCTCGGCGACGCCGGGCGAGGGCGACTGATGGCCCCGCGGGCCTCGTCCTTCGCCCCGATGGCGCTGAGCCTGCTGCGGATCGTCTCCGGCCTGCTGTTCCTGGAGCACGGAACGCAGAAGTTCCTGAGCTTCCCGGCCGGCCAATATGCCGGGAGCGGCCTCGCGCTCAATTCGATGCCCGCTTATGCCGGAATCTTCGAATTCCTCTGCGGCCTGCTGATCGCGATCGGCCTGTTCACGCGGCCCGCGGCCTTCGTCGCCTCGGGCGTGATGGCCGTGGCCTATTGGATGGCGCATGCGCCGCGGGGCTTCTTCCCGGTCAACAATATGGGCGACGCGGCGATCCTCTATTGCTTCGTGTTTCTCTACCTCGCCGCGGCCGGACCGGGGCCGTGGAGCCTCGATGCGCGGCGCGGCCGATCCTAACTTGCCGCAAGGGTAGATTTCCGGCCGATTTCCTGATATATGGCCTGCCATCGAAGCGGCTGCCTTCGCATCCGCACACGGTGATCAACGTAAGAATTGCCGCACAGCCGGAATCTTAAACTGCGTCTTTTGGGGCGGATGCGGGTTTACACCGGTAATGGCGGCCATTTCCATGGGAAGGTCTCAATTGATGGCAACGAAAGCGTTGAGCTTCGACGTTGGCGATTATGTCGTTTACCCCAAGCACGGCGTTGGCCGCGTGATCGAGCTTCAGAGCACGGACATCGCGGGCATGGCGCTGGAGCTTTATGTGCTCCGCTTCGAAAAGGAGAAGATGACTCTGCGCGTTCCGACCAACAAGGCGGAAAGCGTCGGCATGCGCAAGCTTTCGTCCGACAAGACGATGCAGGAGGCTCTGACCACCCTGAAGGGCAAGCCGAAGGTGAAGCGCACCATGTGGTCGCGCCGCGCCCAAGAATATGAAGCGAAGATCAACTCGGGCGACCTGGTGTCGATCGCCGAGGTGGTCCGCGACCTGTTCCGCCCCGACGACGCGCCCGAGCAGAGCTATTCCGAGCGGCAGATCTTCGAGGCCGCCTCGACCCGCCTCGCGCGCGAATTGGGCGCGATGGAGGAGATCGACGAGCGCGCCGCGCTCGAGAAGCTGCTCGACATCCTCAACAAGGCCGCGGTCGTTCACCACAAGGTGAAGATCGAGGCCTGAACCGGCGCATTGCGCCGAGGCAAAAGGGGCGGTCCGCGCGCGGGCCGCCCTTTTTTGTTGCCGCCTGCGCCGCTCTTCTGTATTAGCATCATAATACAGCTAGGGAGGATAGAATGCGGGCTCCACTGATCATCGGCGCGGCAATGATCGCCAGCGCCTGCCACGCCGGCGGCAATGCCGAGGAGACCCGGCCGACCGCGCAACGCGACTTCCAGGTCGGCGCGTTCGACCGCATTGCGCTGGGCGGCTCGCCGAACGTCATCGTCGCGGTCGGCGGAGCCCCGTCGGTCCATGCCGAGGGCGACGCCGAGCTGATCCAGCGGCTGGAGGTGGCCGTTCAGGACGGCCAGCTGCGCATCGGCTATCGCGAGGGCTCATCCCACTGGTTCTCGTTCCGCAACCACCGCCCGGTCACGATCCACGTCACCGTTCCGAGCCTTGCCGGCGCCCAGATCGGCGGCTCCGGCGACATGCGGATCGACCGCGTCCAGGGGCCAAGCTTCAGCGGGCAGATCGGCGGCTCGGGCGACATGGAGATCGGCACTCTGGCGGTCGGCCAGGCGAACTTCTCGATCGCCGGATCGGGCGGCATTCGCGGCGCCGGCCGCGCCGAAAGCGCCATGGCCTCGATCGCCGGCTCGGGCGACATCGATCTCGGTGCTCTGGAGGTGGGCGACGCGACTCTCAGCATCGTCGGCTCGGGCGGAATCAACATCCGCGCCACCCGCACCGCCGCGGTGGAGATCCGCGGCTCGGGCGACGTCAACGTCGCCGGGCCGGCGCGTTGCACGATCAGCAAGGCGGGCTCCGGCGACGTCCACTGCGGCGGCTAGACCTATCTAGAGGTCGACCAGCCGGAAGTTGAGAGTCATCACCTTGCTGTCCTCCACCGGGCGGCCGTCGAGCGTCGCCGGGCGGAAGCGCCAGTGGTGGCGCGCGTGCTGCTCGGTGACCCGCCAGAAGGCGTCGCTGGTCGCCGATAGCCGCTCGATCGCGACGACCCGGCCGTCCGGCCCGATCGTCACGCGCACCCGGACGAAGCCCTCCCGCTCGGCCCGCTGCTCCGTCGCCGGATAAGGCGGCTGGAGCTCGCTTGCATAGCGCGGGTCGAGCTCGGCGGCGCGGCGGAAGGGGAGCGGAGGCGGCGGAGGCAGGATTCTGTCGCCGGTCCCCGTGTTCTCGGCCAGCTCGGTCGGATGCTGACCGGTGTCGACCACCGTGCCGGCATTGGTATTCGTCTCGATCACCCGCTCCACCTGGTCGATGCGCGACACCGGCTGTTCGGTGCGGTGCCGCGGCGGCGGCGGATCGACGATCGGATCGGGCGGGATCTCGATGGAATCGACCACAAGCGGCGGATCGACCAGGCGCGTGAATTGCGGCGACTTGATCATCACCACGGCGGCGATCAATCCCGCGTGGAGCGCGATCACCAGGGCGAGCGAGCTGGGGCTGTTTCTCTTTTGCGCGAAGAACCCGGCTTCGGTCATGACGATTCTCCTCATCCTTTCCGCCGGCCCGGCCGATTCGGGCCGGCTCCCGAGGATGATACATTATCTCGTCATGTTATACTATACCATTAATGGCGCCCGCCGCTCTCAACCGGGAGACCGCTTCGTCGCGGCCGATCAGCGGCAGTAGCACGGCCATTTCCGGTCCGCTGTCGCGGCCCGTCAGCGCCCGCCGGAGCGGGTGGAACAGCGCCCGGCCGCTGCGCTCGGCCTTGAGCCGCGCGGTGAGCGCCGCCCAGGGCGCATCCGACCAGTCGACTTCGCCGGCGACGCTCGCGGCGAGCGCGAGAAAGGCGCGGTCTTCCTCGGCGGCGGGCGCGGCGACATGGCCGTGCAGGATTTCCCACCAGTCCGCGGCCTCCGCGACGCTGCGCAGATTCGGCCGGATCGCCGCCCAGTCGCCCTCGGTCATCCCCTCGGGCAGCCGGTCCGCGACCGCCGCGAACGGCAGCTGGTGGACGATCCGCGCGTTGAGCCCGGCAAGCTCCTCCATGTCGAACCGCGCCGGCGCGCGGCCGAAGGTGGCGAAGTCGAACGTCTCGATCAGCGGCGCCACCCCCGCCACCGCCTCGACGGGGAGCGAGGTGCCGATCCGCGCCAGCTTGGCGACAAGCGCGAGCGGCTCGATCCCCGCCTCCTTCATCGCCTCCACGCCCAACGAACCGAGCCGCTTGGAAAGCTTGCCCTCGGACCCGACCAGCAGCGCTTCGTGGGCGAAGGCGGGAGGCGCGGGGCCCAGCGCCTCGAACATCTGGATCTGCAAGCCGGTGTTGGTGACATGGTCCTCGCCGCGCACGACATGGGTCACTCCCATGTCGATATCGTCGACGACGCTGGGCAGCATGTAGAGCCAGCTTCCGTCCTCGCGCCGCACCACGGGGTCCGAGAGCAGGGCGGGATCGAGATGCTGATGGCCGCGGATCAGGTCGTGCCACTCGATCGGCGTTTGATGCTCGAGCTTGAACCGCCAGTGCGGCCGCCGTCCCTCGGCCTCGAGCCCCGCCCGGTCCGCCTCGCCCAGCGCGAGCGCGGCGCGGTCGTAGACCGGCGGCAGGCCTCGCCCGAGCTGGACCTTGCGCCTGAGCTCGAGCTCCTGCGCCGTCTCGTAGGCCGGATAGACCCGCCCCGCCGCGTGCAATCGCTCCAGCGCGGCCTCGTAGCGGCCGAACCGGTCCGACTGGCGGTCCTCTTCGTCGGGATCGAGCCCGAGCCAGGCAAGATCCTCGCGGATCGCCGCCACGAACGCCTCTTCGCTCCGTGCCTGATCGGTATCGTCGAGCCGAAGGATGAACTTGCCCCCCGCCTTTCGCGCCCACAGCCAGTTGTGAAGCGCGGTGCGGATGTTGCCGACGTGGAGCCGGCCGGTCGGCGAGGGGGCGAAGCGGGTGACGACGCTCATAAGGGATCCATGCCTTCTCCGCTCATCCTGAGGAGCCGTTGAGCTTGTCGAAACGGCGTCGCGAAGGATCCTTCGAGACGGGCCTTCGCCTTCGCTCGGTCCTCCTCAGGATGAGCGAAATGGGTGGGCGGCCACTCGCGCCTTAGACGATGGCACGCAACTCCGGCAACGGCTCTTGCCTTCGCCCGCCCGGCTCTCCAGAGAAGGGCCATGAAGCTGATGACGGGAAATTCGAACCTGCCGCTCGCCCAGGCGATCGCGCAATATCTCGAAATCCCGATCACCGAGGCCAGCGTCCGGCGCTTCGCCGACGAGGAAATTTTCGTCGAGATCAATGAGAATGTCCGCGGCGAGGACGTATTCGTTGTTCAGTCGACCTCCTACCCGGCCAACGACAATCTGATGGAGCTCTTGATCTCGATCGACGCGCTGAGGCGCGCCTCGGCCAAGAGGATCACCGCCGTCCTCCCCTATTTCGGCTATGCGCGGCAGGACAGGAAGCCGGGGCCGCGCACGCCGATCTCGGCCAAGCTGGTCGCCAATTTGATCACCGTCGCCGGCGCCAACCGGGTCCTTTCGGTCGATCTCCACGCCGGCCAGATCCAGGGCTTCTTCGACATCCCGACCGACAATCTGTTCGGCGCGCCGGCCATGGCCGAGGACATCAAGGCGCGCTTCAAGGGGCGCGCGATCACCGTCGTCTCCCCGGACGTCGGCGGCGTCGTTCGCGCCCGAGCCCTGGCCAAGCGGCTCGACAACGCGCCGCTGGCGATCGTCGACAAGAGGCGCGAACGGGCCGGCGAATCCGAGGTGATGAACATCATCGGCGACGTTTCGGGCCGCTTCTGCATCCTGATCGACGACATCGTCGACAGCGCCGGCACGCTCTGCAACGCCGCCGCCGCGCTCAAGGAGGGCGGAGCGGAGGACGTCGTCGCCTATTGCACTCACGGCGTCCTCTCGGGCGCAGCCGCGGCGCGGGTCGACACTTCGGTGCTTTCCGAACTGGTCATCACCGACACGATCGCCGCCTACGACGCGGCCGACGCGACTCCCAAGATCCGCCTGCTGACCATCGCTCCTCTCCTTGCGGAGGCGATCCGGCGGATCGCCGACGAAAGCTCGGTATCGAGCCTGTTCGACTGATGCGCTGGATCCCGCTTCTTCTTCTGTCGCCCGCGCTCATCGCCTGCGATGGCGCCGGCGCTCAGCCTGGGTCGAGGGATGAAGCCTTCCGCGAGCATGTCGCGCGCCAGTTCGCCGCGGACTGCCGGCGCACGCGCGCGCCGGACGCCGGGCAGACACGGGTTCTGCAACGCCTGTGCTCCTGCTCGGAGCAACGCATCCGGTCGAGCGGCATTGCGTATGGCGAAAGCGAGGATGCGATCACCGCGAAGGTGCAGGGGGTCCAGGAGGTCTGTCTGCGGGAAGTCTATGGGGAGGCGCCCCCTGAAGGCAATGCCGCCCACTGAGGCGCCCGACGGCTTGCCTTTTCCGCCTCCTCCCCATATAGGCCCCGCTCTTCCAGAGTCTGGAAAAACCGAACCGCCCGGCCAAAAGGGCTGCCGTGGCTGTTCAAAGACGTCCGCCGACGTGCGGCAAAAGGAGACGAAAATGCCCAAACTGAAGACCAAGAGCGGCGTGAAGAAGCGCTTCAAGCTCACGGCGACGGGTAAGGTGAAGCACGGCGTCGCCGGCAAGCGCCACCGCCTGATCAGCCACAACGCCAAGTACATCCGCCAGAACCGCGGCACCGACGTGCTCGCCGACGCCGATACGGCGCGCGTGAAGCTCTGGGCGCCCTACGGCCTGAGATAAGGGAGTACTGAGACATGGCACGCATCAAGCGCGGCGTCACCACGCGCGCCAAGCACAAGCGGATCCTCGAATCGGCGAAGGGCTATTACGGCCGCCGCAAGAACACGATCCGGATCGCCCGCCAGGCCGTCGAGAAGGCCGGGCAATATGCCTATCGCGACCGCAAGGTGAAGAAGCGCTCGTTCCGGGCGCTGTGGATCCAGCGCATCAACGCCGCGGTCCGTGCCGAGGGGCTGACCTACGGCCGCTTCATGCACGGCCTCAAGCTCGCCGGAGTCGATCTGGACCGCAAGGTCCTCGCCGACATCGCGATGCACGAGGGCGAGGCGTTCAAGGCGATCATCGCCCAGGCCAAGGGCGCTCTGCCCGCCGAGGCCTGAACCTTCTCGCTTAGAGGCAAGGAAGGCGCGGGGATTCCCGCGCCTTTTTTGTCGCCCTTTTCATTCCGGCTCCGGCACGGCACTCTGAGGCCATGAACCGCGTCCCGATCCTGCTCGCTCTGGCCCTCGCCGCGCCCGCTCTGGCCAATGACAGCGTCGCGGTGACCGCCGCGGGCGGGCTCGTCCTCGTTCCCAATGACGCGATCGATATGCTGTCGGAGGATCTCTACGTCTCCCGGCTCGAAGTCCGCGTGCGCTACGTCTTCCGCAACCGCACGCGCGCGCCGGTTCGGGTCACCGTCGCCTTCCCGATGCCCGACCAGCAGCTGGCCGAGGACGAAGACGGAGACGTCGCCTGGCCGGGCGACTTCCAGACGCGCGTCGCCGGCCGCGAGGTCGCGATGCGGGTCGAGCGCCGCGCAGTCCTCGGCGGAGTCGACCATACGGCGCTGCTGACCCGGCTCGGGATCCCGATCGAAGGGCGCGGGGGCGACCGCATCTGGAGCGCGCTCGCCGCTCTCGCCCCGGCCGATCAGGACCGGCTCGAGCGCCTCGGCCTGGTCCGGCTCTTCGCCGATCCCGGCCTGTCGCGGCGAAGCGCCCAGCCGCTCTGGACGATCCGCGAAACCTGGCACTGGGAGCAGACTTTCCCGCCGGGGCGCAGCCTGGTTGTCGAGCATCGCTACCGGCCCGGCCTCGGCGGCACGGTCGGCACCGGCCTTTACGGTCCGAACCTGCGCGACAGCGACTATGAGCGCGAGGCGATCGCCCGCTATTGCGTCGACGAGGAGCTCCTCGCGGCGATCGCGCGCAACGCGGAGCGCCACGGCGGAACCCCGTCGCTCGCCGAGGATTGGCTGAGCTACATCCTCGTCACCGGCGCCAACTGGCGCTCGCCGATCGGCGATTTCCGCCTCGTCGTCGACAAGGGCGATCCGAACGTCCGGGTCAGCTTCTGCGGGCAGGGCGTCCGCCGGATAAGCCCGACCCGGTTCGAGGTGCGCCACCGAAACTGGCGGCCCACGCGCGACCTCCACGTGCTCTTCCTGCATCCGCTCGGCGACGAAGGGCTTGCGGAATAGGAAATCTTATGTCTTCTGGCAGGCGATGAACATAGCGGAAACGGACTGAAGGGGGCTCTGATCGATCTGGTTGCCCGATGGGCAGGCATCGCGCGGCGAGAAACCATGGTGACTGCGAACATTGGGACCTTTCGCGGCTCAGGCCGCCTTTTGACTCGACCCTCAGTCGACTAGGGCGGCGCCCATGACCCCCGGACTCGCCCATGTCGAAGCCTGGATCTTCGATCTCGACAACAGCCTCTATCCGCACGATTGCAACCTGTTCGAGCTGATCGACGTCAAGATGGGCGCCTATATCCAGCGCCTGCTCGGCGTCGACGCCGCCGAGGCGCGGCGCATCCAGAAGGGATTCTTCCACGCCCACGGCACCACCCTCGCCGGGCTGATGGCCGATCACGGGGTCGATCCGCACCACTTCCTCGATTTCGTCCACGACGTGGATCTCGCGCGGCTCTCCGCCGACCCGGCTCTGGTCTCCGCGCTCGACCGGCTGCCGGGGCGCAAGTTCGTCTTCACCAACGCATCCGAGGATTATGCCCGCCGCGTGCTCGATCGGCTGGGCCTCGCCAACGCCTTCGACGGGATGCACGACATCCACGCCATGAACTATGTGCCGAAGCCCGATCCCTCGGGCTATGAAGCGATCTGCGAACGGCATGCCATCGATCCGGCGCGCGCCCTGTTCGCCGACGACATGGTCCGCAACCTCGCGCCCGCCAAGGCGATAGGAATGACCACGCTTTGGGTCGACAACGGCTCCGAGCAGGGGCCGGACCTCGCCGAGCCCGATTTTGTCGACTACAGGACGGCCGACATCGCCGGCTGGCTCGGCACGGTGCTGGGAGAGGACGTGGAATGACGGGCGATTTGCAGCGGGTGATCGACGCCGCCTGGGAGGATCGCGACCGGCTCGGCCCCGAGGTCCGGGAAGCCGTCGAGGAGGCGCTTGGCCTGCTCGATTCCGGCGCGGCGCGCGTCGCCGAGGAGGGGCCTGACGGGGCCTGGCTGGTCAACCAGTGGCTGAAGAAGGCCGTCCTGCTCTCCTTCCGGCTCAATCCGATGGAAGCGATTTCGGGCGGCCCCGGCGGCGCCTGCTGGTGGGACAAGGTGCCGTCCAAATTCGCCGGCTGGAGCGGCGACGATTTCGCCGCCGCGGGCTTTCGCGCAGTGCCCGGCGCGATCGTCCGACGCGGCGCCTTCGTCGCGCCCGGCGCGGTGCTGATGCCGAGCTTCGTCAATATCGGCGCCCATGTCGGCGAGGGAACGATGGTCGATACCTGGGCGACGGTGGGCAGCTGCGCGCAGATCGGCAAAAACGTCCACATTTCGGGCGGCACCGGCATCGGCGGCGTGCTCGAGCCGCTTCAGGCCGGGCCGGTGATCGTCGAGGACGATTGCTTCATCGGCGCCCGCTCCGAGGTCGCCGAAGGGGTGGTCGTCGAGCAGGGCGCGGTGATCTCGATGGGAGTCTTCCTCGGCGCCTCGACCAAGATCGTCGACCGCTCCACCGGCGAGGTGATGTACGGGCGAGTCCCGGCCTATTCGGTCGTCGTCCCCGGAACGCTTCCCGGCAAGGACGGCGGCCCGGGCCTCGCCTGCGCGGTGATCGTGAAGAGGGTGGATGCCCAGACGCGGTGGAAGACGGGGATCAACGAGCTGCTGCGGGACTAGGGCGTTCCCGACCGTTCGCCCTGAGCCTGTCGAAGCCTGTCCCGAGCGACGCCGCAGGCGTCGTCGAAGGGGGCCTTCCTTTCTTCAACGAGGAGAAAGAAGGAGAGGGCATCGACAAGCTCAGCCCGAACGGAGCAGGAGCTTTCGCGGATAAGCTCTCGCCCCTGGGAGAGGGAGATAGAGGCATTCTTCGCTTGGATCGTTCCCCGGCGAAAGGGCCCCCATCAAAGTAGTACTTTGATGGGACCTAAGGCCGGGGGCCCAGGAGCCGAAGGCTTTTCGCAAGACTATCTCGCCCAAGCCGGGCGAGCGCCGGGCCTGGACCCCGGCCTTTGCCGGGGAACAGCATGGTGTTTGAGAAACAGCTGCGCCAATCGCTTTGGCCGCATGTTTCGTGACGCCGTGGGCCGGCGTTCCGGTATGGCGCTGCCATGCAAGTGAATCAGGCCATGAACCGCCAGGATTGGGCGACCCTTCTGCTGCTCTCCGTCATCTGGGGCGGGTCGTTCTTCTTCATCGAGATCGCGCTTCCGACCACCCGGCCGCTCACTCTGGTGCTGATCCGCGTCGCGCTCGCCGCCGCCTTCCTCTGGGCCTTCCTGCTCGCCCGCCGCCAGCCTCTGCCGATGCCGCCGGGCGCGGCGCTCGCCTTCCTCGTGCTGGCCTTGCTCAACAACGTCGTCCCCTTCGTCCTGTTCGCCTGGGCGCAGGAGGCGATCGACGGCGGGCTCGCCTCGATCCTCAACGCGACGACTCCGATCTGGGGCGTGCTCGCCGCCCATCTCTTCACCGCCGACGAGAAAGCGACGCCCGGCAAGATCGCGGGCGTGCTGCTCGGCTTCGGCGGAGTCGCGCTGATGCTCGGCGGCGACCTGCTCGGCGAGGTCGGCCGCGGCGCGCTCGCGCAAGCGGCCTGCTTGGCCGCGACGCTCTGCTACGCTTTGGCGGGAGTGTGGGCGCGGCGCTTCCGCCGCATAGGCGTGCCGCCGGTGGCGGTCTCGACCGGCCAGCTCACCGCCTCGGCGATCGTCATGTTGCCGCTGGTGCTGATCTTCGAGCCGCCCTGGCTGACGCCCGCGCCGGCGCCCGAAGCCTGGGCGGCCTTGATCGCTCTGGCGCTCGTCTGCACCAGCCTCGCCTACATCCTCTACTTCCGCCTGCTCGCCTCGGCCGGAGCGACCAACTCGCTGCTGGTCACCTTCCTCATCCCGGTCACCGCGATCCTCTTGGGCGCGCTGTTCCTCGGCGAACGGCTCGAGCCGCGCCACTTCCTCGGCATGGCGCTGATCGCGGCGGGGCTGGCGGCGATCGACGGGCGGCTTTTCCAGCTCATAAGGAGTCATTCCGGCGAAGGCCGGGACCCATGAACACCGTCGTCCTGAGGGCGCGCAATCGCGTCTTCGCTTCATTCCTACCACCGGTTCATGGCCCCGGCCTTCGCCGGGGTGACTCATCCCGGCGGAATGTATTGAAACTCGACCAGGTAGACGTTCGTGCCGCTGCCGTGCCTGGCGGTCTTGAGCAGGTCGACGACTCCGAGGAAGCCCGAGCGCCGCGCCAGATCGCCGGTGACGTCCTCGATCGCGATGGGCCGGATCGATTCGACGAGGACGTGGCCCTCCTCCATCGGATAGACGCCGCCGGCCTTGACTCGCGGGCCTCGCCAGATGCGGACGGTGCAGGTGATCCGCCCGTCCTTGATGCCCTGGCGCAGGCGCTTGGCGAAGAGCATCGCGGGCTCAGCCGCCCCCGGCCTCGCGCAGCAGCGCGGCGGCGTCGGCGCCCAGCCAGTCGGCCGCTCCGGTCATCCGCCACACCTCGCGGCCCTCGGCGTCGAACAGGATCGTCGTCGGCAGGGTGTCGACCCGGAGCGCGGCCATCAGCCGGTTCTCGCCGTCGAGATAGGGCTCGATATGCTGGAAAGCGTGCTCGGCGAAGAAGTCCGTCACCTGCTGCCGGCCATTGAGGTCTTCGCTGACGGTGAGAATCGCGAGATTGCCGGTTTCGCGCGCGGCAAGCGCTTCGAGCGACGGCATTTCGACGATGCAGGGGCCGCACCATGTCGCCCAGAAGTTGACCAGCATCGGCCGGCCGCGGAACGCCGAGAGGCGGATCGGCCGCCCTTCGCCGTCCTCGAAGACCTGGTCGGGCGCCGCAGTGCCGCGGTGCGAACGGTCGAGCCGGCCGCTCGGGGCGGGCTCCGCCGGCGCCGCGGCGTTGGCGCTCGCCGCCGCTGCCGCCTCCGGCGCCTTGCCTTGCGGGGCCGGGGCGTTTTGCCTATCGCATCCAGCCAGCGCGAGGGCGCACAGAGCGGCCGGGATGAGGCCGGGGAGACGGGCGATTACGAGCCGCAAGGATCAGCACTCCAACGCCATGTGGGGCGGGCGGTTCGCCGAGGGGCCTTCCGCGCTGATGCGCGAGATAAATGCCTCGATCGGCTTCGACAAGCGATTGTGGCGCGAGGATATCGAGGCCAGCCGGGTCCACGTCGCCATGCTCGCCGCTCAGGGCATCGTCGCGCAGGAGGATGCCGACGCGATCGAGGAGGGGCTCGACAAGATCGAGGACGAATATGAGGCCGGAGGCGTGACCGAGGATGCCGCGCTCGAGGACATCCACATGCATGTCGAGGCGCGGCTCGCCGAACTGATCGGCCCCGCGGCCGGACGGCTTCACACGGCGCGCTCGCGCAACGACCAGGTGGCGACCGATTTCCGCCTGTGGGTTCGCCGGGCGATCGACGAGGCGGACGAGGGATTGGCGGCGCTGCAGCGCGCGCTGGTCATGCGCGCGGAGGAGCATGCCGCCAGCGTGATGCCCGGCTTCACGCACCTGCAGACCGCCCAGCCGGTGACGCTCGGCCATCACCTGATGGCCTATTACGAGATGGTGCGGCGCGACCGCTCGCGCTTCGCCGACGCCCGTGCGCGGATGAACGAATGCCCGCTCGGCGCCGCGGCGCTCGCCGGCACCGGCTTTCCGATCGACCGCGAGGCGACCGCTCTGGCGCTCGGCTTCGAGAGGCCGACCGCCAATTCGCTCGACAGCGTCTCCGACCGCGACTTCGCGATCGACTATCTGATGGCCGCGACCCAATGCGCCCTGCACCTCTCGCGGCTGGCCGAGGAGTTCGTGCTCTGGGCGAGCCAGCCGTTCGGCTTCGTAACGCTCTCCGACGCCTTCTCGACCGGCTCGTCGATCATGCCGCAGAAGCGCAATCCCGACGCCGCCGAGCTGGTCCGGGGACATTCGGGACGGATCGCCGGCGCGATGGTCTCGCTGGTGATGACGATGAAGGGCCTTCCCCTCGCTTATTCGAAGGACATGCAGGACGACAAGCAGCCGGTGTTCGAGGCGCACGACCTTCTCGGCCTGTCGATCGCGGCGATGGCGGGAATGGTCGAAAGCAGCACGTTCGACGCGGAAAGGATGCGCGCCGCGGCCGAGGCCGGCCACGCCACCGCCACCGACCTCGCCGACTGGCTCGTGCGCGAGGCCGATGTGCCGTTCCGCGAGGCGCACCACATTACGGGCCGGGCCGTGCGCCTCGCCGACGAAGCGGGCGTTCCGCTCTGGGCGCTGCCGTTCGAGGCTCTGAAGGGCGTCGACGAACGTATCCAGCCCGCTGTTTTCGATGTGCTTTCGCCCGAGGCCTCGGTTAGAAGCCGGACCAGCCACGGCGGCACCGCGCCCGCCCAGGTGAAGAAGCGGATCGAGACGGCGAAGAGAGTGCTGGGGATGAAGGAATGAAGCGGATCGCGCTCGTCGCTTTGGCTCTCGCGCTTGCCGGCTGCGGCATTCGCGAGCCGCTGCGGCCGGCCGAGGGCCAGGCGATGCCGCCGGCGCCGGCCATGGCCAGCCAGGCGATGACCACCGACGAGCTGCTCGCCCCGCCGCCCGTCGCTCGCCCGGGCCGGGTCGACGAATTGTTGCGCCGGTCCGAGGAGCGGGAGGACGACCGCTTCAACCTGCCGCCCGCCGACATTCCTACCGATTCCAACACCTCCGGCGACAAGCCCCAATGAAGCCCGTTCGCAAGGCCGTCTTTCCCGTCGCGGGCCTTGGGACGCGCTTCCTGCCGGCGACCAAGGCAATCCCCAAGGAGATGCTGACGGTCGTCGACCGCCCGCTGATCCAATATGCGGTCGAGGAGGCGCGCGAGGCCGGGATCGAGCAGATGATCTTCGTCACCGGCCGCGGCAAGGACGCGCTCGAGGATCATTTCGACATATCTTACGAGCTCGAGGCGGTGATGACCGGGCGCGGCAAGCCGCTCGATGCGCTCGCCGGAACGCGTTTCCCCCCCGGCGCGATCGTCTCGGTGCGCCAGCAGCAGCCGCTCGGCCTCGGCCACGCCGTCTGGTGCGCCCGGGAGATCGTCGGCGACGAGCCGTTCGCCGTGTTGCTGCCCGACGACCTCATGGTCGGAAAGCCCGGCTGCCTGGCGCAGATGGTCGAGGCCTATAACAAGGTCGGCGGCAACATCGTCTGCGCGCAGGACGTGCCGCGCGAGCGGACCGCGAGCTACGGAATCATCACGCCGGGTGCGCAGGATGGATCGCTGACCGAGGTCAGGGGGCTGGTCGAGAAGCCGAAGCCCGAAGAGGCGCCGTCCACCCTCGGAGTCGTCGGCCGCTACATTTTGCAGCCGGAGATCATGCCGATCCTGGAAACGATCGGGCAGGGGGCGGGGGGCGAGATCCAGCTCACCGACGGAATGGCCGCCTTGGTCGGCAAGCAGCCGTTCCACGGCGTGACATTCGACGGCGAGCGGCACGATTGCGGCGACAGCAAGGGCTTCGTCATCGCCAATCTGGCACTTGCCCTGCAACGCGATGACCTGGCGGCCGCCGTCCGCGTCTTCCTGGCGGAGCGCTGATGGAAGGGGCGCTGCTCATCGCGGACGGAGAGGTCCGCCGCCTGACCATCGAGGAGGCCGATTCCTATGCGGGGCCGGGCTTCCTCTGGCTCCACCTCGAAGGGCGCGACGAGGAGGATCTCGCCTTCCTTCGCGGATCGGCCGAGATTCCCGACGTCGCCGCGGGCGCGCTCGTGGCGACCGAGACCAGGCCGCGCTGCGACCGGATGGATCACGGCGCGATCCTCAACCTGCGCGGTCCCGGCGATCTCGATCCCAACGATTCGGACCGGCTCGTCTCGATCCGCATGTGGGTCACCGCCCACAAGGTGACGACGGTCAGCCGCCGCCGGCTGGCCGCGACCGACACGGTCCTCGCCAAGATGAACGGCCGGCGGATCCACGATTCCGGCGATCTCGTCGCGGCCTTCGCCTGGGCGATCAGCACCCAGCTCGATCCCGAGGTCGCTGCGCTCGGCGACGCGCTCGACGACGCCGAAAGCGACCTCGAATCGTCCCAGCTCTACCGCCTCCGCCGGACGATCACCAAGGTACGCTCACAGGCGATCGGCTTTCGCCGCTTCGTCGCGCCCGACCGCGACGCGCTTCGAATGCTCGCCGAGCTCGACTTCGACTGGCTGGCCGAGGACGACCGGCTGCACATCATCGAGGCCGCCGACCGCTTCGCCCGCATGGCCGAGGAGCTGGAGGCGGTGCGCGAGCGGGCGGCCCTGCTCCACGAGCAGATCACCGACCTTCGCGCCGAGGAGATCGACCAGCGCTCGCTCTACATCTCGATCGTCGCCTTCATCTTCCTGCCGCTGACCTTCATCACCGGCCTGCTTGGAATGAACGTCGAAGGCATACCCTATGCGCACCATCCGGCTTCGTTCTGGGCGGTGGCCATTTTCTGCGTCGCGGTCGGGATCGTCGTCTTCGCCTGGTTCTACTGGCGGCACTGGATCAAGAGCTGAGCCCTCAGGCCTCCAGCTCGATGTCCCAGTAGAGATAGTCGCGCCAGCTCTCGTGGAGGTAATTGGGCGGGAAGGAGCGGCCGTGCTCCTGCAATTGCCAGCTGGTCGGCCGGAACGGGCGGCGGTGGATGTGCATGTGCGCCTGCTGCGGCGTTCGGCCGCCCTTGCGCAAGTTGCAGGGGGCGCAGGCGGTGGCGACATTCTCCCAGGTCGTCCGCCCGCCCTGGGCGCGCGGGACGACGTGATCGAAGGTCAGCTCCCTCAGGTCGCCGCAATATTGGCACTGGAAGCGGTCGCGAAGGAACAGGTTGAACCGGGTGAAGGCCGGATGCTCGGAGGGGCGGACATATTGGCGAAGCGCGATGACGCTCGGCAGCCGCATCGCGAGGCTCGGGGAATGAACCTCGCGCTCATAGGCGGCGACGATGTCCACCCGCTCCAAAAAGACCGCCTTGACGGCGGTCTGCCACGGCCACAGGCTCAGCGGGTAGTAACTCAGCGGCGTGTAGTCGGCGTTGAGCACGAGGGCTGGGCAGCCTTCGGGGTTTCGGAGAAGGTCGGGATGGTACAAGGCCGCAAAGCTCCCGTTTTTCGAAAGAACATCCGAAAAACGCCGTCCCGAACCTGTCGCACCCAGAAACGGAAGAATGGGCTTCCCGGCCGTCCTCTCCAGTCCCGCCACCGGCTCGCCGAGCCGGGTGACGCCGTCATGACACCATAAGCAGCGACTCGCGGTCAAGACTCCTCATGCAGCCGGTCACCCGATTTGCGCCAAGTCCCACCGGACGGTTGCATCTGGGTCACGCTTATTCGGCGCTGCTCGCGCACGATTATGCGCGCGAGCGGGAAGGATCGTTCCTGCTGAGGATCGAGGACATCGATCCGGGCCGTTCGCGCGCCGAGCATATCGACGGGATCCTGGAGGACCTGCTCTGGCTCGGCCTCGAATGGGACGGGGAGATGATCTACCAGTCGGAGCGCCTCGCGCTCTACGCCGCCGCCCTCGACCGGCTCAAGGCCGAGGGCCTCGTCTATCCCTGCTTCTGCACCCGCGCCGACATCGCCGCGAGCGCGTCGGCGCCGCAGGGGCCGGAGGGCGCGCCAGCCTATCCGGGGACCTGCCGCGGGCTGGCAAAGCCCGATCTCGCCGTGCCGCACGCCTGGCGCCTCGACGTTGCCGAGGCCGCGGCGCGCGCGGGCCCGCTCTACTGGATGGACGGCCACACCGAGGTCCAGGCCGAGCCCGGCCGCTTCGGCGACGTCGTTCTCGCCCGCAAGGACGCTCCGGCGAGCTATCATCTCGCGGTCACGGTCGACGACGCGGACCAGGGAGTCACCGACATCGTCCGCGGGCGCGACCTCTACGCCTGCACCGACATCCACCGCCTGCTCCAGGCCCTGCTCGGCCTGCCGACGCCGGCCTATCACCACCATGCGCTTCTCGCCGACGCGGCCGGCGAGCGCCTCGCCAAGCGCCACAATCCGCCGACGCTGGCGGCGCTCAGGGAGGCGGGGGCGGATCCCGTGGCGCTCGTCGAAGCGCTGCGCCGCGGCGAATTGCCGGCTGGATATTCGCTCGCGCGGAGCTAGAAGGCCGGCATGAAGTGGCCGATCGTCCTCCTGCTGGTCTTCTTCGCCGGCGCCACCTTGTTCATCCTCGTCAAGGGGGTGATCGGAATGGCGCAGCAGAAGGATTTCACTGGCGAGCGCTCGCAGCAGCTGATGCAGAAGCGAATCCTCTTCCAGGCGATCGCCATCGGCCTTGCCGTCCTTCTCCTGCTGATGGCCAGCAGCTAGGAGCGCCGCGCTGGTCCGGCTCAACAAGATCTACACCCGCACCGGCGATTCCGGGGAGACCGGGCTCGTCGACGGCTCGCGGGTCTCTAAGGCCGATCCGCGCCTCGCAGCGATCGGCGACGTGGACGAGGCCAATTGCGCGATCGGCGCCGCCCTGCTCGCGACGAGGAACGACGACGCCAAGGCAATGCTCGGCCGGATCCAGAACGAATTGTTCGATCTCGGGGCGGACCTCGCCACGCCCGCGGGAATCGAGGGCGCGCTGCGGATCGAGCCCGGCCAGGTCGAGCGGCTAGAGCGCGAGATCGACCGGATGAACGAGGATCTCGAGCCGCTGAGGAGCTTCATCCTGCCCGGCGGCGGGCCGGCGGCGGCGCAGCTGCACCTCGCCCGAGCGGTGGCCAGGCGCGCGGAGCGCTCGGCCGTGGCCGCCGCGGGCGCGTTGAACCCGGTCGCGCTCACCTATATCAACCGCCTGTCGGACCATTTGTTCGTTCTTGCACGTTGGGCGGCGAGAGAGGAGGGCGGGGATGTACTCTGGCAGCCCGGAGCGACGCGCTCGGCCTGAGGCGACTTCGTTGTCCGAGCGGTTTCGTGCGGTGCGGCAGCTGAGCCTCGACATCGCCGCACCGCTCTCCGACGCCGACGCAACGATCCAGCCAAATCCCGACGCCTCACCGGCCAAGTGGCACCTCGCGCACACGACATGGTTTTTCGAGACCTTCCTGCTGCGCGACCACGTTCCTGGCCACCGCGTGCACGACGAACGCTGGGCCTATCTCTTCAACTCCTATTACGAGGGGGAAGGCGAGCGCCACGCCCGGCCGCGCCGAGGAATGCTGAGCCGGCCTTCGCTCGACGAAATCCGGGCATGGCGCGAGGCGGTCGATGCGGCGATGCTGAACGCGATCGACGGTCTGCCAGCCGACCTCGTCGAGCTCGGCCTCAACCACGAGCAGCAGCATCAGGAGCTGATGCTGATGGACCTCACCGCCACGTTCTTCGAGAATCCGCTCCATCCGCCGGTGTGGGACGCAGCGCCGCCCCGCGCGCCTGCCTCGGCCCTCGGGGAGCATGAATGGATCGACCATCCGGGAGGCCTGGTCGAGATCGGCCATGATGGCGCCGGCTTCGCCTTCGATTGCGAGCGGCCGCGCCACAAGGTGTGGCTCGAGCCCTTCGCGCTGGCCGACCGGCCGGTGACCAACGCCGAGTGGCGCGCCTTCACCGAGGATGGCGGCTACGCCGATCCGCTGCTCTGGCTGTCCGACGGATGGGCTTGGGTGCAGGAGAACGCAATCGCCGCCCCGCTCTACTGGGTCGGCGAAGGCGAGCGCTTCGGCCTCGACGGGCTTCGGCCGATCGATCTTGCCGAGCCGGTCTGCCATGTCTCCTACTACGAGGCGGACGCCTTCGCCCGCTGGGCCGGGGCGCGGCTGCCGACGGAGGCGGAATGGGAGCACGCCGCCGCCTCGCAGGACCCCAATGGCGGCAACCAGCTCGACGAAGCCGGCCCGGTCCGCCCGAGCGCCCGCGACGGCGGGCTGTTCGGCAACGTCTGGGAATGGACCCGAAGCGCCTATCTCCCCTATCCCGGCTTCCGCCCCGCCGAGGGCGCGGTCGGCGAGTATAACGGCAAGTTCATGTGCTCGCAGATGGTGCTCCGGGGCGGCTGCTGCGCCACCCCGCGCGGCCACCTTCGCGCCAGCTACCGCAACTTCTACTATCCCCATCAGCGGTGGATGTTCTCCGGCCTTCGGCTGGCGCGTGACTCCTGATCCCGCGTTCAGGGCCGACGTGCTGGCCGGGCTCGCGGCGCCGGTTCCGGCGGTGCCCGCGCGCTGGCTCTACGACCGTCGCGGGTCGGAATTGTTCGAGCAGATCACCCGGCTCGCGGAATATTATCCCACCCGGACCGAAACGGCGATGCTGGAGCGGCACAGTGCCGACTTCGCCCGCCTCTCGGCCAAGGGCGCGGCGGTGGTCGAGTTCGGCTCGGGCTCCTCGGCCAAGACTCCCATCCTGCTCCGCGCGATCCGGCCCGCGGCCTATGTGCCGATCGACATCAGTGGCGATTTCCTGCGCGAATCCGCCGACGCGCTCGCCGCCGAATTTCCAGCGATCGCGGTCCACCCGGTCGAGGCCGATTTCACCAAGCCCCTGACGCTTCCGCCGCAGATCGCCGGCTTGCCGCGCCTCGGCTTCTTCCCGGGATCGACGATCGGCAATTTCGTCGCCCGAAGCGCGGTCGATCTCCTTCGGGCGATGAAGGAGACGCTGGGTGACGGCGCGCGCCTGCTGATCGGCATGGACCGGATCAAGGATGTCGACATATTGCTTCGCGCCTATGATGACCCGGCGGGCGTGACTGCGGCGTTCAACCTCAACCTGCTTCACCGGATCAATGCGGAACTCGGCGGCGACATACCGGTCGACGCCTTCCGCCACCGCGCGATATGGAACGATCCGCTGAGCCGGATCGAGATGCACCTCGAGGCGGTGTGCGAGGTTTCCTTCACGGTCGCCGGGCAGCCTTTCTCGTTCGCGCAAGGCGCCACGATCCACACCGAGAACAGCCACAAATACGGCCATCGCGACAGCCGCCTGATGCTCCGCGCCGCCGGCTGGGGCGTGATCGAGGAGTGGGTTGACGAAAAAGAATGGTTCTCGCTCCTCCTCGCCGAAGCCGAGCCGCCCCGCTTCGCGCCTTAGTTCCGCTCGGCGGTCTCTGCCCGTTCGGCCTTGCCAATCCGGTGCCGGCCTCCCCGGCGCTTCGCAGCGCGATTTCGATCCGGCATTCGGCCCGCGGATCGCTCGACGCATCGGTGGAGGTCATGCCGCAACGCCCGTTCGGCCTCGTCGGCGCGCGCCGATGCCGGCTTCCGAACGAGGCGGGCCGGATGAGAAGCCCTCCAGAAGCCGGGGGATGGGCTGCTGGAGGGCTCCGTTCTCGCCCCGGCGCGTCTCTCTCAATCGGCAACCGGTCTGGCATAGGCGTAACGATCCGCGATTCGCCCGGTTCCGCCGGGAGAAAGCCGGACGCCGCTGCGTTGGACCCGACGATGGCAGGATCGAATACCATGAAGGCGTGGGAGGCGCTTCGCGACGAGGCGAGCGGCTGTACGCGCTGCGATCTCTACAAATGCGGAACGCAAACCGTGTTCGGCGAGGGGGCGCTCGACGCTCGGATCATGTTCGTCGGCGAGCAGCCGGGCGACCAGGAGGATTTGGCGGGCCGGCCCTTCGTCGGGCCCGCGGGGCAGCTGTTCGACAAGGCGATCGAAGAGGCCGGGATCGACCGCAAGCGGACCTACGTCACCAACGCGGTCAAGCATTTCAAGTTCGTTCGGCGCGGCAAGCGGCGGATCCACGACAAGCCGAACGGCGGCGAGATCGCCGCCTGCCGCTGGTGGCTGGAGCAGGAGCTGGCGCTGATCCGCCCGCCGCTCACGGTCGCTCTCGGCGCCACCGCGGCGCGCTCGCTTTTCGGCAAGGTGGTGACGATCTCGGCGCTGCGCGGGCGCGGCCATGCCCTGGCCGAAGGCGGCGAGGCCTGGGTCACCGTCCATCCCAGCTTTCTGCTTCGCGTTCGGGACGACCGGGAGGCGCATTACCAGCGCTTCGTCGAGGATCTGCGCCGGATCGGAGAGCGGGCCGCGCGGGCTTAGGCTGGCGGCGGCGCCCATCGCCAAGCCCCCCCAATCTGTTGCGAAGCGGGCTTTTTCGGCTAGCCTTGGCCCGATGAGGGGGCTGGCATGACCGGATTCGAATATGCGCTGGCGCTGCTGTCGGTGCTCATCGGACTGACGCTAAGCGAGATCGCGACCGATTTTCACCGATTGGTCCGCAACGCCGGCACCGTCCGCTGGGACGGGCGGGTGCTGCTGTCGGCGGCGCTGGTGACCGTGGTCGTCGTGCGCATGTGGTTCACCTATTGGCGGATCAAGGACGTCGGCCTTGTACTCGTCTTCCCCTTCTACCTCTCGCTGTTCGCCGGGCTGATGGTCCTCTACATGCTCGGCGCGAGCTGCCTGCCCGAAGACCCGCCGGCCGATTGCGACCTCGGCGCCTTCTATGAGCGCAACCGGCGAAGCCTGTGGACCTTGTTCGCGGTGTTCCAGGCGGACTATTTCGCCCATGGGCTGTATTTCGCCGCGGGGGCCCCGCTCTGGGCGCGGCTGCCGGTGCTCTTGACGCTCGGCCTATATGTCCTGCTCGCCGCGGTGCGCACGAAATGGCTCCATTACGCGCTGCCGGCCGCGTTGCTCGCTTGGGAGCTCTATTACAATTGGGACCGGGTGCTCGGCGCGCCGGCGGGGTGATCCCGAGCAAGGGAGGACTCTTTACTCAATGGAAGACCGCCCATGCCAATCGAAGCCGGTACCCTAAGCCAAGGCTTCGTCCCCACCTTCGAGCGAGACGAATTGCCCGTGCGGGAGCGTCCAGCGGATCGGCTTGAGGGCGAGCAGGGCCGCGACCAGCAAGAGAGCGAGCAGGGACAGCAGCAGGTAACGCAGCGGCGAGAGCATGCGCGGATCGCGCGCCGCCACCAGCGTGAGGAGGAGGAGCAGCGCCCCGCCGCCCATCAGCGCATAGGCCGGATAATATTCGGGCCATGGGGTCTGAACGAATTGGGAGGCGAGGCCCAAGAGCATGGAAAAGGCGGCGATAGTTCCGGAACAGATCAATATATTCCGGTCGGAGAACATGGACATTGAGCGGCCCCGCAAGAAGAACACGACGCAGATAGGCGACATGTCTTTATCAGGACTTAATTTCTGCGCCTGTCAACGGCCTAGGCCAAGTTTTCGCACGATCGGCGGCGCGCAATCCGAGAAAAACCAGTACAAACCCCTAGGGGTCTAGAGACGCACCAGCATCTTGCCCATGTTGCCGCCGCTGAACAGGCCGAGAAAGGCCTCGGGCATGGCTTCGATGCCGTCGTGGATCGTTTCGCGCGAGGTCACCTGTCCGTTCGCGATCCAGCCGCCCATCTCGCGGTAGAACTCGCCCATTTCCGAGAGATAGTCGGTGTAGATGAAGCCCTGAACGCGGATCCGGGCCGCGATCACGCGCATGATGTAGCGAAAGCTCATCGGCGCCCCGGCATTGTAATTCTCGATCATCCCGCAGATCGCGAAGCGCGCATTCTGCCGCGCGGCGGCGAAGGCGGCGTCGAGATGATCGCCGCCGACATTGTCGAAATAAACGTCGATGCCCTTGGGCGCGGCTTCCATGAGCAGCTTCACGATCGGCCCGGATTTGTAGTCGAGCGCGGCGTCCGCGCCGAGCGAGCGCACCCATTCGCACTTCTCCGCGCCGCCCGCAGCGCCGATCACTGTCATCCCTTTAGCCTTGGCGATCTGGACCACGGCGGAGCCGACCGCTCCCGCCGCCGCGGAGACGAACACCGTGTCGCCCTCCTTGGCGCTCGCCGCCCGGAGCAGGCCGAAATAGGCGGTGCCGCCGGTCAGGCCGAGATTGCCGAGCCACTGATGGTCCTCGACCGGCAGCGGCGGCGCCTTGTTGAACGCCTCGGCGGGCCCCGCCGCCTGCTCGCGCCAGCCGGCCATGTGGAAGACGGTGTCGCCGACGCTGAAATTGGGCGAGCGGCTCTCGGCCACCTTCCCGACCGCGCCGCCCTGCATCGGCTCGCCGATCTGGAAGGGCGGGACGTAGCTCTTCACGTCGTTCATCCGCCCGCGCATGTAGGGATCGACCGAAAGCCACTTGTTCTCGACCCGGATCCAGCCGTCCTGAAGCTCCGGAAGCGGGGCCTCCTTGAGGGCGAATTCGTCCATCGTGGGCATGCCCTGCGGGCGCGACATCAGGTGCCAGGCGCGGTTGCTCATCTCGTCGTCTCCTCAGTGCGTGGGTTTCGGGCCAACGGCGCCCGAAGTCAAAAGGAGGTTAAGACTGCGCGCGACCGCTAGCGCCCGAGCATCGTCTCGGGCTTCACCACGCGGCCGAACGTCTCCTCGTCGACGAGGCCGAGCGCCACTCCGGCCTCCTTCAGGGTCAGCCCGTTCTTGTGGGCATGCTTGGCGATCGCCGCGGCATTGTCGTAGCCGATCTCCGGCGCCAGCGCGGTCACCAGCATCAGCGACTTGCCCATCAGCTCGGAGATTCGCCGCTCGTCCGGCTCCATCCCCTCGAGGCAGCGCGCGGTGAAGCTTTCCATTCCGTCGGCCAGCAGGTTGATCGAGCGGATCACATTGGCGCCGATCAGCGGCTTGAAGACGTTGAGCTCCATGTGGCCCTGGAGGCCGCCGATCGTGATCGCGACATGGTTGCCCATCACCTGCGCGGCCACCATCGTCAGGCTCTCGCACTGCGTCGGATTGACCTTGCCGGGCATGATCGAACTTCCCGGCTCGTTTTCGGGCAGCTTGAGCTCCCCGATGCCGCAGCGCGGGCCCGAGCCGAGCAGCCGGATGTCGTTGGCGATCTTGGAAAGCGAGACGGCGAGCACGTTGAGCGCGCCCGACAGCTCGACCAAAGTGTCGTGGGCGGCGAGCGCCTCGAACTTGTTCGGCGCGGTCTCGAACGGGAGGCGGGTCAGCTGCGCGATCTCGGCCGCGAAGCGCTCGCCGAAGCCCTTCGGCGCGTTGATTCCGGTGCCGACAGCGGTCCCGCCCTGGGCGAGCTGGTGGAGCCGAGGCAGCACCGCCTCGACCCGGGCGATCCCGGATTCGATCTGCCAGGCATAGCCCGAAAACTCCTGGCCGAGAGTCAGCGGAGTCGCGTCCTGCAAATGGGTTCGGCCGATCTTGACGATCCGGTCCCAGCTTTCCGCCTGGCCCTTGAGCGTTCGAAGGATCGTGTGCAGCGCGGGCAGCAGCCGAGCATCGACCGCCCGCGCCGCGGCGACGTGCATCGCGGTCGGGAAGCTGTCGTTCGACGATTGCGCCTGGTTGACGTGGTCGTTGGGGTGGACGGGCGACTTGCCCCCGCGCTGGCCGGTCAGGATCTCGTTGGCCCGCCCGGCGATCACCTCGTTGGCGTTCATGTTCGATTGAGTGCCGGATCCGGTCTGCCAGATGACCAGCGGGAACTGGTCGTCATGCTCGCCGCGAGCGACCTCGCCGGCGGCCTGCTGGATCGCCTCGCCGAGGCTCGCGTCCAGTGCTCCGTCGCGCGCATTCACACGGGCCGCGGCCTGCTTGACGAAGCCCAAAGCGTGGACGATCTCGGTCGGCATCCGCTCGCGAGGGCCGAACGGGAAATTCTCGATCGATCGCTGGGTCTGCGCGCCCCAATAAGCGTCGCTCGGGACCTCGATCTCGCCGAAAGAATCGCTTTCCGTACGGATGCCGCCAGCCGTCATGTCATTCCTGCTCGTGAACGCGTCGTGGGGAATCCGCGACGAGGCGGCGCTACTATTTCTTGCGGCTGAAATCCACCGAGACGACGTTGGAGCCGTCTTCGATCGGCTCGGCCGCGGGCGGATCGTTCTCGGCCCGCTCGTGCTCGTCGAGGTCGGTCTCGTCGCCCTGGGCCTGGAACTGAAGCGCGAAGTTGACCGCCGGGTCGACGAAGCCGGTGATCGCCGAGAAGGGAATGGCGAGCCGAGCGGGGGCCTGGTTGAAGCTCAGGCCGACCTCGAAGCCGTCGTCGCGCACCTTCAAATCCCAGAAGCGGTTCTGGATGACGATCGTCATCTCGTCCGGGAAGCGCTCGGTCAGGTGCCTCGGGATGTCGACTCCCGCGGCGCCGGTCTTGAAGGTGATGTAGAAATGGTGCTCGCCCGGCAGGCATCCGGTCGCCTCGACCTCGCCCAGCACCCTTCCGACGACGGCGCGCAACGCTTCCTGCACGATCTCGTCGTAGGGAATCAGGCTGTCTGGCGTCTCTTCGCTCATCTTGGTCGATCTGGTAGCGCTGTGGATAAGGGGGTCAAGCGGGTTGCGCACCCCTAGGGGTGGCGTTTTACGCTCCCGCGCAGGAGAATGCCATGCCGATCGACGCCACCTTGCCCTATGACGAGAGCAACATCTTCGCCCGAATCCTGCGCCGGGAGATTCCGGCGAAGAGGGTCTACGAGGACGAATTCGCGCTCGCCTTCCACGACATCAATCCTCATGCGCCGGTCCACATCCTCGTCATCCCCAAGGGCCCCTACGTCTCGTGGGACGATTTCTCCGAGCGCGGCAGCGAGGCGGAGATCGCGGGCTTCGTCCGCGCCGTCGGAAAGGTCGCCCGCGACTCCGGGCTGGTCGCGCCGGGCTACCGGCTGCTGGCCAATGTCGGCCCGCATTCGGGCCAGGAAGTGCCCCACCTTCACGTCCATCTCTTCGGTGGGCGGGGACTGGGGCCGATGCTCGCGCGGTGACTGACTTGGCCAATTGCGGCTCCCGCCGCGCGGGCGTAATGATCTGGGGCGATGCTGAACCCGCCGCCGAGTGTTGCAGGTCTCGCGCCGCCGCCGGACGCGGCGCGGGCGCAGTCCGGCGCCGCCGGCGTCTCCGTCTTCGTCCTGACCCGCGATGAAGAGGTCAACATCGCTCGCTGCCTCGAATCGGTGCGCTGGTGCGACGACGTGGTCATACTCGATTCGCTGAGCCGGGACCGAACGGTCGCGATCGCCAGTGCTTTTCCCAACGTGCGAGTGTTCGAGCGGCGGTTCGACGATTTCAGCGGCCAGCGAAACCATGGGCTGCACCAGCTCGGCTTCCGCCATTCCTGGGTGCTGGTGGTCGACGCGGACGAGGTGGTCGAGCCACAGCTGGCGGTCGAGGTAACTGAGATCGCCCGGCGCGGCGCGGCAGTCGCCGCCGACGTCTTCCTCGTCCGGCGCAAGGTGTTCATGGATGGGCGCTGGGTGCGGCGCAACATCACGAGCGACTTCTGGATCGCCCGCCTGATGCGGCCCGGCAAGGTCCGCTACGAGGGCGCGGTCCACGAGCGGCTCCGCTTCGACGGCCGATCGGGGCGACTGCAGGCTGCGCTCGAGCATCATCAGTTCAGCAAGGGCGTGGACGATTGGCTGGCGCGCCGCCTCCGCTACGCCCGGCTGGAGGCGGAGGCGCGCGCCGCCGGCCTCTATCCGCGCGGCCGCGCCGGCGATCTGCTCAGCCGCGATCCGCTCGCGCGGCGCGCCGCGCTCAAGGCGCTCTACACCCGCCTGCCCGCGCGCTGGCTCGTCTATCTGGTCTATAATCTGCTGTTCAAGCTCGCCTTCCTCGGGGGCAGGGACAGCTTGCGCTATATCCTGCTCGAGGCGCACAGCCAGCGCTTCGCCGCCCGCCGTCCGGGAGCGGCGGTGGAGGGCCGGGCCAATGCTTGAGCTGCTGAAGCACGTGCCGCCGCTGGTGCTGGAGCACCGGCTGACCGAGCTGACCTATTTCACCACCGACATCTGCAACATGAAGTGCAGGCACTGCTTCGTGAACGACGCGCTGAATCGAAAGCAGCCCCATCTCAGCGTCGAGGAAATCAGCCGGATGTCGGCGCATATCCCGGCGATGCAGCGAGTCCATCTCGGCGGCGGCGAACCTTTCACCCGCGCCGACCTCGGTGAGCTGGCGGTGCGCGTCTCCAACGAATGGCGCGCAGGCGTCGTCTGCGTGCCGACCAACGGCTGGTTCACCGACCGCATTCTGGCGGGCATGACGCATTTCGGCGAGCATGGCCGCGGCAATCTGCGCCTCCATTTCTCGATCAACTCGGCCGATCCGGTAGAGATGGATCGCTTCACCCAGCTCGAGGGCAGCTTCGCGCGCTGGCGGCGCTCGATCGACGCGGCGCTGAACCTTTCCGTTCGTTTCCCGCAGATCACCGTGGTCGCGCTCGCCACGTTCAACGAGCACAACCAGCACAATTTCGAGACGCTGATCGATTTCCTCCACGACGATGTCGGGGTCGAGGATTTCAGCTTCCAGCTGGTCCGCACCCATGGCGATTACGCTCCCGCGCTCGACATCGCGCGCTTCCGCGAGATGAACGCTTATTACTTCCGACGCTGGAACCGGCAGAATCCGGTCCTCGCCAGCTTCCGCGAGGCGACGCGCGAGCGCAGCGCCGACTATTTCCAGGCGCCGCGCTACGTGAAGCGCTGCACCTCGGGCAAGATCCGCGTCGTCATGTCGCCCGCCGGCGACGTCTATCCGTGCGAGAAGCTCGGCTATCCCAATCTCGGCAAGATGGGCGCCTGGCGGATGGGCAATGTGCGCGATTTCGATTACGATGTGAACGCGCTGGTCCGCAGCCCCAAGGCGCGCGCTCTCTATCGCCGGATCGTCGACGGCCATTGTCACTGCGACCACAATATCGATCAGAGCCTCAGCCTGCTTTCGACCGGCGCCTTCCGCGGCCGCGTGCTGAAGCGCGCGGCTCAGCGGCTGGCGGCGGGAGAGCCGGCGGCATGAGGCCCGCGCTTCCGGCCGCCGGCGAGACCGGACCGATCACCCACGCCATGTCGATCGACGTCGAGGACTGGTATCACAGCCTCGATCCCGATCCCGCGAACTGGCCGGCCTACGACCACCGCATCCTTGCCTCGACCCGCAAAATGCTCGACATTTTCGAGCGCACCGGCACACGGGCGACCTTCTTCGTGCTCGGCCCGGTCGCCGAGCGCGAGCCCGGCCTGATCGCCGAAATCCACCGCGCCGGCCACGAAATAGCCAGCCACGGCAGCGAGCACCGCATGGTCTATGCCCAGAGCCCGACCGAGTTCGAGGCGGACGTGCGCCGTTCGGTCGCGGCGCTTGAGGCGGCCACCGGGGTGGCCCCGCGCGGCTATCGGGCGCCCTGCTTCTCGATCACCAAGCGGTCGCTTTGGGCGCTCGAGATACTCAAGGCGCTCGGCTTCAGCTACGATTCCAGCATCCACCCGGTCCACAATCCGCGCTACGGCATCGCCCGCGCGCCGCGGCTGCCGCATCTCGCCGCGCCGGGTCTGATCGAGGTGCCGATCTCGACCTTCCCGCTCGGATCGCTCAACCTGCCCTGCGCCGGGGGAGTCTATTTTCGCACCTTGCCCTGGTTGCTGCTCGAGCGGATGTTCCGCCGGCTGGAGGGGCGCGGGGAGCGGATCGTCTTCTATTTCCACCCGTGGGAGCTCGATCCCGGGCAACCGCGGATCGCCGCGCCCTGGCCGCTCAGGCTCCGCCACTATCATGCACTCGCCGGCTCGGCGGCAAAGTTCGAGCGGCTCTGCCGGACGTTCCGCTTCGGAACCATCTCGGAGGCGGTGGGCGCATGAACTCGCCCGAACTGATGGCCCGCCTGTTCGATGCCAAAGCGGCGGATTTCGACGGCATCTATTCGCGCCGCAAGAATGCTGCGCGCCGCGCCTGGGATCGACTTACCCGGCGCAATATCCACGATCGGCTCGCCTTCGCGCTCGACCGGCTGGAGCCGGTCGCGGGCAAGGCGATCCTCGACGCAGGCTGCGGCTCGGGCCGCTATTGCGTCGAACTGGCGCGGCGCGGCGCTGCGCGGATCGTCGGGCTCGATCTCTCTCCCCGGATGCTGGCCATGGCGCGAACGCTGGCTGACGCGGCCGCCGTCGGGGGCCGTTGTGACTTCGTCGAGGGCGACGTTCTGAGCTTCGCACCGGCCGAGGGGTTCGACGCGGTCGTGGCGATGGGCTTCTTCGACTATGTCGAGGCGCAAGAGGAGATGCTGCGCCGACTGGCCGCGCTGTCGCGCGGGCCGATCGTCGCGTCCTTCCCCTGCCTGTGGGCCTGGCGCATTCCGGCGCGCTGGCTGTGGTGGAAGCGCAAGGGCTGGGCGATCACCCTTTCGACCCGCCGCCAAGTCCTCGCCTTGTGCGCCGCTAGCGGCCTCGACGTGGTCGAGCTGAAGCGCGAAGGGCCGCTCTACCTGCTGGTCGCGACGCCCGCCGATGAGGGCTTGCCCACGGCGAATTAGAGGCTAGGCTCCGCCGCACAACGCAAAAAGCGGAACCAAGGGGACAGTGAATGGCAACGGCAGCACCCAGCGGCTTTCTTGCGCGAATTCTCGCGCGCAAGAGCGTCGCGTTGGTCCAGGAAGAGACGCGGACGAGTGAGCTCAAGCGGTCGCTCGGCCCGTGGAACCTGGTCTTCCTCGGCATCGGCTGCATCATCGGCGCGGGCATTTTCGTGCGCACCGGCAACGCCGCGGCGCTCCACGCCGGGCCGGCCGTCCTAATCTCCTACGCCATCGCCGGAATCGTCTGCGCCTTCGCCGGCCTGTGCTATGCCGAGCTGGCCTCGACCCTGCCGGTCTCAGGATCGGCCTATACCTACAGCTATGCGACGATCGGCGAGTTCGCCGCGTGGATCATGGGCGCCCTGCTGCTGCTCGAATATGGGCTCGCAGCCTCGGTCGTCGCGGTCGGCTGGTCGGGCTATATGGTGAGCCTGCTGGGCGACATCGGAATCCACATCCCCGCGGCGCTCACCGGGCCCGCGGGCCATCATCTTCAGCAGGACGGCGTCGACGTGCTGGTCAACGGCGCTCCGGTGGTCTTCGTCTTCAACCTGCCCGCCTTTCTGGTCTGCGCCGCGCTCGCCATGCTGCTCTGCATCGGCGTCTCGGAAAGCGCGAAGTTCAACAACGCCATCGTGGCCATCAAGGTCACGGTGCTGGTCGCCTTCATCCTCGTCGGCGGCTTCATCATCCTTTCGAATCTGCCCCATTACACGCCGAACTGGGACCCGTTCATTCCCGAGCCCACCGGCAGGGACGGTGAGTTCGGCTGGAGCGGAATCCTTCGCGCCGCTTCGATCGTCTTCTTCGCCTATATCGGCTTCGAGGCGGTCTCGACGGCCGGCCAGGAGGCCAAGGATCCGGGCAAGGACATGCCGTTCGGGATCATCGGCAGCCTCGTCGCCTGCACCGTCATCTACATCCTGGTGTCGATCGTCCTGACCATGATCGTCCCCTACCAGAGCCTGAACGTGCCCGATCCGGTGGCGGTGGCGGTCGACGCCTTCGGGCCGCAATGGGCGTGGTTCGCCAAGACCGTGAAGGTCGGCGCGATCATCGGCCTGACCTCGGTGATCCTCGTGCTGATGTACGGCCAGACCCGAATCTTCTACACCATGGCCCGCGACGGCCTGCTCCCCAAGGTGTTCGCCCGGGTCCACCCGAAGTTCCGCACGCCCTGGATCAACACCCTGCTGGTCGGGATCATCGTCGCCTTCGCCGCCGGCTTCTTCGACATCAACAGCCTCGGCGACATGACCTCGGTCGGAACGCTCGCCGCCTTCGCGGTCGTCTGCCTTTCGGTCATGTGGCTTCGCAAGACCCATCCGGAAATCCCGCGCGGCTATCGGGTCCCGCTCTATCCGGTGGTTCCGATCCTGGGCATCGCCTCCTGCCTTTGGCTGATCACGACCGTTCCCGGATACGTGCTGATGATCTTCCTGTGGTACACGCTGGCGATGATCCTCCTCTACTTCGTCTACGGGATGCACAATTCCGAAGTGCACAAGGGCCGCGCGGTCGCCGCGGACGGCGATTTGCCGATCTTCCCGGAGGACGCGCCGACCGACGCTTCGGGCGAGCCGACCGTCCGGCCGTAAGGGGTCATCGATCCGGAATTCGGGAAAGGGGAGCTTCGGCTCCCCTTTTTCGTTGGCGGCTCATGGCAACGAACCCACCTTCGCCCGCGCCGGCGCAACCGACCCAACCCCAGCCGGAAGTCGCGCCGCCCGGCCCCGACATCGACGTGCCCTCGCCGGCGCCCGCTCCTCCGGAGCAGCCGCGCGTTCCGCCGCCGCCTGGGTGAGGAATTAAGCAGATCGGGCTGATCGTCATTGCGAGGAGCGAAGCGACGAAGCAATCCAGAGTGCGGAGGCGCCGCGCTGGATTGCTTCGCTACGCTCGCAATGACGAGCCAATTCAGACGCGCCCGATAACGCCTTAGCCGAACCGCGCCGCCGCCAGCGCCTTGAGATCCGCTTCCGGCCGGGCGCCATAATGGGAGATCACCTCGGCCGCGGCGATCGCGCCCAGGCGGAGGCTCTCCTGCAGGCCGCGGCCCTGCGCCTGGCCGGCGAGGAAGCCGGCGGCGAACAGGTCGCCGGCGCCGGTCGTGTCGACCACCGCCGCGACTGGTTCGGCGGCGACTTCGGCGCGCACCCCGCGCTGGACGGCGATCGCGCCCTTCTCGCTGCGGGTGACGACCAGGGTCTCGACCTTGTCCTGCACCGACGAAACGGCGCTCTCGAAATGCGGCACGCCGGCCAGCGCCTGGATCTCGGCCTCGTTGGCGAACAGGATGTCGATCTTGCCGCCGTCGATCAGGCCGTTGAAGCCGTCGCGGTGGCGGTCGATGCAGAAGGTGTCGGAAAGGGTGAAGGCGACCTTGCGCCCCGCCCGGCGGGCGACGTCGATCGCCTTGACCATCGCGTAGCGCGGAGTCTGCGGATCCCACAGATAGCCTTCGAGGTAGATCGCCGCGGCGCCTTCGATCTGGGCCTCGTCGAGCGCCTCGACCGGCAGATGCTGGGCGGCGCCGAGGAAGGTGTTCATCGTGCGGTGCCCGTCCGGGGTCACCAGGACCATCGATCGCGCCGTCGGAACGCCGAAATCGGCGGGCGCCGTGGTGAACTCGACGCCGGTGGCGGTGAGGTCGTGGATGTAGAATTCGCCGAGCTGGTCGGGCGCGACCTGGCCGACGAAGCCCGCCCGCCCGCCGAGGGCGGCGATTCCGGCGGCGGTATTGCCCGCCGATCCGCCGCTGACCTCGCGTGCCGGCCCCATATGGTCGTAGAGCCGAACCGCCTCGTCGGCGTCGATCAGCCGCATCATGCCCTTGGTCAGCCCCTCGGAGTCGAGAAAGGCGTCGGTCGCCTCGGCGATGATGTCGACGATGGCGTTGCCGATGCACAGGACATCGAGGCGGGTCTCAGGCATGAACGGCTCCGGCTTTCGGGGAAAGCGCGCCGTTAGCCGCCGGCGCTGGCGGCGGTCAATGGTTGGAGCAAGAGCGCCACATCAACCATGTCCTCATCCTGAGTAGCGGCTGAGCTTGTCGAAGACGCGTATCGAAGGACAGGCTCAGTCCCTCCTCAAGGATGAGCGAGAGAATGATTCGAACGCGGCACCTCAAAAAAGCCTTCCCTACAGCATACCGCTTATGTTCTATCCTGCCGGATGAACTCCCCGCTCGAATCGCCCGCCTGCTTGTCGCTGGGCTTGGCCCCCGTTTCCGCGGCCGTGCGCCCCGCGGGCGGCCCTGCTTCGGCCCGGCCCGTAACCGACTGTTGGCAAGCCTCAACTTCCTCAACTTATTCTCCGTCCGCGAGCGCGCTTGACGGTCCCGGCGGCGCCTCGGTAGCGCCGCGAAAATGAAGGCCCTTCTGCTCTCCCTCCTCGCGGGCCTCGTCTCGGCGCTCGGCTTCGCTCCGCTGGGCCTGTGGCCGCTGACGCTCGCCGCCTTCGCCGCCTTTCTCTGGCTGGTCGGCGAGGCGCCCTCGCTGCGCTCCGCGCTCGCGCGGGGATGGTGGTTCGGAGCCGGGCAGTTCGCGCTGGGGCTCAACTGGATCGCCACCGCCTTCACCTATCAGGCGGCGATGCCGGCCTGGCTCGGCTGGCTCGCGGTGGTGCTGCTCTCGCTCTACCTCGCCGTCTATCCCGCGGCGGCGGCCGGCCTCGCCTGGCGTTGGGGAAGAGGGAGCGCGCCCAAGCTGGTCCTAGTCCTCGCCGCGGCCTGGATCGTCACCGAATGGCTGCGCGGCACCTTGTTCACCGGCTTCGCCTGGAATCCGGTCGGAGTCGCCCTTCTTCCCACCGGCGCATCCTGGCTGGCGCCGATGATCGGAACCTACGGCCTTTCCGCCGTGGCGGTTCTCGCGGCGGGCGCGCTGCGCCTCGCGCTGGGCAATCTCGGCGGCAAGAAGGCGGCCTGCTGGCTGGTCCTCGCGATCTTCGCCGGCTCCGGCCTCGCCTGGGCGCTGAACGCAGCGCCGTCGGGCGAGCGCGGCGCGGCGATCCGAATCGTTCAGCCCAATATCGGCCAGCAGAACAAGTGGGAGCCGGGCTACGAGGAGGAAAATTTCCGGCGGCAGGCGAGCCTTTCGGGCCGCCCCGGCCCCGAGCCGCGGCTGCTGCTCTGGCCGGAAGCGGCGACTCCCGATTTCCTCTCCGTCGAACCGGGCGCGCGACAGCGCCTCGCCGCGCTGCTCGGTCCGCGCGACCTGCTGCTGCTCGGCGGAGTCGAGCCGGTCTTCGGGCCGGACGGCCATGCGGCGGCGGCCTATAACAGCCTCTACGTGTTGACTCCCGGCAGCGAGCTGCGCGGGCGCTACGACAAGGCGCACCTCGTTCCCTATGGCGAATATTTGCCGATGCGGCCGATCCTCTCGGCGATCGGGCTGTCGCGGCTTGCCCCGGGCGATCTCGATTTCCGCGACGGCCCGGGGCCGCGCACGCTCGATCTCGGCGTCTTCGGCCGCGCTGGAATCCAAATCTGCTATGAAATGATCTTCTCCGGAAACGTCGTCGATCAGGCACACCGGCCGGACTTCATCTTCAATCCGTCGAACGATGCCTGGTTCGGCGCCTGGGGCCCGCCCCAGCACCTCGCCCAGGCGCGCCTCAGAGCGATCGAGGAGGGGCTGCCGGTGCTCCGGGCGACGCCGACCGGCATTTCCGCCGTGATCGACGCGCAGGGGCGCCTCCTCCACAGCCTCGCACTCGGCCAGGCGGGCGCGATCGACGCGCGCCTGCCGCTGGCCGCGCCCCCGACGCCGTTCGCGCGGTTCGGCAACCTCCTCTGCTTTGCTTTCGCTCTGCTGCTCGTCGCAGCGGCGATTGCAGTGGAGCGCAAAAGGCGCTAGCGCGCACCGCACATAAAGATATCTTTATATCCGCAATTCCCCTTCACGAAGGACCGAGCCCAGCAATGCGCAGCAATTATCTCTTCACGTCCGAATCGGTGTCCGAGGGCCATCCCGACAAGGTCAGCGACCAGATTTCCGACGCCATCGTCGATCTGTTCCTGTCCAAGGATCCCGAGGCGCGCATCGCCTGCGAGACTCTGACCACGACCCAGCTCGTCGTGCTGGCCGGCGAGATCCGCTGCAAGGGCGTCTACGAGAACGATCGCTGGGCTCCCGGCGCCGAGGAGGAGATCGAGCGGACCGTCCGAGCGACGGTCAAGCGGATCGGCTACGAGCAATCGGGCTTCCACTGGGAGAGCTTCCGCTTCGAGAACAACCTCCACGGCCAGTCGGAGCATATCGCGCAGGGCGTCGACGAGAAGGGCAACAAGGACGAGGGCGCCGGCGATCAGGGGATCATGTTCGGCTTCGCCTGCGACGAGACTCCGGACCTGATGCCGGCCACGCTCTATTACAGCCACAAGATCCTCGAGCGCATGGCCGCCGACCGCCATTCGGGCGCGGCCCCGTTCCTGGAGCCCGACGCCAAGAGCCAGGTGACCCTGAAGTTCGAGGGCGGCAAGCCGGTCGCCGCCACCGTGGTGGTCGTCTCGACCCAGCACGCCAAGGGCTACGACCAGGGCGACAAGGAGGCCGAGCTCCACGCCTATGTGAAAGGCGTCGTCGCAGACGTCATCCCGGCCGACTTGCTCTCGAACGACACCCAGTATCATATCAATCCGACCGGCAGCTTCGAGATCGGCGGGCCGGACGGCGACGCGGGCCTCACCGGGCGCAAGATCATCGTCGACACCTATGGCGGCGCGGCGCCGCACGGCGGGGGCGCGTTCAGCGGCAAGGATCCGACCAAGGTGGACCGCTCGGCCGCCTACGTTACCCGCTACCTCGCCAAGAACGTCGTCGCCGCGGGCCTCGCCAAGCGCTGCACGATCCAGCTCAGCTACGCGATCGGAGTGGCCGAGCCGCTGTCGCTTTACGTCGATCTTCACGGCACCGAGCTCAACGGCGCCACCGCGGAGAAGCTGGAGGCCGTGCTGCCGACCTTGGTCCGCTTGACGCCCAAGGGCATCCGCACCCATCTCGGGCTCAACAAGCCGATCTACCAGAAGACCGCGGCCTACGGCCATTTCGGGCGCAAGGCCGAAGGCGATCTGTTCAGCTGGGAGAAGACCGACCTGGTCGATCGGCTGAAGGCGGCGGTCTGACCGGGAATCTCTACGGCCTGTTTTCCGCGGCCGCCGAGGCGGCGGGGGACAGGCCGGCCTTCATCGAAGGCGACCGGATTCGGCTGACCTATGCCGAGCTGGACCGTGCGGTCGGCGGCTATGCCGCGGCGCTGGCTCGGCTTGGCGCTCGGCCCGGGGAGCGAATCCTCGTCCAGGCGGAAAAGTCGGTCGAAAGCGCCCTGCTCTATCTGGCCAGCCTCAAGGCCGGGCTGGTCTACGTCCCGCTCAACACCGCCTATACAGCCGTCGAGTTGGCTTGGTTCGTCGAGGACTCCGAACCGGCTTTGGTCTTCGCGTCCGGCCACCGCGCCCTTGACGATCTCGAAGGCGAGGCCGCCGAATTCGAGACGGTCCCGCGCGGACCGGACGACCTCGCGGCGATCCTCTACACCTCGGGAACGACCGGGCGCTCCAAGGGGGCGATGCTCTCCCACGACAATCTCGCGTCGAACGCTCTGGTGCTGAAGGATGCCTGGCGTTGGCAGGCGGGCGACGTGCTGATCCACGCGCTTCCCATCTATCACGTCCACGGCCTGTTCGTGGCGCTTCATGGCGCGCTGCTCAACGGCTCGGCGATGCTCTGGCACTCGGCCTTCGAGTCCGACGCGGTGATCGACGACATGGCCCGCGCCACGATCCTGATGGGCGTCCCCACCTTCTACACGCGGCTGCTCGCCAGTCCGCTCCTGACCCGGGAGGCCGCGGCGAACATGCGCCTGTTCGTCAGCGGTTCGGCGCCCCTGCTCGATGCGACCTTCCGCGAATTCGAAACGCGGACCGGCCACCGCATTCTCGAACGCTACGGCATGACCGAGGCCGGGATGATCTGCTCCAACCCCTATGAAGGCGAGCGCATTCCCGGCACGGTAGGCTATCCTCTCCCGGGCGTCGAGGCGCGCATCGTCGATGAGGTGCTTCAGATACGCGGCCCCAATCTGTTCAGGGGCTATTGGCGCCAGCCGGAGACGACGGCCGAGGAGATGCGGCCGGGCGGCTGGTTCGTCACCGGCGACATGGCGACGATGGCGCAGGACGGGCGAGTCTCGATCGTCGGCCGCGCCAAGGATCTGATCATCGCCGGCGGGCTCAATATCTATCCCAAGGAGATCGAGCTGGCGATCGACGCGCTTGCCGGCGTCGGCGAAAGCGCGGTGATCGGCGTGCCCCATCCCGATCTCGGCGAAGCGGTCGTCGCGGTGGTGACCCGGACGGACCCTTCGCTCGACGAAGCTGCGATCCTCGCCGGAATCGCCGATCTCGCCCGCTTCAAGCGGCCCCGCCATATTCTCTTCGCTGACGCGCTGCCTAGGAACGCGATGGGCAAGGTTCAAAAGGCGGCGTTGCGCGAGGCGCACAAGGGCCTGTTCGGAAGTCCCTGACTCTACTTTTTGGCCTTCGCTCGGTGCCGGAGCACACCCCACTCCGTCAGGATGTCCCGAACACGCCTCCCGAGAGGCGTCGGCGAATAGCGAGTGCCTTGATAACGACCCTTGAAAGGACCGTTTGACACCATCACTCGCTGCCTATCGCAGAGGATCTCCAAGGGCGACTCCTGCCAGGGAGCAAACTTGCGCAGCGCTTTTGAAAGTGCGCCGGTCGCATTGCGTAACGCCGGATCAGACTCACCATTCTGATCGAACCACGTGTTACCCCCGTTCAAAACGAACTCAAGTGTTTCGAGGCGCATAGGCTGGTTCGAGCGCGGCCTGATCCATTTTGCGATCGCTTGAGCGCGGTCCTCGAACTCCCTTTCTGCGCTTGGCAAGTCGGGCACCTTTTCAATCTGAAATACCTTAGCGTTTCGGCTCAAGCCCTTCACGGCTTCCAAAATCTCAATGTGCTTCCCGTCCTCGCATTCAAGCTGAACTATCTTCATCTGGCTTCTCCTTTGCATTTTTATATGAGCATGTTTCATATGAAAATGCAAACGGGACGTCGATGTGTCGCTTGCTGACTCGTGTCAAAGCAGGATAGCAGGCCCCGCATTATGAACGATCCCGCTGCCATCCGCCGCCTCTACGGCCGCTCCAAGGGACGGCCGCTGCGCGCCGGCCAGAGCGACTTGGTCGAGCGCCTGCTGCCCCGGCTCAGCGTGCCGGAGGAAGGCCCGCTCGACTCCCGGACCCTGTTCGGCGATGCCCGCCCTCTGCACTTCGAAATCGGCTTCGGCGCGGGCGAGCATCTCGCCTATCGCGCCGACCTGCTTCCCGATCACGGCTTCATCGGCGCGGAGCCCTTCCTCAACGGCGTCGCCGGCGCCTTGATGCACATTCGCGACAAGGCGCTTGGCAATGTACGGCTGCACATGGGCGACGCGCTCGAAGTGTTGGAGAGAGTGCCCGACGCCTCGCTGCGCTTCGTCTACCTGCTCCACCCCGATCCCTGGCCCAAGGCGCGCCACGCCAAGCGGCGCATGATCAATCACGGTCCGCTCGACCTGATCGCCGCCAAGCTCGAACCGGGCGGCGAATTCCGCCTCGGCACCGACGACCGCACTTATTGCCGCTGGGCGATGATGATCATGAACCGGCGCAGCGACTTCGAATGGCTCGCTGAGAGCGCGAAGGATTTTCTGACGCGTCCGGGCGGCTGGCCCGAGACCCGCTACGAGGCCAAGGCCCGGCGCGAGGGCCGCGAGGTCTGGTATTTTCGCTACCGAAGGGTGTAGCCTCCGCTTCGGAGCGGAGGGGATCATGGCCGACATCAGCACCTGCCTGTCACCGGTCTGCAATGCGACGGCCGAAGGCAATGTCGCGAAATGCCCCCGATGCGGGTGGGTGATGCGAAGCTCGCGGAACATCCGCATGCGCGGCGTCCTTCTGCTGCTCTGCGGCGTGCTTCTGCTCGGCCTGATGGGCGCGATCACCTGGAACATGACGCCAGCGCTTCTCCACGCCGGGGAGGAGGTCGACGGATCGACCTTCGAGGCCAAGCCGGAACAGGCGCAAATGGTGCTGACGCTGTTCTGGGCGATCCTCGCCTTCGGGGCGGTCGCAGCGGCGAACGGCACTTATCAGATCGTCAGCGGCCGCAAGAGCCGTGCGATGGTGCTGATCTCGCTTTTGCTTGCCGCGGCCGTGATCGCTTACGCCTGGGTTACCTATCGCGGCCTGAAATAGGCGCGCTTCACCGGCGCGGTGTCAGCCTCAGCATCCGCCCGCCGCTGTCGCCGTCGGTCAACAGGTAGACCGAGCCGTCCGCCGCCTGCTCGACCTCGCGGATGCGCGCGGCCATGGCCCACTGATCGGCCTTGCGCGCGCTCGTGCCGTCGATGTCGACGCGGATCAGCGCCTCGCCCGAGAGCGCGCCGATCAGCGCGTCGCCGCGCCACGCGGGGAACATCGCGCCGCTGTAGATCATCAGGCTCGACGGGGAGATTGACGGGTTCCACCAGACTTTCGGCGGCTCGAAACCGTCGCCCGGGGTGTGATTGGGAATGTCGCGATTGTCGTAATGGCTGCCGTTGGAGGCGCGCGGCCAGCCGTAATTGCGTCCCCGCTGGATCAGGTTGAGCTCGTCGCCGCCTTGGGGCCCCATCTCGACCTCCCAGAGGTTGCCGTCGGGTGCGAAGGCCAACCCGAGCAGGTTGCGGTGGCCAAGCGTCCAGATCTGGTCGGTGACTCCGCCGCGGCCGGCGAAAGGATTGCCCGCGGCAGGGCTGCCGTCGTCGTTGAGGCGCACGACCTTGCCGAGATTGGCGGCCATGTCCTGCGCCGGATCGAATTTCTGCCGCTCGCCCGAGCTGATGTAGAGCAGGCCGTCCGGCCCGAAGGCGATGCGATGCGAGAAATGGCCGCCGCCCTCGACCTTCGGCTGCTGGCGCCAGATCACCGCGAAACCGTAGAGCCGCGCTTCGCCGCCCTCGAACGTGAGGCGCCCCCGGCCGACGGCCGCGCCGCGGATTCCGTTCTCGCCGGCCTCGACGAAGCTCAGATAGACGATGCGATTGGCCGCAAAGCCGGGATGAAGGACGACGTCGCCGAGGCCGCCCTGGCCGCCGTAGGAGACCGCCGGAACGCCGGCCACCGCAATTGCCGTGCGGTCCCGGCGCCACAGCAGCAATCGGCCGCGCCTCTCGGTTACCAGGGCCGAGCCGTCGGGAAGGAAGGTCATCGCCCACGGCTCGTTGAAACGGGCGACGTCCTCGACGAGAAAAGGACGGTCCGCCGTTTGCGCCTGGACGACGGCGTCTCCACTGCTGCAGGCGCCAAGAAGGAGCGGCACGAAAGCGAGGCGAAGCAAGGACATGGGCGCAGCTCTAGCCTCGGGCGCTATCGTATTCAACGCGGCCGGATCGCGCAGTCCATGCCAGCGGACGAAGCTCGCTTCACGTCCGCGCCACCACCGCTTGGGGGTGATTCGCTGCGCAAGCCGGGGAAAGCCCCTAGGGAGCGGCGGCGCTTGGGGCGCTATAGCCGTGGAATGAAGCTCCTCCTGCTTTCCATCTCCGCCGGCCTGCTGGCAATGACCCCCCTCGCGGCCCAGGACCCGGAAACGATAGAGGGGCTGACGAAGATCGAGGGCGCACGCGCCGACGTGCTCTACCTGCTGCCCGACGTCGACTTCCGCGCCTATACGAAGGTGATGCTCGATCCGACCGAGGTCGCATTCCGGCGCAACTTCGTGCGCAACTACAACCGGACGGTCGGCACAGGCCGCCGTATCGGCGACGAAGCCGTCCAGCGCGCGGCCGATCAGTTCCGCACCGGCTTCGGCCAGATCTTCGCCGACGCCTATCGCAACGCCGGCTACGAAGTGGTGACCCAGCCAGGTCCGGACGTGCTTCGGCTCAGGACCGGCGTCCTCAACCTCTACGTCGCGGCGCCGGACCAGATGAGCGCGGGCCGCACGCGCAGCTATTCGGTCGAGGCGGGCGAAGCGACCCTGGTGATCGAAGCGCGCGATTCGCTGAGCGGAGCGCTGCTCGGCCGCGCCTTTGATCAGCGCCTTGCCGGAGACAACATGGCGGCCCTGCGCACCAGCGTCAGCAACCGGGCGGACTTCGAGCAACTCTTCCGCCACTGGGCCCGCGCCAGCGTTCGCGGACTGGAGGAACTGAAGGCCAGCTCCCCCGTCAACGTGGCGGCGCCCAGACGATAACGAAATCGGCGGCGGGCGCTGCGATGCCCACCGAAGCCGCTTGCCGATACGGCTTGCCCCTCCCTCCACTGCCTCCTATATAGCCCCTGCCTTTCTCGACATCGTCAGACGTTGAGGTCGGTCCCGGAGACGGGGCCGGCGGCGGGAAGGCTTTGGTTTTGGAGATCGGATGGCGGACATCGCCGAATTGACGCGGTTGATTGCGCCCGAGGTGGAAGCCGAGGGGCTCGCGCTCGTGCGCGTCAAGATGACCGGTGGCACGTCCGACCCGACGATCCAGATCATGGCCGAGCGCCCCGACACGCGCCAGCTGACGATCGAGGATTGCGAACGACTGCACCGGCGCATCGCCGAGCGGCATGAGCACCTCTCCGAGGATTATCGGCTCGAAGTCTCCTCGCCCGGAATCGACCGGCCACTGACCCGGCGCCAGGACTATGAGGACTGGAAGGGCCATGAGGCGCGGATCGGCCTGGCCGAGAAGGTGAACGGCAGGAAGCAGCTTTCGGGCGCGTTGCTCGGCATCGCGGGCGACGACGTGCTGATCGACGTTCCGGGCGCGGGCGAGACCCGCCTGCCGCTCGACTCCATTCATTCGGCCAAGCTGATCTTGACCGACAGGCTCATCGCGGCGACCGCCCCGCTCAGCGCGGACGGTGCCGACACTATCGAACAGATCGAAGACACAGAAGGACAGGATTGACCGATATGGCTACCGAAGCACCCGCAGCGCCCGGCGCCGTCTCCGCCAACAAGGCCGAGCTGATCGCCATCGCCGACGCCGTCGCGCGCGAGAAGCTGATCGACCGGATGATCGTGATCGAGGCTATGGAGGATGCGATCCAGCGCGCCGCCCGTGCCCGCTACGGCGCCGAGAACGACATCCGCGCCAAGCTCGACCCGACCTCGGGCGACCTTCGCCTGTGGCGGGTCGTCGAAGTGGTCGAGGAGGTCGAGGACTATTTCAAGCAGGTCAGCCTCGAGGACAGCCAGAAGCTTCAGCCCGGAGCGGTGGTCGGCGATTATATCGTCGATCCGCTGCCGCCGATCGAGTTCGGACGGATCGCCGCCCAGGCCGCCAAGCAGGTCATCTTCCAGAAGGTCCGCGATGCCGAGCGCGAGCGGCAATATGAGGAATTCAAGGAGCGGGCCGGAGAGATCATCACCGGAGTCGTCAAGCGCGTCGAGTTTGGCCACGTCGTCGTCGATCTCGGCCGCGCCGAGGGCGTCATCCGCCGCGACCAGCAGATCCCGCGCGAGGTGCTTCGCGTCGGCGACCGCACCCGCTCGATCATCTCCAACGTCCGCCGCGAGAATCGCGGGCCCCAGATCTTCCTCTCCCGAGCCCATCCGGACTTCATGAAGAAGCTGTTCGCTCAGGAGGTCCCGGAGATTTACGACGGCATCATCGAGATCAAGGCCGCGGCCCGCGATCCGGGCAGCCGCGCCAAGATCGGCGTGCTCAGCCACGACAGCTCGATCGATCCGGTCGGCGCCTGCGTCGGAATGAAGGGCAGCCGGGTCCAGGCCGTCGTCCAGGAGCTTCAGGGCGAGAAGATCGACATCATCCCCTGGTCCGAGGACCTCGCCACCTTCGTCGTCAACGCGCTTCAGCCGGCCACGGTCGCGCGCGTCGTCATCGACGAAGAGGAGAGCCGGATCGAGGTGGTCGTCCCCGACGACCAGCTCAGTCTCGCCATCGGCCGCCGCGGCCAGAACGTGCGCCTCGCCAGCCAGCTGACCGGCTCGGCGATTGACATCATGACCGAGGCGGATTCGAGCGAGAAGCGCCAGCGCGAGTTCGTCGAGCGCTCCGAGCTGTTCCAGAAGGAGCTCGACGTCGACGAGACTCTGGCCCAGTTGCTCGTTGCCGAGGGCTTCGGCGCGCTGGAAGAGGTCGCCTATGTCGAGCTCGACGAGCTTTCGGGCATCGAGGGCTTCGACGACGAGCTCGCCACCGAGCTTCAGAACCGCGCCCAGGAAGCGCTGCAGCGCCAGGAGGAGGCGGCCCGCGAGGAGCGCCGCGCGCTCGGCGTCTCCGACGAGCTGGCCGAGATGCCCTATCTCACCGAGGCGATGCTGGTCACTTTGGGCAAGGCCGGGATCAAGACGCTCGACGACCTCGCCGACCTCGCCACCGACGAGCTGGTGCAGAAGAAGCGCCCCGAGCAGCGCCGCCAGCGCGAGAGCAACCGAACCGAGGACAAGGGCGGCGTGCTCGCCGACTACGGCCTCAGTGACGAGCAGGGCAACGAGATCATCATGGCCGCTCGCGCCCATTGGTTCGAGGACGAGGACGAGAAGTCCGGGGAGGACGCGAATGCGGAAACTCCCCAATGAGACGCTAGAGCGGAATCCTAATTCCGTTCGTCCCGAGCGAGGTCGAGGGACCCAGCCGAGCGAAGCCGAGGCTCTTCATCTCGCTTCGCTCGACAGGATGTCTCGACTTCGCTCGACACGAACGGCGGGAGGTGGCCTTGGATAAGGCTGAACCCCACAGCCCCGAGCGCACCTGCATCCTGAGCGGCCGCAAGGCTTCGCGGGACGAACTGGTGCGCCTCGCGCTCGGCCCGAACGGCGAGATCGCGCCCGACGTGCGCGCCCGTGCGCCGGGCCGGGGCGCGTGGATCGGGGTCGACCGTCCGACGCTCGATACGGCTCAGGCCAAGGGCAAGTTGCGCGGCGCCTTGTCGCGGGCGTTCAAGACGGGCGCGCTCGCCATTCCGGAGGATCTCGGCGAACGGACCGAGGCGGCGCTGCGCCAGTCCGCGCTCGACCGGCTCGGCCTCGAAGCGCGCGCCGGGTACCTCATCCTCGGCGCCGAGAAGATCGAAGTCGCGGCGCGCCGGGGCCAGGTCGAGCTGCTGCTCCACGCCGAGGATGCGCGGGAAGAAGGGCGGCGCAAGCTCGATCAGGCCTGGCGGGTCGGCCTCGAAGAGGAAGGCAGCGGCCGTCAGGGGCTGGTTTTGCCGGCGACGAGGGCCATATTGTCATTGGCCCTCGGTCGCGAGAATGTGGTACATATCGCCATCATCGATCGGGCCGCGGCGGCGCGTGTCGGCCACGCGCTCGGCCGGTGGCGCGCTTTTATCGGACGTGAGGTTGGGCTAAGTGCCGCGTCGGCGGAAGCGCCGGATGCTGCGGCTTTGGATGAAAAGAAGGATTTTGAGTGAGCGATACGACTGACAAGCCGAAGCTGGGTGCCCGCGCGCCGCTGGGCCTCAAGCGCACGGTCGAGACCGGCAAGGTGAAGCAGAGCTTCAGCCACGGCCGCTCGAACACCGTCGTCGTCGAGGTCAAGAAGCGCCGCATCCTCGGCCGTCCGGGCGAGGCGGAAGCGCCGAAGCCGGAACCCGTCGAGGCGCCGGCCCCGGTCGCGCGCGCTCCCGAGCCGGCACCCGCGCCGAAGCCCGCGCCGCGTCCCGCCAGCAGCGAGACCGCGCAGGAGCGTTCGGCGCGCCTGATGCGGGAGGCCGAAGAGCAGCGCATGCAGGCGCTCGAGGACGCGCGTCGCCGCGAGGACAAGCAGGCCAAGGCGCAGACCGACGAGGAAAAGCGCCGCGCCGAGGACAATCGCAAGGCCGAGGAAGACGCCGCCGAGGCCGCTCGTCTCGCCGCCGAGGAGGAAGCGCGCAAGGCCGCGGAGCCGCAACCGGCACCGGCCGCGCCGGCCGCGGCCGAGGAGGACGACGATCGTCCCCGTCCGCGCCACGGCCACGGCCACGTTCCCGCCAAGCGCCCAGAGCCCGCGCGCCCGACCCGCGGCCGCGAGGAGCACCGCCGCGAGCGCGGCAAGCTCACCGTCAGCCGGGCGCTCGGCGAGGACGGCGACGCCCGCGCACGCAGCCTCGCCGCGCTCAAGCGCTCGCGAGAGAAGGAAAAGCGCGCCCACATGCAGACCGGCCCGTCGGCCAAGCAGGTCCGCGACGTGGTGGTGCCCGAGGCGATCGCCGTCGGCGAGCTCGCCAACCGGATGGCCGAGCGCGCCGCCGACCTGGTCAAGTCGCTGTTCAAGATGGGCATGCCGGTCACCGTCAACGAGGTCATCGACCAGGACACGGCGGAGCTGCTGGTCACCGAGTTCGGCCACAACATCAAGCGCGTCAGCGAGGCCGACGTCGATATCCAGCACGAAGAGGACGTGGACGCGGCCGAGACTCTGCAATCGCGTCCGCCGGTGGTCACGATCATGGGCCACGTCGACCACGGCAAGACGAGCCTGCTCGACGCGATCCGCGGCGCCAACGTCGTCTCGGGCGAGGCCGGCGGAATCACCCAGCATATCGGCGCCTATCAGGTGGGCCTGCCCGACAAGTCGAAGATCACCTTCCTCGACACGCCGGGCCACGAGGCCTTCACCGAGATGCGGGCGCGCGGCGCCAACGTCACCGACATCGTCATCCTGGTGGTGGCTGCGGACGACGGCCTGAGGCCGCAGACGATCGAGGCGATCAACCATACCAAGGCGGCCGGCGTGCCGATGATCGTGGCGATCAACAAGATGGATAAGCCCGGCGCCAACGCCCAGAAGGTCCGCGAGGAGCTGCTCCAGCACGAGGTGATCGTTGAGGAGATGTCCGGCGACGTTCAGGACGTCGAGGTCTCGGCGCTGAAGAAGACCAATCTCGACAAGCTGCTCGAGGCGATCGCGCTCCAGGCCGAATTGCTCGAGCTCAAGGCCAATCCCGACCGCCCCGCCGAAGGCGCGGTGGTCGAGGCCAAGCTCGACAAGGGCCGCGGCCCGCTCGCCACCGTGCTCATCCAGCGCGGCACGCTCAAGGTCGGCGACATCTTCGTCGCCGGGCCGATCTCGGGCAAGGTCCGGGCGATGATCGACGATCACGGCCGCCAGGTGAAGACGGCCGGTCCGAGCTTCCCGGTCGAGGTGCTCGGCCTTTCGGGCGTGCCCTCCGCCGGCGACGTGCTCAGCGTCGTCGAGAACGAGGCGCGCGCCCGCGAGGTCGCCGCCTACCGCCAGAGCGTGATCGACACCCGGCGCACCACCAACGCGCCGGCCAGCTTCGACACGATGTTCTCGGCGCTCAAGGAGAAGCAGGCGGTCGAGTTCCCGCTGGTCATCAAGGGCGACGTTCAGGGCTCGGTCGAGGCGATCGTCAACGCGGTCAACAAGATCTCCAACGAGGACATCAAGGCCCGCGTGCTCCACGCCGGCGTCGGCGGAATTACCGAAAGCGACGTCACTCTGGCGGGCGCTTCCGGCGCGCCGATCATCGGCTTCAACGTCCGCGCCAACGCCAAGGCGCGCGAGATTGCCGAGCGGCAGGGCGTCGCCATGCAATATTACGACGTCATCTACGATCTGACCGACGCGGTGAAGGCGGCGATGGCCGGCGAGCTTGGTCCGCTGATGATCGAGAACGTCGTCGGCCGCGCCGAGGTCCGCGAGGTCTTCTCGGCGGGCAAGCACGGAAAGGCGGCCGGGCTCCTGGTCACCGAGGGCTTCATCCGCAAGGCGCTCAAGGCCCGAATCACCCGCGACGACGTGATCGTCTACAACGGCTCGATCGCCTCGCTTCGCCGGTTCAAGGACGACGTGGCCGAGGTTCGCGCCGGCCTCGAATGCGGCGTGACCTTCGAAGGCCATACCGACATCAAGGCGGGCGACTTCCTCGAGACCTACGAGGTGGAAGAGCGGGAGCGCACGCTGTAATACCCTCCGCCCCTTTGGGGAGAGGAAAGAGCGGCGAAGCCGCGAAGGGAGAGGGGCAGTCTCCTTAAGATTGATCGGCTGGGGACTCCCCCTCTCCCCGGCCCTCTCCCCAGAGGGGAGAGGGAGTGGAAATGGCGCGTCAAACCGAAACCCCCGAAGGCCGTTCGGTCCGGCTGCTCCGCGTCGGCGAGCAGGTGCGCCATGCTTTGTCCGACATCCTGATGCGCGGCGACGTCCATGACGAGACGCTGGCGAGCCACATGGTCTCGGTCAGCGAGGTGCGCATGTCGCCGGACCTCAGGCACGCCACCGCCTTCGTCATGCCCCTCCTGGGCTCGAATGCGCAAGAAGTGCTCAAGGCGCTCAGGACCCACACCGCCTACCTCCAGAGCGAGGTCGCGCGACGGGTGAACACCAAATATGCCGCGAAGCTGAAATTCCTGCTCGACGAGAGCTTCGACGAGGGAAGCCATATCGACAAGCTGCTGCGCGCGCCCGAAGTGGCGCGGGACCTGGAACGCGATGCGGATTAGGGTCCTGTTCCTCGCCGCGGCCATGCTCGCAGCACCGCTTTCCGCGCAATCCGCTGACGACGCGCGCGCGGTGATCTCCGCAGTACTGGCCCAGGAAGCCAGGGCGCGCGGCCCCGAAAGCGGGGCCCAGACCTGCGTCGCGGCGCCGCTCGCCGGCCTGCCGCCCGCTCCCGGCGAGGAGGACGGGATGGCGCCGGACCGGGCGGTCCGCATTCGCTTCCAGTGGCACGAGCCGCCCGTTCCCGCGGTGCTGCGGCCCGTCCGGCCCCAGCCCGAGCCCGGCGAGCGCCGCCAGCGCCGCCGCGAGCCGCGGCAGGAGCCGGTGCCGCTGCCGGCCGCGCTCGCGCCGGACCTGGCGGCCCAGCTCGACGCTCGCCGCGCCGAGGCCGAAAATGCGGTCGCCGTCAGCCTAAGGCAGGTCGATGCGGCGATGGTCCCGGCCCCGCTCCGGCTCCAGCGGCCGAACGACGATTGCGCGCAGCTTAGCCTTTCAATCCCCGCCATCGTCGGCGACACCGCCTTCGTCGCGGTCGATTTCGCCTGCGGGCCGATCTGCGGCAATGGCGGCATCTATGCTCTGCAGCGCAGCGAAGGCGGCTGGCGCGTGGTGGGCATCGGGGACACCTGGATCCGGTGATCGAGCTTGGCGACGCGATGGCGGCCGGTGAGATACGGCTTGAGCCGCTCGTCGAAACGCACCGCGACGCGTTGAGAGCCGCCTGCGCCGAGGATCCGGAAATCTGGCCGATCTACGCCACATCCTGGGATCCCGACCATTTCGACGAGACCTTCGACAAGGTCATGGGCCTCGAGCGCTGGCGCCGTTTCGCGATCCTCTCGGACGGCGCGCTGGTCGGCATGAGCTGCTACATCAACGTCGATGCCGAGCGCAGGGCGTTGGAGATCGGCAATACCTATTACGTGCCCAAGATGCGCGGCACCGGCTTCAACCGCCGGGTCAAGGACCTGATGATCCGCCGGGCGGTTGGGTGCGGCTTTCGGCGGATCGAGTTCAAGGTCGATTCGCGCAACGGGCGAAGCCAGGCGGCGATGGCCAAGCTCGGCGCGGTGCGCGAAGGCGTGCTCCGCGCCGACCGGATCACCTGGACCGGCCACGTCCGCGACACCGTGCTGTTTTCGATCCTGGCGGGGGAATGGGAAAATGGCCGCGATCGCCCCTGACCATGTCCTGTTCCACGCGGCGACGTGGATCGTTCCGCTGGTCTTCGCGATCGTGCTTCACGAAGTCTCGCACGGCTGGGCCGCGCTTGCGTTCGGCGATCCCACGGCAAAGCGAAAAGGGCGCCTCAGCCTCAATCCGGTGCGTCATGTCGATCCGGTCGGCACCGTCATCCTTCCGCTGGTGCTCGCGGTGAGCGGCGCGCCGGTGTTCGGGTGGGCGAAGCCGGTGCCGGTTGTGGCCCGCCGGATGCGCAGGCCAAGGCTGCACATGATGCTCGTCGCGCTCGCTGGGCCGGGGATGAACCTGCTCCTCGCTTCGGTCGCGGCCTTCGCCCTGGCATTGCTGCGGTGGATCGCTCCGGTGGAGGGGATCGGCTGGATCTTCCTCGAGACGAACCTGATCAATTTTCTGCTGATCAACGTGTTTCTAGCCGTCTTCAACCTTCTGCCGATCCCGCCCTTCGACGGCGGCCATGTGGTCGAAGGCCTGCTGCCGAGATCGCTGGCCCTGCGCTACAGGCGGCTGGGCCGGTTCGGCTTTCCGCTGCTGATCTTTCTCCTGGTGATCGTGCCCTGGATGGCGCCCGAGGCGGACATCGTCGCGCGCCTGGTCGTGCCGCCTGTGCAATGGGTGATCGCCCTGATGGCGTGGCTCGCCGGCCTGGGCTAGACCCGCTCATCAGCCGTTCATGCGCGCGCGGGCACAGGCGCGCGCGAACAATGGGAGGATCGGGATGCTCAAACAGACCTTGATCGCCGCGGCCCTGATCGGCGCCGCCCCGGCCGTGGCCGGCCCGTCGGCCGCCGATGCGCCGCGCGAAACTCGCGTGCCGCGCATGGGCCATTTCCTCGACTGGCGCCCCGACGGCGTTCGCGGCCTCTACATCCAGGCCGACACCGGCCGCTGGTATTACGCCAGGCTGCAGGCCGAATGTCCCCGCCTCGCCCAGCGCTCCAACGTGCGCTTCGAGGCTGCGCCGAACGGCGATTTCGACCGCTACAGCGCGGTTCGCGCCCAGGGATGGCGCTGTCAGGTCGCGAGCGTGACCGATTCGGAGGCGCCTCCGGGCTACCGGCCCTAGCCCAGGCTTCCCAACCGGCGCTGGCGCGCTAAGCTGCCGCGCGTGGCCAAGCTCTATTTCTATTATGCGTCGATGAACGCCGGCAAATCGACGACCCTGCTTCAGGCGGATTTCAACTATCGCGAACGCGGCATGCACACGATGCTCTACACCGCGGCGATCGACGACCGGATCGCGCAAGGCGTGATCGCCTCGCGCATCGGCCTTCAGATCGGCGGCAATCTGTTCGATCGCGAGACCGACATCCGCGCCGAGGTCGAGGAGGAGCTCAAGAAGCGCAAGCTCCACTGCCTGCTGCTCGACGAGGCGCAGTTCCTGACCCGGGCCCAGGTCGTCCAGCTCGCCTCGATCTGCGACGAGCTCGACATTCCCGTGCTCGCTTATGGCCTCAGGACCGATTTCCAAGCCAATCTGTTCGAAGGCAGCGCCCACCTGCTCGCGCTCGCCGACACCCTGGTCGAGCTCAAGGCGGTGTGCGAGTGCGGGCGCAAGGCGACGATGAACCTGCGCGTCGATGCCGGGGGGCGCGCGGTCAGCCAGGGCAAGTCGATCGAGATCGGCGGCAACGACCGCTACATCTCGCTCTGCCGCCGCCATTTCATGGAGCGGATCGCCGAAGTGGAGGGCGAGCAGCTGCGCCTCGCCATCGCCCGCGAAGCGCAGCTTATTGAAGCCGAAAAACCTGTCCCCATATCCACCTGAGGCTCGGGGAGGTTTTTCATGGTCAGTCCGCTTTTCACCGCATTCGCGCTCATCGCGGCCGGCCGGGTCGAGGTGCCGCCCGCGCCGCAGCACCCGCCAATCCCCCAGATCAGAGGCCTGCTTCCCGAGGAGCTCGCGCCCAGAGCCGATAGGACCAGCACGCGCCGGTAAGCGGCGACGTGCACGGCTGGATCATCATCGACAAGCCCGTCGGGGCCGGCTCCACGCAGGTGGTCGGCGCGGTCAAGCGCGCGCTTCGCGAGGGCTGCTATTCCAGGGTAAAGGTCGGCCATGGTGGGACCCTCGATCCGCTGGCCAGCGGTGTCCTTCCGATCGCGCTCGGCGAAGCGACCAAGCTTTCCGGCCGGATGCTCGACGCCGACAAGGTTTACGAATTCACCATCCGCTTCGGCGAGGAGACCGATACGCTGGACCGAGAGGGCGTCGTGGTCGCGACCTCCGACAAGCGCCCGACGCGGGCCGAGATCGAAGCGGTGCTGCCCCGCTTCACCGGCGCCGTCGAGCAGGTTCCGCCGGCTTTCTCCGCGCTGAAGGTGGATGGGAAACGCGCCTACGATCTGGCGCGGGCGGGCGAAGAGGTGGTACTGGCGAGCCGAAGGGTCACGATCCGCGACCTCGAAATCCTCCCCGGAACGGGGAGCGGGACCGCAGGCGAAGCCGGTGGTGGTGGGGTCGCGAGGACGGCGAGCATGGCAAGGACCCGGCCCCTCCACCATGCTGCGCATGGTCCCCCTTCCCGTTCCGGGGAGGAATGCGTCACCCTCGTCGCCCGGGTCTCCAAGGGTACCTACATCCGCTCGCTTGCCCGCGACATCGCCCGGGCCTTGGAAAGCGTCGGCCACGTTACCATGTTGCGGCGGACGAGGGCCGGCCCGTTCGGCCTCGATTCCGCGATTTCGCTGGACAAATTGGCTGAGGCCTCTAAGGGCCGCACCCTTGAACAACACCTCCTGCCGCTGACGGCGGGGCTGGACGACATCCCGGCTCTACCCGTCACGCCCGATCAGGCAGGGGCGCTCCGCCAGGGGCGCGTTTTGATCGGGATCGCCGCACAGCCGGGGCTCCACCTCGCGATCGACCAGGAAAGACCGGTCGCGCTTGTCGAGCTCAGCGAAGGAATGCTTCGCGTGGTGCGCGGCTTCAACCTGTGACTTTCGAAAGGAATTGACGATGTCGGTGACAGCCGAGCGCAAGCAGAAGATCATCAAGGACAACGCCCAGTCGAAGGGCGACACCGGTTCTCCCGAGGTGCAGGTCGCGATCCTCACCGAGCGGATCACCAACCTCACCGAGCATTTCAAGACGCACGCCAAGGACAATCACTCCCGGCGCGGCCTTCTGATGCTCGTCAACAAGCGTCGTTCGCTGCTCGATTATCTGAAGCGCGAGGACAGCGAGCGCTACACCGCACTCATCGCGAAGCTCGGCCTTCGCAAGTAACCAGAAGCGGCCCTAGAGGGGCCGCTTCGCATATCCGGCGCCTGCAATTCGGCGGGCGGCGGGGACGGACCATAGGGGTCCGAGAAGACGCGGGCCATGGAGCCCGCAATAGAGGCCCCCGCCGCATAGGGCGCGCGGGAGTTTAAGGAAATCAGATGTTTGACATGAAGAAAGTTGAAATCGAGTGGGGCGGCAAGACCCTCACTCTCGAAACGGGCCGAGTTGCCCGCCAGGCCGATGGCGCGGTTCTCGCGACCTACGGCGAGACGGTCGTTCTCTGCGCGGTGACCGCCGCCAAGAGCGTCAAGGAAGGACAGGATTTCTTCCCGCTGACCGTTCACTATCAGGAGAAATTCTCGGCCGCCGGGCGAATCCCGGGCGGCTTCTTCAAGCGCGAGCGCGGCGCCACCGAGAAGGAGACTCTCACGAGCCGCCTGATCGACCGGCCGATTCGGCCGTTGTTTCCGGAGGGGTTTTACAACGAGATCAACGTGATCGCTCAGGTGCTCTCCTATGACGGGGAGACCGAGAGCGACATCGTGGCGATGATCGCGGCTTCGGCGGCGCTGACCATTTCGGGCGTTCCCTTCATGGGCCCGATCGCCGCGGCGCGAGTCGGCTACAGCCAAGGCGAGTATCAGCTCAACCCGAGCATGGACCAGGTCAGGGAAGGCCAGCTCGACCTCGTCGTCGCCGGCACCCACGACGCGGTGATGATGGTCGAATCGGAGGCCAAGGAGCTTTCCGAGGACGTCATGCTCGGCGCCGTCATGTTCGCCCACCGCGAGTGCAGGAAGGTGATCGAGGCGATCATCAAGCTCGCCGAGAAGGCGGCCAAGGATCCCTGGGACATGGCCGAGCAGGCCGACCTCAGCGACGCCAAGAAGAAGCTCAAGGACCTGATCGGCAAGGACATCGCCGCGGCCTACAAGCTGACCGACAAGTCGCAGCGCTCGAACGCCCTGAACGAGGCCCGCGCCAAGGCCAAGGCCGCCTTCGCCGACTCAGCGCCGCAGGACCAGATGGCGGCGATGAAGCTCGTCAAGAAGCTCGAGGCCGAGATCGTCCGCACCGCCATCCTCAAGGAAGGCAAGAGGATCGACGGCCGAACGACGACCCAGATCCGCCCGATCGAGGCGGTGGTCGGCTTCCTTCCCCGCACCCACGGCTCGGCCCTGTTCACGCGCGGCGAGACCCAGTCGATCTGCACCACCACGCTCGGCACCAAGGAATCCGAGCAGATGATCGACGGCCTGACCGGCCTCTCCTACGAGCGCTTCATGCTCCACTACAACTTCCCGCCTTATTCGGTCGGCGAAGTGGGCCGCTTCGGCGCCCCGGGGCGGCGCGAGGTCGGGCACGGCAAGCTCGCGTGGCGCGCGCTCAAAGGCGTGCTCCCGACGCATGACGAGTTCCCGTACACGATCCGGATCCTCTCCGACATCACCGAGAGCAACGGCTCCTCGTCGATGGCCACGGTCTGCGGCGGATCCTTGAGCATGATGGACGCGGGCGTTCCGCTCACCCGTCCGGTCGGCGGAATCGCGATGGGCCTGATCCTCGAAGGCAAGGATTTCGCGGTGATCAGCGACATCCTCGGCGACGAGGATCATCTCGGCGACATGGACTTCAAGGTCGCCGGCACGTCCGAGGGCATCACCACGATGCAGATGGACATCAAGATCGCCGGGATCACCGAGGAGATCATGAAGGCCGCGCTCGCCCAGGCGAAGGAGGGACGCACCCACATCCTCGGCGAGATGGCCAAGGCGCTCGACCATACGCGCGAAGAGCTTTCGGCCCACGCGCCGCGGATCGAGACGATGCAGATCGACAAGGCGAAGATCCGCGACGTCATCGGCACCGGCGGCAAGGTGATCCGCGAGATCGTCGCGGAGACCGGCGCCAAGGTCGACATCGACGACGAGGGCGTGATCAAGATCTCGTCGTCCGACCTTTCGCAGATCGAGGCGGCCCGCAAGTGGATCGCCGGGATCGTCGAGGAGGCCGAGGTCGGCAAGATCTACGACGGCAAGGTCGTCAACATCGTCGATTTCGGCGCCTTCGTGAACTTCATGGGCGGCAAGGACGGCCTCGTCCACGTCTCGGAGATCAGGAACGAGCGCGTCGAGAACGTTCGCGACGCCCTGAGCGAGGGCCAGGAGGTCAAGGTCAAGGTCCTCGAGATCGACCCGCGCGGCAAGGTCCGCCTGTCGATGCGCGTCGTCGACCAGGAAACCGGCGCGGAGCTGGAGGACACCCGTCCCCCGCGCGAAGGCGGCGGCGACCGCGGCCCGCGCGGCGATCGCGGCCCGCGCCGTGACGGCGGCGGCGGCGACCGCGGCCGTGGCCCGCGGCGCGATGGCGGCGGCGGTGGCGGCCGCGACCGCGACCGCGGTCCGCGTCGCGAGGGCGGCGGCGAAGGCCGCGGCGGCGAAAGCCGTGGCGACCGCGCCCCGCGCCCCGAGCACGGCGGCGGCGACAACGGGCCGGAGCCCGAGTTCGCGCCGGCGTTTTTGACGCGGGATGACGATTGATCCCATCGAAGTGGGTACTTTGACGGGTACCCATGATTGAAGACAAGGAAAAGGCCCCGCGAGCAATTCGCGGGGCCTTTTCCTTGACATAAGGGCCGCCATTTTCTAGGTTACATGTAACCGAGGAGAGTGACATGGCGACCGGCGCCGCATCGTCCCGCGACAAGGTTCGCGATCACCGCGCCCGGATGCGGGCCAAGGGGATGAAGCTCGTCCAGTTCTGGGTGCCGGACATGAATTCGCCCGAATTCCAGGCCGAGGCGAAGCGGCAATCGCTGGCCGCCGCCAACAGCCCGACCGAGGCCGACGACCAGGCCTTCGTCGATTCGATCTCCGAATTCTGGGACGACGAGGCCTCGTAGCGTCTTGAAACGGGGTGAAGTCTGGAGTGCGGCGGGCGGGCCCGATTATGCGCGCAAGCCGCGGCCGGTGGTGATTGTCCAGGACGACAGCTTTTCCGAAACCGCCTCGATCACCGTCTGCGCGCTCACCACAACCGACATCGGCCCCGCCGAATTCCGTCCGCCGATCGAACCCGACGCGAGCAACGGCCTGCGCCATCCCAGTTGGGCCATGGCCGACAAGATCACCACCCTTCCACGCGGCAAGCTTCGCGAGCGGCTCGGGCGCCTTTCGCCTGCGGACATGGGGCAGCTCAACCGGGCGATGATGGTGTTCCTCGGCTTGGCGAGATTGCCCCGTGGTTAGACATGCGCGGCGGCGTCCTTCGACCCCGGCCTGCGCCGGGGCAGGCAGGCTCAGGATGATCGGAACGGGCCCGAGCCGGGGTTTGCCCCGGCGTTTTTGACGCGGGATGACGACTGATCCCATCGAAGTGATGAGAGCGGATCCAAAGCGGCATCCGGGGGGATGCCGCGCCCCTCTCATTTTTGACGGGTACCCGACGGCTGAAACAAGGAAGGCCCCGCGAGCGATCGCGGGGCCTTTCGTTTGGCGGCAGTTCGCCACCAGCGGTCAATGGCGTCATTTCTAGTACTCAACAATTTCCCCCGACGGACGGGCAGTGTGACCGGGGACTGTGACCAGCTTACCCTGTCTCGCTGTTTCACGCGTCAAATTGCCAAACGATTTCAAAGGTATTCTCTGATCCCAAAAAAGAGATGCAGGGGTACATGTACTCATGTTATTAATAGCGCAGTGTGACAATGGTTATTAATAGCGCAGTGTGACAATGGGTTTTCACCTTGGCCGATCTCGTTGAAAACATTCTCAAGATGCGAGGGCCCGCGCTGTCGAGCGATGTCGCTGCGCATCTGTCGAGGCACGCCAAGATCGCCCCAGCTACGGCGCGAAAGCGGCTCTCACGCGCTTGTGGGAATGTACGACGGCTCGCCGGCGTGTCCTTCCCACGTAATGCACGATTTATGTATCTTGAGGAGCAGTTTGGCTCACCGGCCTATTGGAAAAATCTCGCCGATGCGCTGATGAAGAACAACTCGGCGTTGGGTTACGCGATCGCGGCGCTGCGGCAATGCGACGGCATGGTGCCCGCCCGCCAATTTCCAATCGTTTGCGGCGCGCCCATGCGCCAACTCAAACACCTTTCACCGGAAACGATCCTCCAGCGCTTGGGTGAAGCGGGCCTCGTCAAAACGATTGTCGTGCCCGTGCTGGGTGACTGCGTGGCACTCGTGCAGGAGGATGAATTCTACGCGACACACAGCGTCCAAATGCGCGCGCGCCTCATCACCGAGAACATCCTCCTCGCAGCGGTCCGAGACTGGCTCCGCAAGCTTGGTATCGCAAGCTACAACTTGGTCGCCACGCGCTCGGACATTCCGCTACCGCACGTCGGCACCCATGCGTGGGACCTGAGCGCCCCCTCTTATCTCGGGCCGATGGTCCGGTTCACAAGGGAGGGTGAAACTAAGCCGGGGTTTGTCGTCTGCGACGTCAACCTGACCGCGCGCATGACCTTGGCGGGCGTCATGCCATTCATCCGCAAGTGCATAACGCTGCGCGCCCTGCGCAATGTTGGCTTCTGCCTGCAGATTCTCGTAGCCGAACGCTTCGACAACGACGCCTTCGCTGCGCTCCGCAAGCACGGTATCATCGCAGCTACGCCGGCTTCGTTGTTTGGCACCGAGATAGCGGACGCCCTTCGCGAGCTTACCAGCGTCCTGGTCAATGCGGCCTATTCGCTATTCGATGCCGAAAAACTCGAAGAACTATTTAGCACGCTTGGCAAGATCGAAGGCGCGGCCTACCAGCTTCGCGGCACTCTATTTGAATATATGGTAGCCGACGCCGCTAAGCGAAACGGGCTCGGGGATATCTGGATGAACCGGATATTCAAGGTGCCGGATAGGGGCCAAGCCGAAGTCGATGTGCTCGCGATACGTGCGAACCATTCGGTCACGGCGATCGAGTGTAAGGGATACAGCCCGAGGGCGACCATCCCTGACGAGCTGTTTCAACGCTGGCTCCAGCACAATGTGCCGATCGCCTATAAGGCCATCCGGGAGCATCCCGATTGGAAGCATCTGCCGATTACCTTCGAATTTTGGACTACGGCCCCAATCAGCGAGGACGCGCTCGCGCTATTCGAGAAGGCCAAAGGCCAACTCAAGGAGACCCGCTACGGCATCGCACTGCGCGGCCCGAAGGAGGTGTCACAAGCATGCTGGGAAACCGGAGAGCATACTCTCATCACCGCCTTCGAAAAGCACTTCATGATGCCCGACGGGACAATTCCGCCTCTAGCCCGATCGCCACGACCAAGCCCGGTCAAGCCGGCGCTAGACGACTGGCTCTGACCGGCGACCGCGGCTAATTGCGGCGACTAAAGTGGCCCTTCTAACTCGACTGAAACGAGAAACCCCGCGAGCGGTGGCGGCGTTTCCTTGTTTGTGGCGACATGTGTTCCAACGGTTCGCCGCGCTAGATATTACGCCGGAGCAAAGGTGTGAAGCCCGCCGATGAACGTCAATTTCACCCTCCGTTGCGACACATGCGGCGAAAACACGAACGTTCGGTTCGGCATGTCCAATCGCGCCGTCCAGCCGGTACGCTTCGCGTGCCAAACCTGCGGCTCACCGATTGATATTGTCATCGGGGGCCCGAAGGCTGGTACAATCCCCACGATTACGGGAGCCACGCGAACCAAGGACAGGATGCCGTTCGACGCTGAAACCAATTTCGTCGATCTCCACCTCGATTTTCCCGTTTCTTTCGAGCCTTATCAGATGGGCATGACGCCCTTCATGCGCGCGTCGCAGCGGATCAGCTTTAAGGACATGAGCCTGCATTCCATGAGGCTCCGGCACCTTGACGCCGAGATGGATAAAGCCCGGTATTTCCAGACCCTGCTGAAGCTATACGCGAAAGAGAAATTTGTCCCGTTCAAGCTCAATATCGAGCGCACCTTCGGAATTAAGGTTAAATCCGACCTTCCTCAGGATATCAACGCCGCGCTCTATCTCCTCATCGCGCATATGATGATTGCCTATGAATATCCCCATCAAAGCTTTGAGGCAGCACAATCGTATTACGACATTATTTGTGAGGCAGCGGAAACGCATCAGGCGAAACTCGACGCCTTTGTCGGCGATTTGCTAGCGGGCGGTTTTTTGAAAAACCTGCAACTCGATGTCTTGGAGATTTATCCCAAGATGCTCGATGCAGAACTCGCGATCCGGCCTGCTTTGTTTCTCGATTTCGACGAAGATTATTCGGCCAACCCCATTCCGATGCGAGTCTCGGCCAAGGAGTTTCAAGACTATAAGGATCTCTACAAGGACATCTCGGAGATTATCTCGCGTCAGCTCGTTTTGGTGGCCGGGCTTAATAACGTGTTGAAGCGCGGCGACGCTGATACGTTCAAGCCCAAACTGAACGCTAACGGGAAGAACCTTGCGCCAGCCGATCTTCATGCGTTTGCGGACGTGGCTTTTGGGCAGAAGCAGGATTGGATCGATGACTCTTGGTATGACGTACTGGAAGGCTCCATGAGCAACCGCCTTCGTAATGCTATTGCGCACTATAAGACTGAGTACGACGAGATTACGCAGCTAGTTACCTACTACCCAAAGAAGGAAGGCATGGAGCAGGCGCAGGGGGAGGAAATCTACTTCTTGGAATTCGTGCGGCGACTGCTCATCACTTACCGGGAAATGCACCGTTTACATCACCTGATAAAATCGCTGTTCTACTACAATTACCTAGCTCGCCAGAAAGGAGAGGCAAGCCCAGCCGCTTGAAGTGCCGCTTTCGAGCGTGCCCGCATATTGAGAGCCGAAGGAAGCCGTCATGGACTGAATTCGTGACGTCGAACGCGTCGGCTTCGCCGCACGCCGGCCGAGCTCAAATTGTATCTTCGCGCTGGTGTCAGCGCCGCTCCGCGTCGGCTGCGCTGTGCTCGGCATTTTGTGCTGTCTACAACCGCCGACCTGCATATATGAATGATCTTCGTTTGTTCTCATTCGGAGGCCACATGTCCCGCAGGACCAGCCCACAGCGCCGCGCCGCCTTCCTGAAGGCCCTCGCCGAAACCGGCAACCAGACCATCGCCGCCGAGCGCGCCAAGGTTTCGCGGTCGTGGGTGCAGCTGCACCGCTCCAGCGATCCCGCGTTCGATGCCGATGTGCGCGCGGCCGTTGCGGAGGCGCGTGCCTCTCTCTCGCAACGCTCCGCATCGAGTGCGGAGCACAGTGGACGAAAGCCGCCGCGCGGATGGGGGCATCTCGATGGGGAGGAGCTGGTCGTCAAGGGGACCAATGGGCGGCGGACTCAGGTGGCGCGGGCGCGGCTGAAGCAGTGGACGGCGCGGATCGAGGACCGGTTTCTGGCGGTGCTGGCGGCGACCTGCAACGTCAAGGCGGCCTGCGCCGAAATCGGCATGACGGCGGCCTCCGCCTACGCCCATCGCAAGCGCTGGCCCGCCTTCGAGCGGCGCTGGGACGAGGCGCTCTCGGAAGGGTGCCTGGCGCTGGAGACGGCGCTGCTCGAGGCCGGCGCCAACCTCTTCGCATCGCCCGAATTGCCGCCGGCCGGGGCGGCCGCGCCGCCGGCGCCGGCGATCGCGCATATGGACGCGCACCAGGCGCTTCACCTGCTCTACATGCACAAGCATTATCTGCCGCGGCCCGGCCGGCTTCCCGGGCGCGCGCCGACCCGGGCGACGGAGGGCGAGACAGCGGCGGCGCTCGAGCAGTTGCTGGCGCAGCTGGAACGGCGGGAGAAAAGGAAGGCGAAGGGGAAGGAAGCAAGGAAAGGGCGCCACGGGACCATTGTCCCGTGACGTCGGTCGCCTCTCGCAGCGCGGCCTAGACCGCTCGCTCCGGCGCCGTCCGGACGCGAAATGTCTCTACGCGCAAGTTGACGTTTGCTGCGCAAACGCCCCCTTGCGCTCGGCATTGCGTTTCACTTCGCGTTTGTCGCCGCGTTCTCGATCGCGTCGGCGCGGTTGGCGAACTCGCCCGCCTCGCGCTCGAGCGCGTCGGAGGCGGCGCGGGTGGCGTTTTCGGTCTCCGCCTCGAGCGTGTCGGCGGTGTTCTCGATCGCCTTCTCGGTGCGATCGAAGGAATTGGCGACCGAATCGTCGGCTTTGGGCGAGCAGGCGGCGAGCGCGGCGATGGCGCAGGCGGCGAGGAGGAGGGGGCGGATCATGCAAGTCTCTCCCTGACGAAACGCGGAATCAATCGCGGGGAGGGTAACAGGTTCCGCCGGATTGGGAGAAGTGGGGATGAACAGGTTTCAACGTCCCCCGGACGTTGAAAGCCGCGCGCAAGGCGCCGCGACCTGTTCATTCTGTTGCCCGGCGCGAGTCTTTGAAGGGAAGTGGAGGGTTTCTGTTGCCCGGCACCCTCCAAGCCGCTGGAATCCGCTTCTGTTGCCCGGTGCGGCCCGAACCGCGCTTTTGTCCTAATAACCTAGTCCGTGAGGACTTTGGTTACGCGGCAATCGCGAGCGCCTCGTTGTCGTTGGCACTTGTGGTTGTGAACGGTTTTACGGCGCATTCAGGCCGGGCAAAAATACCGTCTTTCAATACACGTCGATCCTGGTTCGGCCCCGTCAGAAGAAGAACCCGCGTAGCCGACACGCATGAAGCGTGCCGCCACTGCGGACTCAGCTTTTGGTGGAGCCGCCGGGTACTGCCCCCGGGTCCGCTGCATCTATTACACGGCACAATTTATCGCCATAGCCGGGCAAGCCCGGCACCGCCTTATATAGGGAATTGCGGCTTAATGTGAAGTGACCGCGCCGTTCAGCGCTTTCGGAGCTCGTCCCTGATCTCGCGCAGGAGGGCGACCTCGGCCGGATCCGCGGCCGGCGCCTCCTCGGCCTTCCGGTTCAGCTTGTTGGCCGAGCGGACGATCAGGAAGATGACGAAGGCGAGGATCAGGAAGTTGATCACCACCGTGACGAACTGGCCCCAGCCGAGCACCGGCGCTCCGGCGGCCTTCAGCGCGGCATAGTCGGTCGGCGCGCCCGCATAGCCTTCGGGGACCGGGCCGAGCAGCATGAAGTAGCTCGAGAAATCGAGCCCGCCGAACGCCGCGCCGACGAGCGGCATGATCACGTCCTCGGTCAGCGAGGTGGTGATGGTCGCGAAGGCGGCGCCGATGATCACCGCCACCGCGAGATCGAGCACGTTGCCGCGCGCGATGAAATCCCTGAATTCCCCAAGCATGACGCCCTCCCCGTTGCGGAGCCGAAAGAGAATGCTTACGTCGCTATTCGCCCGATTAGAAGGGAGGGGCTCAAAGATGCACCGCAGCCGTAACCGCGTCCTCCTCGCCATGCTGATGCCCGTGGTCCTGTTCCTGGCCGCGTGCGGAGTCAACTCGATCCCCACCGCCGAGGAGAACGCCAAGGCCAGATGGGCCGACGTGCAGGCCTCGTTCCAGCGCCGCGCGAACCTCATCCCGAATTTGGTCGAGACCACCCGGGCGGCGGCGGCTTCGGAACAGGCGATCCTCACCGGAGTCACCGAGGCGCGGGCGAACGCGACCCGGATAACGGTGAGCCCCGAGCAGCTTTCCGACCCCGCCGCGATGGCGCGCTTCTCCGAGGCGCAGAGCCGCCTCTCGGCGGCGATCATCCCGCTGCAGCGGCTGCAGGAGGCCTATCCGAACCTCCAGAGCCAGGAGAATTTCCAGACCCTGATGAGCCAGCTCGAAGGCACCGAGAACCGGATCAACGTCGCCATCCGCGACTATAACGAGGCGGTGCGATCCTATAATACCGAGATCCGCACCTTCCCCTCCGTGATCGGTGCGCGGGTGATCTACGGCTCTCAGCCGATGGTGCCCTACCAGGCGGTGACTCCGGGCGCCGAGGTCGCCCCGACGGTCAATTTCGGCAACCGCCAGTAACGGCGGACGGGCCTTGATCCGCTCCTTCCTGCTGCTCGCCGCCTTCCTCCTCGCCGCCCCCGCGGCGGCGCAGAGCTTCCCGCAGTTGACCGGGCGCGTCGTCGATCAGGCGGACCTGCTCAACCCGCAGCAGGAAGCGGAGCTGACGAACAAGCTGGCGGCGCTCGAGCAGGCATCATCGCGCCAGCTCGTCGTCGTCACCGTCCCGAGCCTGGAAGGCTATGACATCGCCGATTACGGCTACCGGCTCGGCCGCCGCTGGGGGATCGGCCGGCGCGGCGCGAACAACGGCGCGCTGCTCATCGTCGCCGTGAGCGAGCACAAGATCCGGATCGAGGTGGGCTACGGGCTCGAAGGCATCCTGACCGACGCCTTGTCGGACCAGATCATCCGCGAGCAGATGAGGCCCCGGTTCCGCGCCGACGACTATCCGGGCGGGATCAACGCCGGCGCCGACGCGATCATCCAGCAGCTCCAGGCGCCGCCCGAGGCCGCCGAGGCGCGCGCGCGGGCCGCGACGGCCGCGAGCCGGAACGACGACGGCGGCACGATCATCACGATCATCTTCTGGCTGGTCGTGGCCGGCTTCATCCTCATGTCGATGTTCGCCCGCCGAAGGGGCCGCGGGCGCAGATACGGGCGTGGCCGGCGCGGGCCGGTGATCATCTGGGGCCCTGGGCTCGGCGGCGGCTCCAGCAACTGGGGCAGCGGCAGCTCTTGGGGCAGCGGCGGCGGAAGCTCGTGGGGCGGCGGAGGCGGCGGCTTTTCGGGTGGCGGGGGATCGTTCGGCGGCGGCGGCGCTTCGGGAGGATGGTGATGCGGCTCTCAAGGGAGGACCACGACATCGTCACCGCGGCGGTGACCGCGGCGGAACGGATCACCGACGGCGAAATCGTTCCGGTCGTCGCGGCGCGCTCCGACGCCTATCACGACGTCGCTCTCCATTATGCGGTGCTGGCGATGCTGCTCGTGCCCGCGGCGCTCGCGGCCGTACCCCAGCAATGGATCGACTGGTCGGCGGCGATGCTGCTGGGGTGGGACTGGGAGCTGAGCCGAGGCACGGTGATGCTCTATCTGTTCGCCAAGCTCGCCGGCGCATTCCTGATCGTTCGGCTGATCCTCGCCTACCAGCCGCTGCGCATGGCGCTGACTCCGGGCGCGACTCGAAGCCGGCGGGTGCGCCGCCGGGCGATTGAGTTGTTCCGCACCTCATGCGAGCTGAGGACGCGGGGGCGGACCGGCGTTTTGCTCTACGTCAGCCTCGCCGAGCGCCGCGCCGAGATCGTCGCCGACAAGGCGGTCACCGACGAGGTCGGCGCCGAGGCCTGGGGCGAGGCGATGGCCGCGCTGGTGGACGAGATCAAGGCCGGGCGGCCGGGCGAGGGCATGGCCCGGGCGATCGAGCGGATCGGGGCGGTGCTCGCGGGGATATTGCCCCCCAAGAGCGACAATCCCAACGAGCTGCCGGACCGGCTGGTCGAGTTGTGAGCCACGGCGAGGACGAGCCCGAAGAAACGGTCTGGGAAGGCCGCTTCATCGCCGCGAAGCGTCGCGGCAAATGGGAATATGTCTCGCGCACGCGCGGCATCCAGGCGGCGGTCATCCTCGCCATCGACGGGGGGGACGTGATCCTCGTCGAGCAGCATCGCGCCGCCTTGGGCTGTAACTGCCTCGAGCTGCCCGCCGGCCTCGTCGGTGACGATGCCGAGGGCGAGAATCCCGAGGCGGCCGCGATCCGCGAGCTCGAGGAGGAGACCGGCTATCGGGCGCGGCAGATAGTCGATCTCGGGCGTTATTTTTCCTCGCCGGGAATGCTCTCCGAAGGCTTCACCCTGGTCCGCGCCGAGGGGCTGGAGCGCATCGGCGAGGGCGGGGGAGTCGAAGGCGAGGATATCGTCGTCCACCGCGTGCCGCTCGGCGAGGTGCCGGCGTTCGTCGCGATGAAGCGCGCCGAGGGCTGCGCGATCGACGTGAAACTGCTGCTATTGTTGGGTGGCGAACTGCTGGCGTGACACCCCTCCCTGCAAGGGAGGGAAGGATCAGCGGAAATTGTCCGCGTAGGCCTGGAGCTTGAGCTTGGGCTGTGCGGCGGGGATGACATGGGCGTCGATGCCTTCACGGATCGCATAGGCCTGGGCCGCCTCGAGCGTCGGGAAGGTGAGGACGACCTGCTCGACCGTCTCGGCGCCGCCCGACCAGCCGGTCAGCGGATCGGGCCTCTTGGCGCGGGCGGATTCGAATTCGAGGACCCACTGGCCGACGCGCGCCTTGCCCGATTGCATCGCATTCTTGGAGCGCTGGTAGATCCGTGCGGCCATGGCCGCGCCCTGCCCAAGATGGAGTGAGGAATCAAGCACACACCGTCATTGCGAGCGGAGCGAAGTAATCCAGACTGCACTGGATTGCCGCGTCGCTACGCTCCTCGCAATGACGGCTCTGAAGGCTAGCCCCTTGCCTCACGCCCCATTATCAACGCTCGCGATGGCGCGCGCTGTGGACGAGACCAGAGGGATCAGCCGCCGCACGCTGCTGATCGGCGGCGGGGCGGGGATCGGCCTCGTCGTCGCCTGGCGCCTGTGGCCGCGGACCTACCGGCCGAACTGGCGCGCGGCGCCGGGCGAGACCTTGTTCAACGCCTTCCTCAAGATCGGCAGTGACGGCCGCGTCGTCGTCGCCGTGCCGCAGACCGAGCTCGGCCAGGGCGTGTGGACGACACTGCCGCAGGTGCTCGCCGACGAGCTCGGCGCCGACTGGCGCACAGTCTCGGTCGAGCCGGCGCCGCTTTCGCCGCTCTACGCCAATGGGCTGCTCGCCGACGAGGCGGCGGACGACAGCGCCCTGCCCGGCTTCCTCCACGGCATCGCCCGCTGGGCAGCGCAGGATTTCGCCCGGCGGAACGCGCTGATGATGACCGGCGGATCGACCTCGCTCCGCGCGTTCGAAGAGCCGATGCGAGAGGCGGGAGCGGGGGCCCGGGCCCTGCTCAGCATGGCGGCGGCGCGGCGCTGGGGTGCCGGCTGGGAGGATCTCGACACCCATGACGGCTTCGTCTGGCGGGGACGGGACCGAATCCCGTTCGCCGCTTTGGCCGAGGAAGCGGCGGGGCTGGAGCTGCCCGACGACCTGCCGATCCGCGGCGGCGAGGCGAACCGGCTGGCCGGCGCGGCACTGCCTCGGCTCGACGCCCCTTCCAAGATCGACGGCTCGGCACGCTTCGCCGGCGACGTCAGGCTGCCCGGCATGGTTCATGCGGCGGTGCGCGGCGGGCCGGCCGGAAGCACGCTCGCGGGCTTCGACCGGGCCGCCGGCCGCCAGGTGCCGGGCGTGCTGGCGATCCTCGAAAATCCGGCATGGATCGGAGTCGCGGCGACCAACTGGTGGGCCGCGGGGCGCGCGCTCAACGCGATGCGCCCCCGCTTCCACCATCCAGGCGGGGCGGCGACCAATGCGAGCATTTCCGCGGCACTGGCCGCCGCGCTCGAATCCGGAAGCGCCGACCGGATCGTCGCCAGTGGCAACGTCGACGGTCCGTTCGAAGGCGCGAGCCCGATCAATGCGCGCTACGAAGTGCCGCTCGCCCCTTCGGCGCCGATCGAGCCGCTGACGGCGACCGCGCGGATCACCGGCGACCGGCTCGAAGTCTGGGCGCCGACCCAGGCGCCGGGCCTCGCCCGTTCGGCCGCGGCGCGCGCCGTCGGTTTCGCCGAGGACCAGGTCGTGATCTATTCGATGCCCGCCGGCGGCGGTTACGGGCGCAAGCTGGAGACCGATGCGATCGAGCAGGCGGCGATCTTCGCGCTGCGCCTCCAGCGCCCGGTCCAGCTCACCTGGCCGCGAATCCAGGAGATCGCGAACGACCGCTGCCGCCCCGCCGCCGCGGCGCAGATGACGGCCTGGGTGGCGCAGGGGCGGATCCATTCCTGGCAGGCGCGGATCGCGGCGCCCGCGACGAGCAGCGAGGTCGCCGGGCGGCTCGGCGCGAGCGGCCTGCTGGTCCGGCCGGACGGCGCGGCGGTGGCCGGCGCGGCGCCGCCTTATGCGATCCCCAATGTGGCGGTAGACCATGTCCCGGCCGATATCGGCATTGCCACGGGCTATTGGCGTGGGGGCGCGCACAGCTACACCGGCTTCTTCACCGAATGCTTCATCGACGAGATCTGCCGAGCGGCGGGGATGGAGCCGCTGTCGTTCCGGATGCAGATGCTGGAGGGCAATCCGCGGCTCGCCCGGGTCCTCGCCACCGCGACCTCAATCGGCGGCTGGGACGGCGGCGGCCGGGGAAGCGGGATGGGGATCGCCTGCCACGCCGCGTTCGGGTCCTATATCGCCACCCTGGTCGAGGTCGAGGTGACCCGCGAGCAAAGGCTGCGCGTCGTGCGCGCGGTCTGCGCGGTCGATTGCGGGCGGGCGATCAACCCCGAGATCGTCAAGCAGCAGATCGAAGGCGGGCTGATCCACGGCATTTCCGCGGCGATCGGAAAGAAGCTGGAGATCGTCGCCGGCCAACCCGCCGCGCAGACGATCGGCGCCTACGGCCTGCCCGTCTTGCGCGACTCGCCGGACGTCACCGTCGAGCTGGTCGACAGCGACGAGGAGCCGGGCGGGGTGACCGAGCTTGCGGTGCCGACCGCGGCGCCGGGGGTGGCCAACGCCTATTTCTCGCTCAGCGGGCAGCGCGCGCGGACCCTGCCGATCGTCGTCGGGGGGCATGGATGAGCCGGATCGGAATCCTGCTGGTCAATCTCGGCACGCCCGACGCGCCGGAGCCGGCCGCGGTTCGGCGCTATTTGAAGCAGTTCCTCTCCGACCGGCGAGTCGTCGAGATCCCGCAAATCCTGTGGCAGCCGATCCTTCGCGGGCTGGTCCTGACCACGAGGCCGCGCAAGTCGGCGCGCGCTTATCGCGAGGTGTGGACCGAGGAGGGCTCGCCGCTCGCGGCGATCACCGCTCGGCAGGCCAAGGCGCTGGCCGGCGCGTTCGGGCCGGACGCGATCGTCGACCATGCGATGCGCTATGGGACCCCGGCGATCGGGGAGCGGATCGACGCGCTGATGGCTGAGGGGTGCGGGCGGATCCTGATCGCTCCGCTCTACCCGCAATATTGCGCTGCGACGACCGCGACGGTGCTCGACTCCGCCTTCGCCCATCTCTCCGCCAAGCGCCTGCTGCCGGCGGTGCGCACGCTGCCGCCTTATTGCGAGGGTCCGGACTATATCGGCGCGCTGAAGGACAGCCTCGAGGGCGCATTGGCCGCACTCGATTTCGAGCCGCAGGCGATCGTCGCCAGCTTCCACGGAATGCCGGAGCGCACCCGAGCGCTGGGCGATCCCTATTACGACCAGTGCCTGCGCACCGCGGCCTTGCTGGAGAAGGCGCTGGGGCGGCCGCTCAGGCTTGCCTTTCAGTCCCGCTTCGGCCGCGCGAAATGGCTTGAACCGGCGACAGACCGGATGCTCGAGGAATTGCCCGGCCAGGGGGTGACGAAAGTGGCCATCTTCGCCCCGGGCTTCGCCGCCGATTGTCTCGAGACGCTGGAGGAGCTGGCGATTCGCGGGCGCGACTCGTTCGCCGCCGCCGGGGGCAGCGATTTCGCCTATCTGCCCTGCCTCAACGACTCGGCGCCGGGAATGGCGATGCTTCGTACGGTGATCGGGCGCGAGCTTGAAGGTTGGCTCCCCCCGCAATAAGGGCCTTTGCACAACGAAAACGGCAGGAGTGGAGCATGGCACGCGTCGCAATCGTCACCGGCGGATCGAGGGGCATTGGCGAGGCGATCAGCATCGCCCTTCGCGACCAGGGCGTCACCGTCGCCGCCAATTATGCCGGCAACGAGGAAAGAGCGCGCCAGTTCACCGACCGCACGGGCATCAAGGCCTATAAGTGGGACGTTTCCGACCTCGACGCCTGCATCGCCGGCGTGGCCCAGGTCGAAGGCGAATTGGGGCCGGTCGACATCCTCGTCAACAATGCCGGGATCACCCGCGACGGGACGATGAAGCGTGGGCGGCTGCTTCAACATGGCGAAAGCGGTGTGGAACGGCATGAACGAGCGCAAATACGGCCGCATCGTCAACATCGGCTCGATCAACGGCCAGGCCGGGCAATACGGCCAGGTCAATTACGCCGCGGCCAAGTCCGGCATTCACGGCTTCACCAAGGCGCTCGCGCAGGAGGGCGCGCGGGCCGGGATCACCGTCAACGCGATCGCTCCGGGCTATATCGACACCGACATGGTCGCCGCCGTTCCGCCGGAGGTGCTCGAGAAGATCGTCGCCAGGATCCCCGTCGGCCGTCTCGGCAAGGCCGAGGAGATCGCGCGCGGCGTCACCTTCCTCTGCGCCGAGGATGGCGGCTTCGTGACGGGCTCGACGCTGAGCATCAACGGCGGGCAGCATATGTATTGAGCGCCCTGGTGCCGGGGGAGGATTGATGGGGCCGGTGAAGCGCTCGATCATGATCGCGGGGCACGCGACCTCGATCAGCCTGGAGCCGGTTTTCTGGGAGGCGCTGTGTGCGGCGGCGGAGGCGGACGGGCTGCCGCTGAACGCGCTCGTCGCCCGGATCGATGCCGAGCGGATCGGGCAGAGCGACCCGCCCAACCTCGCGAGCGCGATCCGGGTCTGGCTGTTCGAGCGGCGCTAGCGCCCGGCTTCGAGATTGGCTTGGACGAGCGCCTCGGTGGCGTTGGTGGCCGCGGCGGCTTCGGCGCGCTGCCTGGCGGCGGCGACGATCGCCGCCCGACGGTTCTTCTCGGCAACATGCTCAAGCGCGGACGGGGGCGCGGCGGGGGGCGTGCGGTAGCGGTCGAACGACATCAGGGCGGAGACCGCGACGACCACCGCCAAGGCGGCCGCGGCGATCAAGCCGAGCCGCGATCTTCCGGCACGGCGCCTCATTTGCGGATTTTTCTCCACGACGCCGAGCGCTGGGCCGCGGCCTGAGCAGCGGTGAGGATCAGCCCGGCGGGATCGGCCGCGGCGCGGGCGGGGGAGGCGAAAAAGATCGGCATCAACCAGGTAAGCGCTTGAACTCGCGTCCTGTTCCAAGGGGGCTTCGCGGCGGCGATGCAGACGGTTAGGAACGGCGGATGAAGCCGATCATCCCCGTCATCCTTTCCGGCGGCTCGGGCACGCGCCTGTGGCCCCTGTCGCGCGCCGGGCAGCCCAAGCAAATGCTGGATCTCACCGGTGCGGGTTCGATGCTCGGCATGACCGCCGAGCGCGTCGCCGATCCAGGCCTGTTCGCCGCCCCCTGGGTGGTGGCCGGGACGAGCCAGGCGGACGCGATCGAAGGCGCGCTGCCGGCGCTCGGCAGCCTGATCCTCGAGCCCGCCGCGCGCAACACCGCTCCGGCGATCGCGCTCGCCGCGCTGGCCGCCGCGCCCGACGATTTGCTGCTGATCCTCCCCAGCGACCATCTGATCGCCGACGCCGCCGGCTTTCGCGCGGCGGCCGAGCGGGCGGCTCCGTTCGCGCGGGAAGGCTGGATCGTCACCTTCGGGATGAAGCCCGAACGGGCGGAGACCGGCTACGGCTATATCGAGCGCGGAGCGGCGCTGGGCGCGGGCGTCCACCAGGCCGCGCGGTTCGTCGAGAAGCCCGACGCTGCGACCGCCGAGGCTTATGTCGAAAGCGGCCGGCACGACTGGAACGGTGGCATCTTCCTGATGCGCGCCGGGGCCTATCTGGAGGCGCTGGAGGCGCACGCGCCGGATATCGCCAGCGCCGCGCGGGCGGCGATGGACGGTGCCCGGCGCGAGGGCGCGCGAATCTATCCGGAGGAGGCGGCTTTCGCCCGCTCCCCCGCAATCTCCATCGACTATGCGGTGATGGAGAAGGCCGGGAAGGTCGCCGTGGCTCCCGTCGCGGTGGGCTGGTCCGACGTCGGCAGCTGGGAGGCGCTGATGGAGGTTTCCGCCAGCGACGCCGAGGGCAATGCGCTGTCCGGCGACGTCGTCGCGCTCGGCGCGAGCGGCTGCCTGATCCGCTCGGAAGGGCCGCTGGTCGCTGCGATCGGAGTCGAGGACCTGGTCATCGTGGCAACCGCAGACTCGGTGCTGATCGTTCCCAAGGCGCAGAGTCAGCGGGTCAAGGAGGTCGTCGAGGCGCTCAGGGAAAAGGGACGCGACAAATGGATTTGAGACCCCTCGGCGGCAGCGGCCTGGAAACGCCGCGCCTCGTGCTCGGCGGCAACGTGTTCGGCTTCACCGCCAAGGGCGAGGACGCCTATCGAATCCTCGACCGCTTCGCCGATGCCGGAGGGACGATGATCGACACGGCCGACGTCTATTCGAAATGGGTGCCCGGCCATGTCGGCGGCGAATCCGAGACTCTTCTGGGCGAATGGCTGAGGCGGCGCGGCGGCAGCAAAGGCGTGACGATCGCTACCAAGGTCGGCTTCGACGCCGGCCTCTCGGCCGCCGAGATCGAGCGCGCCTGCGAAGGATCGCTTCGCCGGCTCGGGGTCGAGCGGATCGACCTTTATTACGCCCACAAGGACGACGAAGAGACTCCGCTCGAGGAGACGCTGGGCGCGTTCGACCGGCTGGTGAAGGCCGGCAAGGTTCGGGCGCTCGGCGCGTCCAATTACAGCGCCGCGCGGCTCGCCGAGGCTCTCGACCTCTCCGAAAGGGCGGGGCTGGCGCGCTACGAGGTGCTTCAGCCCGAATATAATCTGATGGTCCGCGATTCCTTCGAGGGGCCGCTTCAGCAGGTCTGCATCGAGCGCGGCCTCGGCGTTCTGCCCTATTTCGGACTCGCCTCGGGCTTCCTCACCGGCAAATACCGCTCCGCGGCCGACAAGGCGAAGAGCGTCCGCGGCCCGCGGATGGACGCCTATTTGAACGAACGCGGCTTCGCCGTCCTCGCCGCGCTCGACGAGGTCGCCGCCCAAACCGGCGCGACTCCGGCGCAGGTGGCGCTCGCCTGGCTCGCCGCTCAGCCCGGAGTCACCGCCCCGATCGCCAGCGCGACTTCCGCGGCGCAGCTTGAGGAATTGCTGGGCGTCCTTACCTTGGAGCTGACGGCCGATCAGGTCGCGAGGCTCGACGCATTATGAAGAGGCGCGTTCTTGTTGCTCTGACGCTCGCCGCTGCCGCATGCGGCCAGGGTGCGGACACCGATGCGGCCGCGCAACGCCCGCGCCCTTCCCACACCGAAACTGCGCTGTTCGCCGGCGGCTGCTTCTGGTCGGCGGAGAGCGACATCGAGCATGTGCCGGGCGTGATCGAAGCGGTTTCGGGCTTTGCCGGCGGGACCGTCACCAATCCCAGCTACGAGCAGGTCGTGCGCGGCGGCACCGGGCATGTGGAGGCGGTGCGGGTGACGTTCGATCCGGCGCGGATCGGCTACGGCCAGCTCGTCCGGCGCTTCCTGCGGACGATCGATCCGACCGACCCCGACGGGCAGTTCTGCGACCAGGGGCCGAATTACCGCACGGCGATCTTCGCGCTCAATCCGGCGCAGCGGCGGGCGGCGGAGGCGGCGGTGGCCGAGGCGAACCGGATCCTGCGTGGCCATGTGGTCACTCCGGTCCGCGCCGCGGCGCCTTTCTATCCGGCCGAGGCCTATCACCAGGATTATGCGCGGCGGAACGCGGTCAGCTACGGCCTCTACCGCCGCGGCTGCGGCCGCGACGCCCGGCTGCGCGCGGTGTGGGGCGCCGAGGCCGCGGTGCACTGAGCATGATTCAGGCGGTCAGCGCCGCCGTCTCCGTGCCCGGACGCCGCAATTCCTGCCAGCGGCCGTAGGTCGCGGAGCGCCACAGCCATTCGACCGGACCGAAGCGACAGCGCGCCAGCCACCAGCGGCTGAACGCGATCTGCAACGCGAAGAAGACCAAGGCCACGATCAGCGCCAGGGTGGAACCGAGCCATGGCAGAAGGCCGAAGCCGAAGCCGTAAAGCAGGAACATGTAGAGCAGGCTCTGCATCAGATAGTTGGTCAGCGCCATTTGCCCGACCGCGCCGAGCCCCGACAGCCGTTCGCGCCAGCGCTCCTGCCGGCAGAGAACGACGATCCCCGCCGCATAGCCGAGCGGAAGAATGAATTGCGCCAGGCGGCCGAGCAGCTGCGTCCCGTAATACCAAGGCGGAGGGGCCTTGATGCCCGCAAGGTTCAGCGCCGGCCCAACCAGCGCGATCAGAAGCCCGGCGACAAGCAGGATCGGGGCCCATTTGCGAAAGCCCGCCGAATATCGCTCCGTGTCCTGCATCCAGCCCTGGCGGTAGATCCACGATCCGATCATGAACCGCCCCAGGATCCAGGCGAGGAACACGATCCCGATCGGCTGGCCGTAAAGCTCGGCCCAGGAGGCGTGGAACAGCTCGCGCACATAAGCGGCGTAATCGCTGCCCTGGAACAAGGCGAAGCGGCGCAGGGCGCCGGCATCCTGGATCGCAGCCCAGGGCGGCGGCGCGCCCGGCGCGGAGATGGTGTGCTCGACGACGAAGCGAAGCGCGACGGTGCCGAGCAGGGTCAGCGCCAGCCCGGTGCCGAGCAGGAGCCACCCGGGCCAGCGCCGGGTGAGCATCAGCACGAACCCCATCATCGCATAGGCATTGAGGATGTCGCCGATCCACAAAAGCCACAAATGGGCGAAGCCGAGCACGAGCAGGAAGCCCAGTCGCCGAACGTAGAGCAGATTGCCGTTGGCTCCGCGTCCCTCGGCGCGCTCGAGGAACAGCGCGAAGCCGAGCCCGAACAGGAAGGAGAACAGGGCCTGCGCCTTGCCCGCGGCGAGCCAGGTGGTGAAGAAGGTGACCCACTTGTCGACCGGCGCGCTCGCCAGCGTCGACATGTGCTCCTCCGGAATGACGAGGCCGATATGGCCGAACAGGTTCATCCAGAGCACGCCGAACAAGGCGAGCCCGCGGATGATGTCGAGCTCGGTCAGGCGATCCCGCCCGCTTACCGGCGCACCTTCCTCCGCGGCCATGGCGTCTCCCCCGTTATTCGGCGCGAATAAGCCACGATCCTTGCGGATTCACAAGAGGAAGGCCGGCGCGCACCGGTGCCGCGCCACATCGAGGCCGGGCCAAGGTGAAGTCGTCATTGCGAGCGTAGCGAAGCAATCCAGTGCGGACTTGGAGGTCCACTGGATTGCTTCGTCGCTGCGCTCCTCGCAATGACGGCTAGGCTTGAACGATCCGCCTAATGCCGCCCGAGCACGCCCATCGCCGCCACCGTCATCGCCTCGGTGGCGGTGGCGATCACGGTCTCGGCCTCGGGCGCCCAGAAGGGGCTGTGGAGCGAGGGGAGCTGCGTGACGTCGCCGTGGACGGCGTCCCAGCGCGCCTGGGGAACGCCGCCGACCCAGAAGATCAGGCTCTCGATGCGCGGATCGGCGATGTGGTAGCGCGAGAAATCCTCGCCGCCCATGACCGGCTGGGCCTGCTGCACGCGGGCCTCGCCGAAATGCTCGCGAAAGCGCGCGGCGGTGCTTTGAGTGAGCGCCTCGGTGTTGACCGTCGCGGGCGTGTACTGGGCCTCGACGACGGTGACCACGGGCATCCGGTCCTCAGGGACTCCGGCGGCGAGCGCCTCCCCGCGGGCGATTCGCGCAATCCCTTCGAGCAACTGGCGGCGGACCTCCGGAGTGAAGCTGCGCACGGTCAGCTGGAGCCGCGCGTCGTCGGAGATGATGTTGTGCTTGGTGCCGGAATGGAAGCTTCCAACGGTGACGACTGCGCTGTCGAGCGGGTTGATCTCGCGGCTAACCAGGGTTTGCAAGGTGGTGACGATCCGGCTGGCGAGGACGATGGGATCGCGGGTGGTGTGCGGATAGGCGCCGTGGCCGCCGACTCCGCGAACGTCGATGTCGACCGAATCGACGTTGGCCAGCGCCGGGCCGAGCGAATAGCCGATGATTCCCGCCGGGAGGCTCGCCGAATCGTGGAAGGCGATGGCGTGGGTCGGGTGCGGGAAGCGGGTGAACAGGCCGTCGTCGAGCATCGCCCTGGCGCCGGCGCCGATCTCCTCGCCCGGCTGGGCGATCATCACCAAAGTCCCCGACCATAAAGACCGCATCGCCGCCATCCGCCGGGCGGTGCCGACCCAGGTCGTCATGTGCGTGTCGTGGCCGCAGGCGTGCATCACGCCGCTCTCCACGCCGGTGAGGCTGGTGCCCCGAACGCGGCTGGCGAAAGGAAGGCCGGTCTGCTCCTCGACCGGCAGAGCGTCCATGTCGGCGCGCAGCAGCAGGACCGGGCCGGGGCCGTTCTCCATCACCGCGACGACTCCGGTGCCGCCGACCCCGGTGGTGACGGTGAAGCCGGCGCGGCGCGCCTCCGCGGCCATCCGCGCGGCGCTTCGGGTCTCCTGCATCGACAGTTCGGGATGGGCGTGAAGATCGCGGTAAAGGGTCATCAGGTCGCCCATGTCGCCGGCGATCGCCTGCCTGAGGTCCTGGGCGGAGACCGGGGCGCTCATGGCGCAGGCCAAGAGCATGGCGGCGAAGATCTTGCGTCGCATAGGGAAGGCCTCATCGCTCGGGGGTGAGCTCGATCACGTCGAGCAGGGATTCGAAATGGGGATAGGGCAGGACGAGCCGCCAGCGATTGTCCCCGACGCGCTCGACGATTCCGGCCATGTCGCGCTCGTCGTCGCGGCTGTAGCGAAGCGAGAGGCGCTCGTCGCCGAGCTGGAGCGTGCCGAGGAAGATCTGCCGGCGCGCATTGTCCGGGAAGAGCGCGCCGATCGGGCGCTGCGGACCGTCGAGCCGCGCGAAATGGAGCCGGCCGCGGTCCAGCCCGACCCGGCAGCGATCGGCGGGGAAAGCGGCGAAATCGGCGTTGGCGGGGGCCTTGCCGCCGAGCTTGATCGTCCGGCAGCGGTAATTGCCCGGCGCCAGAGCGGCGCCCGTCAGGGCCGCGTCGGGATCGAGCAACGCGCCTTCGCGGGCGATCTCCTCCCCATGGCCGGCGGCGCGCGCCTTGGCGAGCGCGTCGACCCAGGCGTTGCGCCAATGCCTGATGCGGGCGAGATCCGCATCGGTCACCCGGGCGCGCCAATTCTCGCTCGGCTGCTCGGCGGTCGCCGGAGCGACGACCTCGTGCGAGGTGGTGCAGGCGGCGAGCGCCAGGAGGACAGCAAGGGGCGGGAGCCGCATCGGGCGAGCTTATTGCGCCGTCCAGCCGCCGTCCATGGAGAGATTGGCGCCGGTGATCGCCGAAGCGTCGTCGCGGCAGAGGAAGAGGGCGAGCGCGGCGACCTGCTCGGGGGTGACGAACTGCTTGGTCGGCTGGGCTGCGAGAAGGACGTCGTCGATCACCTGGTCGCGCGTGAGGCCGCGGGTGCGCATCGTGTCCGGAATCTGGTTCTCGACCAGCGTCGTCCAGACGTAGCCGGGGCTGATGCAGTTGACGGTAACGCCGGTGCGCGCGGCCTCGAGCGCGACCGATTTGGTGAGGCCGGCAATGGCGTGCTTGGAGGCGACATAGGGCGCCTTGTTCGGGCTGGCGACGAGGCTGTGGGCCGAGGCGGTGTTGATGATCCGGCCCCAGCCCCTGGCCTTCATCCCCGGAAGCGCGAGGCGGATGGTGTGAAAGGCGGCGGAGAGGTTGAGGGCCAGGATCAGGTCCCACTTTTCCGGCGGGAATTCGTCGATCGGGGCGACGTGCTGCATGCCGGCATTGTTGACGAGGATGTCGACCGCGCCGGCTTCGGCCATCATCGCCTCGATCGCCTCGGGGCGGGTCAGATCGGCGTTGCTATAAGCCGCGCCGAGCTCCTCCTGGAGCCGGGCGATCTCGTCCGGGTCGCCGAAGCCGTTGAGGATCACGCGGGCGCCCTCCGCCTTCAGCGCCCGGGCGATGGCCAGGCCGATGCCGGAGGTGGAGCCGGTGACGAGCGCTGTTTTGCCTTTGAGAAACATGAACCGCCTTTCAGGTTGAGCCGGTCCTTTGAACGCCGAAGCCGGTTGAATGCAACCCGGCGCGCGCTCAAAGGTTCGGCGATGTAACGAGGAGGATCGAGGCATGCGGTTCGGTGATCGCGGGACGAGCGACAATGTGGAGAGCCAGCGCGGCCAGAGCTTCGGCGGCGGCGGCCTGGGTGGCGCCGGCGCGGGCCTGATCTTCTCGCTCGTCGCCAGCCGGTTCGGCATCGGCGGGGTGATCGTCCTGGTCATCGTCATGGCCCTGTTCGGCGGGCTCGGAAGCCTCACCGGCGGCGGCCAGCAGGCGGTGTCGCCGAACGGGCAGGGCCAAGCCGGGCAGCCGGCCTCGAGCGTCTGCGCCTCGGATTCGACGACCCATTTCGCCTGCCAGGTGCTCGGCTCGACCGAACAGCGCTGGGGCGAGCTGTTCAGCGCCGCGGGGCAGCGTTACGAAGCGCCGCGGATGGTGGTCTATACCGGCGGCGGGCGCTCCGGCTGCGGTGCGGCGCAATCGGCGATGGGACCGTTCTACTGCCCGGCCGACCAGCGCATCTATCTCGACACCGCCTTTTTCGACGAGCTTTCCCGGCAGTATGGGGCGCCCGGCGATTTCGCCCAGGCCTATGTCATCGCCCATGAGGTCGGCCACCACGTCCAGACCCTGATCGGCACCGAGGGGCGGATCCGCCAGGCGCAATCGGCGATGGGCGAGAGCGAATCGAACGCGCTTCAGGTGCGGATGGAGCTCCAGGCCGATTGCTATGCCGGAGTGTGGGCCGCCCGCGAGCGCGGCGCGATGGAGCCGGGCGACATCGAGGAAGGGATGCGCGCCGCGGCCGCGATCGGCGACGACACGCTCCAGCGCGCCAACCAGGGCGTGGTCGTTCCCGAAAGCTTCACCCACGGCACCTCGGCCCAGCGGCAGGAAGCGCTGATGCGCGGCTATCGCGGCGGCACGATCGAGTCTTGCGCCGGATTCATGCAGGGGGTTTAGGGTCTGACCAGCTCATAATGAGCCGCTCATCCTGAGGAGGGACCGAGCTTGTCGAGGGCCCGTCTCGAAGGACCGTCCTTCGAGACGCCGCTTCGACTTCGCTCAGCGGCTCCTCAGGATGAGCGGAATGAGCTCAAGACAACTATTATCTAGCGCTTTTCCACCTCCGCCAGGCCCTGCCGCGCCCAAAGGCGGGAATAAGCGAGGGAGCAACCCAGGGCCCAGGCCGCGCCGAACGCCCAGCCGGCGACGACGTCGCTGGGCCAGTGAACGCCGAGATAGACGCGCGAGACGCCGATCAGCAGGACCAGCAGCCCCGCCGCCCCGAGTATGTAGAGACGCAGCGCCCGCTGCGGGACGGTGCGCGCGAGCAAGGCGGCGATGGTCAAATAGACGATCGCCGAATCCGCCGAATGCCCGCTCGGGAAGCTGGCCGTGCTGACGTCGACGAGATGGGGGACGAGGCCCGGCCTCGGGCGGTCGTAGAGGAGCTTGAGAAGCTTGGCGGCCGTGGTGCCGCCGCCGGTGGCGAGGAGGACGAACAAAGCGGTGCGGTGGCGGCGCGAGATGAGCAGAAAGCCGATCACCGCGGACATCACCAGGAGCAGGCCCGTGACGCTGCCGAACGCGGTCGTCTCGGTCATCGCCTCGGTCAGCCAGTGCGGGCCGGCCGGGATCGCCGGGTTCGCCGATGTGCGCAGCCAAAGCAGGATCGCTCCGTCCAGCGCCATCGTCTCGCCTTCGCCGACCTCGGAGGCGAGCTTGAAGAAGGTGAACAGGGCCGCGGCGATCAGCACCAGCGCCAGCAGCAGCGCGCGATCGACCGACAGGAGCCGGCGCCAGGGGATCATGCGCGGCGCTCCGCACCGGGATGCGTTCCCGCCCGCTGGGGGATGATGAGAACGAGGAGCAGGATCGCGACGGCGAGGGCTGCCGTCGCCAGCGGCCGGCTGACGCCGAGACCGCCGTCGTCAAGCGGCTTGTCGAGAAGGTCGCCGACCGTCGCTCCCAGCGGCCGCGTCAGGATGAAGGCGGCCCAGAACAGGAAGACGCGATTGACGCCGGTCCAGAAATAGAGGCCGGCGAGCACCGCCAGCAGCGCGCCGAAGAAGAGCGCTCCGCCGCCGAAGCCGAGCCCGTTCGTGTCGGCCACCCAGTCGCCGAGCGCGGTGCCGAGCGTCTGCGAGAAGGTGATGGTCAGCCAGTAGAAGGCTTCGCTCCCGGGCGTGCTGACGCTTTCGACCCGGATGGTGCCGGTCGCCAGCTTCCACGAGGCCAGCGAGGCGAGCACCAGCGCCAGAAGCAGCGCCGATCCGCCGGCATAGCCGATCCCCAGCGAGCGCGTGGCGAAATCGGCCATCGTCGTTCCCGCGGTGGTCGAGGCGATGATCGTCGCCCAATAGATAAGGGGGTGGAAGCGCCGCGTGCGGATCTGCCAGGCGGCGAGGGCGAGGAAGATGGCGAGAAAGATCGCGGTGCCGACCAGATAGCCGTTGAGGCCCGCCTGGCCGGCTTCGGGCGTCGTCTCGCCGAGCCAGCTCATCGAGACGCTGTCGCCGCCCGTCTCGCCGAGCGTCGTCGCCAGGATCTTGACGATCCAGAAGCCCAGCGTGACCGCGGGTACCTTGCTCAAGGCTGCTTGGTACTCGCGCCCGTCGATCGTCATCCCTCGTCCCTTCCTTCGCCTGCGCAGGAACGAATGGGCGGCGCTTCGGCCTCAAAACGCAAGCCCGCGAAAGCCATGACGACACAGAAGCTAGATGCGACCGCTTCGCAATTGAATTGACACTATTGAGAATGAATTGCAATAGCCGGTGTGCCGACCGGAATGCCGGCGGAGCCAGCCAGGGGTTTTCGAATGCCGTCCCGCCCTCCCGCCGCCAGCGCGCCCGTCTTTCTCGCGCTCGGCTGCGTCGGCTTTTTCTCCTCGCCCGCGCTCGCGTCGGACGTCGTCCCGGTCGCCGCCGACACCCAGAGCGGAGTCGCCCAGCGCACCGACGAGGCCATCGTCGTCACCGGCACGCGCGAGCAACGCGAGCTCGAATCGCCCAAGGCGACCAGCGACCTGCTCGACACACCCCAGACGGTCACGGTGATCTCCGACCAGACGCTGCGGCGGCAGAATCTGCTGACCCTGCGCGACGCGCTCTCGACCATCCCCGGAATCACCTTCGGCGCCGGGGAAGGGGGCGGCGGCTATGGCGATTCGATCAACCTGCGCGGCTACAGCGCGAGCAACGACATCACCCAGGACGGCGTGCGCGATTCCGCCCAATACAGCCGAACCGACCCCTTCAACCTGCAGCAGATCGAGATCTACAACGGCGCCAATTCGGTGTTCAACGGATCGGGAAGCGTCGGCGGCACGATCAACATGGTCTCCAAGGTGCCTCAGGGCGACGACCTGACCATCCTCTCGGCCGCGATCGGCACCGACGATTATTATCGCGGCACTCTCGATACCAACCAGCGCCTCAGCGAGTTCGTCGCCGTGCGGCTCAACGCCATGTGGCACCGCAACGACATTCCGGGCCGTGATTTCGAGGCGTATCGGCGCTGGGGCGTCGCTCCGGCGATCACCTTCGGCATCGGCTCGCCGACCAGCCTGACGCTCGCCTGGGTCCATCAGGAGGACGACAATATTCCCTTCTACGGAGTCCCCTATTTCCTCAATCAGGTGAACGATGGGCCGCTGCCGGAGGCGCATGACAGCGACTATTTCGGCTATCGCAATCTCGACACACAGCGGATCACGGTCGACCGGATCACCGCCACCTTCCGCCACGAGTTCAGCGACAGCCTGCTCTTGCGCAACCTCACCCGCTGGCAACAGGTCGATCAGTATAGCCAGACCAGCTCGGCGGAAGGCACATGGTGCCTCACCGGTACCGGCCTCCAGCCCGTCCCGGCCGGCCCGAACGCGACTGCGGGCGCCGCTTGCCCGGCCGGCCTCGCCCCCGGCTTCTACCGTCCGTCGGGCCCGCGCGGCCGCGTGCGCGACCAATCGAACAGCCTGATCCACAACCAGACCGACCTCAGCTGGACCGCCGGCGAGGCAGGCCGGCTGCGCAACACGATGGTCGTCGGCGCGTCGCTCAGCCGGGAGGATTACGGGATCGAGACGGCCGAATTGGCCCGCAACGCCGACGGCTCCGCCTTCACTCCGCTGCCGATCGACAGCATCTCCAATCCCGCGGCGATCTATGCCGGCCCGATCAACTACACGGTCACCGCGCGCCAGCGCAGCGAGAGCAGCGACGCTGCGGCCTATGCGTTCGACACGCTCGAGATCGGCACGATGTTCGAGCTCAACGGCGGCGTCCGGCTGGAGCGGGCTCGGGGGCGGTTCGTCAACGTCCTTCTCCCCGCTTATCCGCCCGGGGCGGCAATGCCGGGCGCGGCCGATCTGGCGCCGCAGGTCAGCGAGGAAACTTTGTTCTCCTATCGGTTCGGCGCCGTCTTCAAGCCCACCCGCGCCACCAGCCTCTACGTCGCCTTCGGCAATGCCCGCACGCCTTCGTCGGCGACGGTGCGGCTCGGCTGCACCTCGGGCTCCGGGGCCACGCTGGTCAATTTCTGCGACGTCGCTCCGGAGACCGCGGTGAATTACGAGATCGGCGGCAAGGCGGAGCTGTTCAATCGGCGGCTACAGCTGACCGCGGCCCTGTTCCGCAACGAGCGCAGCAACTTCCGCGTGCCTTCAGGCGACCCGGTCAATCCGGCGGTCCAGCTCGTCGACGGCCGCTCGCGGGTCGACGGGATCGCGCTCGGGGCCAGCGGCAACGTCACCCGTGCCTGGTCGGTCTTCGCCAATTACACCTATCTTCGCTCAAAGGTACTTCAGAGCGTCTCCGATTTCTGCCTCGCCAATCCGGGGCCGTCCTGCCTCAACAGCGCGGCGCTGCCCGATCCGCAGGCCGGCGACCGCCTGATCCAGACGCCGGCGCATTCCGCCAGCCTGTTCACCACCTGGCGGGCGCCGTTCGGGCTTCAGGTCGGCTACGGCTTCACCTATCAGGGCGCCGTCGCCACCTATCAGCGCACATTGCTCCAGCGGACCCAATATCTGACCGACGACTGGCTCACCCACCGCCTGTTCCTCTCCTACGAGATCCGCCAGGGCCTGACGGCGCAGCTCAACGTCACCAACGTCACCGGCGAGCGCTATTTCACCAACGTCCGCAACAATGTGAACGCGACGAGCGGCGTGATCACCGGCGGCTGGGCGGCGCCCGGCGAGGCGCGCTCGGCGGTGCTCAGCCTGTTCTACAGCTTCTGATGCCCCCGCCGTCATTCCCGCGAAAGCGGGAATCCAGCCTGCCTCCCGGTCGCGCGAGCGAAAGAAGCTGGACTCCCGCTTTCGCGGGAGTGACGATGATTGAATGAAAGGTCGCGTCCGCCCATGATGCTCGCCATTCCCGATCTGCTCGATGCCGAGGGCGTGGCCCGGGTGCGCTCGATCGTCGACGCGGGGGAGTGGATCGACGGCAACGCGACCTCGGGCCACCAATCGGCGCTGGCCAAGAACAACCGGCAGATCGCCGAGGATTCCCCGGCCGCGAAGGAGGCCGGGCGGATCGTGCTCGAGGCGCTGGGCCGCTCGCCCTTGTTCATCGCTGCCGCGCTGCCGCTCAAGATCTTTCCGCCCCTGTTCAACCGCTACGAGCGCGGCGAGGCGTTCGGGACTCATGTCGACAATGCCGTCCGCATCCACGCGCGAAGCGAGTTCCGCGTCCGAAGCGACCTTTCGGCGACGCTCTTCCTCGAGGATCCGGAGGCCTATGAAGGCGGCGAGCTGGTGGTCGAGGACAATCTGGGCGTCCACGCCACGAAGCTGCCGGCCGGCCACCTGCTCCTCTATCCCGCGTCGAGCCTTCACCGGGTCGAGCCGGTGACGAAGGGCGCGCGGATCGCAAGCTTCTTCTGGATCCAGTCGATGGTCCGCGACGACGCAGCGCGCACGCTTCTCTTCGATCTCGACCGGTCGATCCAGGCGCTGGGTGCCGAGCGCGGCCATGACGACCGCGAGGTGATCCGCCTCACCGGCATTTATCACAATTTGCTGCGGCGGTGGGCGGACAGCTGAGACGGCGGAGACATTCTGCGACAATCCAGCCGTTGCAACCCATTCGCATTAGCTTTTAGGTTTGGCGAAACTTCCGAAGGACTTTTCGTGGCCCAATCGACGATTCTTCGCCTGCGTGGGTTTTGGCTTCAGGTCCACAAGTGGATCGGCCTGCTGCTCGCGGTGCTGATCATCCCGGTCTCGCTGACCGGCTCCGCCTTGGTCTGGCACGACTGGCTCGACGAGGCGATCAACCCGCAACGCTATCTCGTGTCGAGCCCCACGCCGGCGCGCGATCCGGGCGCCTACGCCTCGGCGGCGCAGGCGGCTCTGGCGCCCGGCGAGCGCATCGCCTCGATCCGTTATCCCGAGCATGGAGGCGGGCCGGTCGTCGTCTCGGCGACCCGCGCCTCCGCTCCGGGCGCAGGCGGCGGGCCGCCCGCGCGCACCAGCGTCTGGCTCGATCCCGGCACGGCGCGGGTGCTCGACAAAGCCTCGTCGAACGCCGGGCTCGTCCGAGTCTTCCACATGCTTCATGGAAGCCTGATGGTGCCGGGCTGGGGGCGGACGATCGTCGGCTGGGTCGGGGTGTTCATGTTCTGCTCGTGCCTCACCGGCATCTGGCTGTGGTGGCCGGCGACCGGCAGCGTCAGCCGCGGCTTTCGCTGGCGGCGGCAGAATTCGACCAACGCCAACATCCACCATCTGCTCGGTTTCTGGGTGCTGCTGCCGCTGGCGATGCTCAGCTTTACCGGCTTCTGGATCTCCTTCCCCTCCGTGTTCGGCGCCTTCGAAGCCAGCCAGCCCAGAAGCGGGGCCCAGGGCGACCGCGCCCGCGCCGGCCGGGCGCTGCCGCTCGAGCAGACGGCCACCACCGTCGATTCCGCGCTCGCCGCGAGCCGGCGCCATGCGACGGGCGCTCTCACCGGCATCACCTGGCCGACCGACCAGCAGCCCACATGGAAGATCGCTTATGCCCGTCCCGGTGGGCCGGCGGAGGTCGCGGTCGACGACTCCACCGGGGCGGTCACGCCGCCCCGTCCGCCGCGGCCCGAGACCAACGCCCGGCTGATGCGCCGGCTGCACGACGGCACCGGCATGGGGGCGGTGTGGCAGATCGTGATCTTCGTGGGCGGGATCGTTCCGGCGGCGCTCTCGATCACCGGAATCGTCATGTGGCTGCGCAGCCGCGGCTGGCGCGCGGCGCTGGCGAGGAAGCGAAAGGCGGGCAAGCTCGTGCCTGCGGCGGCGGAATAGGCCGCGCGCCGATCAGGGCGCAGGCGGCGTATCCCCGCTTGAGAAGAGGAAGCGCACGGCTATCGCTCCGAGCGCCACGATCTGGAGGAAGGTTTCCACGGTGACCGCCGTGATGAACCAGTGATATTCGCGAAAATCGAGGCCTCCGAGCCCGACCAGCACGGTCAGCGCGGCGTTGAACATGATCAGGATGCTGATCCACACGATGATCGCGCTCGACCATCGGTTCCGCAGGTCGAAGAAGCCCTTCCGCCCGCCGGTTTCCACCTCTTGCCGTGCCGCATCGACCACCGCATCGGCGATGGCCTGGTCCTTGGTCTCGTCGGTTGGCGACGGCGCCAGCGCCTGGACGTCGGTGCGGCTGATGCTCACGACAGCGGCGGCCCCAATTGGGCGCGGATCACCTCGATCGGCGCGACGAACAGCGAGGCGAGGCTTTCGGGATCCTTGCTCCTGAACCTGTCGAGCAGCTTCCTCGGCACGAGCAGCTCGGCGGCGAAGGCTTCGGCTTCCTTCTCCTCGTTCGATTTGCCGGCGCCGACGAACGTGTTTCGCAGCAACAGCTGATATTTGCTCGATTCCACATAGCTGGGGTGGAGCAGCAAATGGCCCAGCTCATGCGCGATCGCATAATTTTTGTGCTCGGGAGGCTGGTCGCGGTTGACGTAAATGACGCGGTTCGGCTCCGCATAAGCGGACACCTTGTCCTTCACTTCGTCATTGAGGCCGGCGTAGAGCACGCTGACTTTCTCGAGGCGGGCGATCCGCTCGGCATCGACCGGCGGAGACGTGAGCCTGTTCTTGCTGATCAGCTCGGCGGCCTTGCGCCGCGCCGGGTCCAAGTTCGTCAACGATTAGGTCTCCTCTTCGCACCGCCGAAGCGGCGCCGTCCGGCGGGGGAACCGGCTCATCCGGGAGCCAGGATAAGCCATCCGCCTGCCAATGGCGACCCTCTCGCGGACGCTAGCGCGGCCCCAGCATCAGCGGCAGGCCGCCCGCCGGCCTGAGCGTGACCATGCCGGAGGCGCGGACCTCGCGGCCCGGCGCGGGCGCGAACGACCAGTTGCCGAGCCAATGCGCAAGCACGGTCAGCGCCTCGGCGGTGGCGAAGCGCATTCCGACGCACAGGCGCGGCCCGCCGCCGAAGGGGATATACTGGAAGCGGTGGCGGGCGGCTTTGGTCTCGGGCCGCATCCTTTCGGGATCGAAGATATCGGCGTCCTCCCACAGCGCCCGGTGGCGGTGGATCAGCCATGGCCAGATCGAGACGATGTCGCCGGCGCCCACGGGTTGGCCGTCCAGCGCGTCGTCCTGCGCCGCCTGCCGGTCGAAGCGCGGCACCGGCGGATAGAGTCGCATCGATTCCTCGAGGACTCGGCGAAGCAGCGGGAGCCGCTCGGGCAACTCGGCATCCTCCTCGCCCGCCGCCAGCGCGGCCCGCGCTTCCGCCGCCGCCTCGGACTGCAGCTCGGGTTGCTCCGACAGCAGGTAGAGCGTCCAGGTGATCGCGTTGGCGGTGGTCTCGTGACCGGCGAGATAGAAGGTGGCGGCATTGTCGACGGCGAGCGCCAGCGCCTCCTCGCCCGCGAACTTGCCGTGGAGCGCGCGGATCAGGCGGCCGAGGAAATCGTCCGGGCCGCCGTCCGGAAGGCGGTCGCGGACCACCTGCGTCAAAGTCTCGCGCAGGTAGACCTGGCCTTTGTGCGCCCGCCGGCCGCGAAGGCTCCAGGGCATGAGCGGCAGGCCGAGCAATATTTGCAGCCGGGCCTCGCTCACGCCGTCGAGCGCGGCCGTGATATGGTCCATCGCCGCCTGTGTGGTGAGGCGGGGATCCCCCGCGAACAGCGCGTCGGAGATGATCCGCATCGTCGTCTGGGTCGCCTGGGCGGCCATGTCCTCGGCGCCGCTCCATCCCGCCATCGCCCGCCGTGCCGCGCCGGCGAAGACGGGAACGAGCGCCTCGATCGCCGCCGGGGCGAAATTCGCGGCCACGATCTTGCGCTGGTCGCGCCACAGAGCGCCGTCCGAGGACAGGAGGCCGCGGCCGATCGTCGGCTTGAGCAATTTCTTGACCAGATCGGGCTTCACGTAATTGGCCGCGTTGTCGAGCAGCACGCGTTCGATCGCGGCCGGGGTCAGCGGGATGAGGACATTGTGTCCGAACACCCGCCGGCGGAGAAAAGGCTCGGTGAACGCCTGCTCCGACCAGCCGTAGACCGCGGTGCGGGCGCGCTCCCCCATGAACCCGCGCCAGACGGGTACGGGGCTCGCGCCGCGCGCCGGGTAAGGCGGGACGAAACGGATTGTCATTTCCAAGCCCCCGAGTCATCCCGGCGAAGGCCGGGACCCATGAACACCACCGCGCGCGTTTCGGGCAACCGTGCCAATTATCGCCTCTCAGCGTTCCTGGGTCCCGGCCTTCGGGGTCCCCGCAAAGTAGTACTTTGCGGGGTGCCCCTTCGCCGGGATGACTCGCATTATTCCGCCGCCAGCAGGCGCTCCGCTCCGCCGAGATCGACGCTGACCAGCCGCGAGACGCCCTTCTCGATCATCGTGACGCCGAACAGGCGGTGCATTCGGCTCATCGTCACCGCGTTGTGGGTGACGATCAGATAGCGCGTGTCCGTCTCCCCCGTCATCCGGTCGAGCAGGTCGCAGAAGCGCTCGATGTTCGCGTCGTCCAGCGGCGCATCGACCTCGTCCAGGACGCAGATCGGGGCCGGGTTGGTGAGGAAGAGGGCGAAGATCAGGGCGACCGCGGTCAGCGCCTGCTCGCCGCCGGAGAGAAGGGTCAGAGCGGAGAGGCGCTTGCCCGGCGGCTGGGCCATGATCTCGAGGCCCGCCTCGAGCGGATCGTCGGATTCGACCAGTTCCAGATGCGCCTGGCCGCCCTCGAATAAAGTGGTGAACAGGCTCCGGAAGTGGCGGTCCACCTCCTGGAAGGCGGTCAGCAGGCGGGCGCGGCCCTCGCGGTTGAGGCTTCCGATCGAGCCGCGCAGCCGGTGGATCGCCTGGCCCAGCTCCTCGCGCTCGGCCTGGCTGGCGAGGCGGCTTTCCTCGAGCTCGCCAAGCTCGCTCTCCGCGACGAGGTTGACCGGGCCGATCCGCTCGCGCTCCAGCGACTGCCGTTCCAGCCGCGCCGATTCCTCGGCGACGCCCTGGATCTCGTCCTCCCTGAAGCCGGCCTTCTCCGGAAGCAGCGGCGGCGGGCATTCGAACTTCTCGCCCGAGATCCGGGCCATCTCGACGCGGCGTGAGTCCTGCGCCTCGGCGCGAGCGACGGCCCCGGCGCGCGCTTCGCGGGCCGCGGCCTGAGCCTCGCCGGCCTCGGCCAGGCGGCCCTCGGCGACGCGCAACGAATCCTCGCCGGCGCGCTCATGGGCGGCGGCGGCGCGGGCCGCCTCGGCCGCGGCGGAAGCTTCGTCGGTGAGCGCAGCGATCTTGCGCTCGAAATCCTCCGGAGCCTCGGCGAGCGCCTTCGCCTCCGTCTCGGCCTCGGCGGTTCGGCGGCCGAATTCCTGATGGCGTTTGTCGGCGTCGCCGGCCCGGGCGCGCCAATCGGCCTGCTCCAGCCTCGCCGCGTCGGCCCGCTGCTTGTCGGCGCTGACGGCGCGCGCATGGGTCGCCGCCTCGGCGCGGATTTCGGCGAGAGCGGCCTGCGCCTGCTCGGCATGAGCGCGAAGCTCGGCAACCTTCGCCTCGGTCGCTGCGGCGTCGGGCAGAGCGGCGGCGACGGCCTCGGCCTGATCGAGGCTCTTGCCGGCGTCGGCGAGGTCGGCGGCGGCGAGATCGGCGCGCTCGCTTAGGCCCGTGCGCTTCAGCTCGAGCCGTTCCAGCTCGACCGCGGCGCTATCCTCGGCGCGCCCCGCCTCGCGGATCGCCGCGCCGGCCTCGGCCTCGGCCCGCCGCGCCGCTTCGGCGGCATCGCGCGCGGCCTGCATCGCCGTTCGCGCTTCGGCGGCGGCCGTCTCGGCGCTGTCGACCGCCGCGGAGGCGCCCGGAAGCGCGGTCTCGATCTCGGCCAGCCGGTTGACCCGGATCAGCCGCTCGGCGGCGGCGGCGCCCATTCCCGTTGCGACATAGCCGTCCCACCGGCGAAGCTTGCCGCCCGGCGTGACGAGCCGCTGGCCAACGGCCAGCGACCGCCCGTCATCGTCGTCCGCCACCGCGATCTGCCGAAGGCGGCGGAGCAGGGCAGCCGGCGCCTCGACATGATCGGCGAGCGACTGGGTTCCGGATGGGAGCGCGGGATCACCGGGAAGCGGCTCGGCGCCGGCCCAGCGGCGCGGCCCGTCGCCGGTCAGCGCCGCGTCGAGATCCTCGCCCAGCGCCGCGGCGAGCGCGCGCTCATAGCCCGGGGCGGCCTTGATATGATTGATCGCCCGGTCGCCGCCCGACGTCTCGACCGCTTTGATCAAGGCCTCCCGCTCGGACTGGACGGCGGCCAGCGCGGCGCGCGCCGAGGCGGCCTCGCTCTCCGCGGAGTCGCGCGCCGCCGCCGCCTGCTGGCGCTCCGCTTCGGCCCTGGCGATCGCCTCCCCGGCGGCACGGAGCGCGGCTTCCGCCGCCTCGCGCCTGGAGCGCGCCTCGCTCAGCGTGCGCAGCGGACCGGAATCGTCGCCGAGGCCCGACATCTGCTCCGCGATTCGAGCGGCCTCCGCCTCGGCGCGGTCGCGCTTCGCCCGGGCCGCTTCCAAAGCCGCCCGGGCAACCCGCTCCTCGGCCTGCTCGGCGGCCTGGACGGCGCGGGCCTGGCCGAGCGCCGCTTCGGCGGCGCGCGCCTCGTCCTCCCGCTCGACGGAGCGGATGTCGATCGTTCCCCTTGCCTCCTCGGCGGCGGCGAGGCGCCGGGCGATGTCGCTCAATTCCTGCTCGAGCCTGCCGATGGCGGCGGCGGCGTCCTGCCGCAACGCCTCTTCGCGCGCCCGGTCTGCGGCGAGCGTTCGGCGGCGCTCCTCGAGCTCGGCGATCCGGCGCTGGACTCCGTCGCGCTCGGCGCGGAGCGCGGCGAGCTTGTGGCCGAGCTCGGACGCGCGCTCACGCGCCGCCTCGGCGGCCCGGCGCTTGTCGGCGAGGTCGGTCGCGGCCTGGTTCTGGTAGGCGGCGGCGGCGCGCTGCGCCTCGGCGGCGAGGGCCACCGCCTTCTCCGCGGTCTCCGCTTCCGCGCGCGCGGCTTCGGCCGCCTCGGCGGCCTCGCGCCAGCGGGCGAAGATCAGCCGCGCCTCGGCCACTCGGATCTGGTCGGAAAGCTTGCGGTAGCGCTCGGCGGCCTTGGCCTGGCGCCTCAGCGCGAGCCCGCGCATCTCCATGTCGGCGAGGATCTCGTCGAGGCGCACCAGATTGGCCTCGGTCGCGCGAAGCTTCTGCTCGGCGTCCTTGCGGCGGACGTGCAGGCCCGCGATGCCCGCCGCCTCCTCGAGCATCAGCCGCCGCTCGGTCGGCTTGGCGGCGATCACCGCGCTGATCTTGCCCTGGCTGACCAGCGCCGGGCTGTGCGCGCCGGTCGCCGCGTCGGCGAAGAGGAGGGCGACGTCCTTCTGGCGAACGTCGCGGCCGTTGACTCGATAGGCCGAGCCCGCGCCGCGCTCGATCCGGCGGGTGATCTCGACTTCGCCCGCGCCGATCGAACCGTCGCCCCCGATGTCGTGGCTTCCGCGCTCGACCAGCAGGCTGACCTCGGCGAAGTCGCGCGCGGGCCTCAGCGCCGTGCCCGCGAAGATGACGTCGTCCATGCCGGCGCCGCGCATCGACTTGGGCGAGCTTTCGCCCATCACCCAGCGGATCGCCTCGAGCACGTTGGATTTGCCGCAGCCATTGGGGCCGACGACTCCGGTCAGCCCCTCCTCGACGCAAAGCTCGGCAGGCTCGACGAAGCTCTTGAAGCCGGAAAGCTTGAGTCTCTTGACCTGCACCTTGCTCTGACCGCCCCCCCGCCTAGCCGCTACTGCGCGCGCAGCAGCGGCTGAATCCCAGCCCAGTTGTTCTCCTGCACCAACCGGCCGTTGACGAAGAAGGTCGGCGTGCCCGTGACTCCGGCCGTTCCGCCCGCGCTGTGCAGGGCGTCGAGCTGGTCGAGATTGGCCTGAGTCAGGCACTGCGCGCGCACCTGCGGCGTAATCCCGTAGCGCTGGCCGATCGCGTCGAGGCCGAGCATCGAGATCAGCCGCCTGGCCACTTCGAGCGGCGGCAGCGCCTGGAGCTCGGTCCGCTGCGCCGGGGTGATCGCGTTGACCCGGCCCATCCACTGCGGCTGAGTGCCGAGCAAGGCGTGGCTCATCTCGAAATATTGGCGCGGCTGGGCGCAGCGGCTGAGCAGCGCCGCGGCGATGTCGACGCCGTTCAGATAGTAATTGCGATATTCGAGGCTGACTCGGCCGCTGCGGACATAATCGCCGATGAGGACGTCCGCGCTCTCGTGCGCGAAGGTCGCGCAGTGCGGACAGGTGGTCGAGAAATATTCGACCACCTTCACCCGCGCATTCGGATTGCCGATGCGAAAGCCGCCTTCCGGCGTGCGCTCGGCGGTGGTGCGCCAGTCGTGACCTTGCGGGCCGCGAGGACGAGCCCCCCCGAAACCCGGCCCGATTCGATCCTGGGCGAGGGCAGCGGCCGGAAGGGCGACGGTAGCGGCCGCGGCCGCGATGGCGATGACAGCGTGCAGCTTCATGGCTCAGCCTCCCACCGCGTTGCGCAGCAGCGGCTCGAGCTGGGCCCAGGTGCCGGCTTCGGTCTTCTCGCCGTTGATGAAGAAGGAAGGCGTTCCCTGAACATTGTCCTCCTGAGTCGCGCGCCGGGTGATCTCGCCGAGCTGCTGGAGGTTGGATTGATCGGCGAGGCAGGCGTTCATCCGCGCCTCGGGCATACCGCGCTGGCGGAAGAAGGCGTCGAGCCCGGTGGCCCGGATCAGCGCCGCGGCCTGCTGCGGCGGCGGCATGCCCTGCAGCGCCTGGGCCTGTTCGTCGGGCATGCTCTGCAGCCGGGTGGCCCAGTTGCGCTGGTCGGCATAGAGCTGCTCGGAGACGTGGAAGAAGGGCTGCGGGCCGAGGCAGCGAAGAAGCATGAAGATGCCCGGATCGGTCGGGAAGATCATGTAGGGCCGGTATTCCCAGCTGACCTGCCCCGAGCGGACATAGGTGTCGCGCAGGGCCGCGCCGCCCTGTTCGCTGAACTCGGCGCAGTGAGGGCAGGTGATCGAGGCATATTCGAGCAGCTTAACCGGCGCATTGGGATTGCCCATCAGGAAGCCGCCGCGATCGGTCATCGTCACCGTCTCGGTCCAGTCGCCATTGTTCGGCGCGGCGATCTGCTGCAGCGGCGCGGCGTTGGCGCCAGACGCGGACGAGAGGTTGGCCTGGCTCGAATCATTGCCGCCGCCGCAGCCGGCGAGGGCGAGCGCAAACATCGCGGCGCCAAGGGAAAATGCAGCTTTCATAGCTTCTTGCCTCCACCAATCTTGCCGACGACCGGGATCGTCGTGACCACCGGCGTTCCATCGCCCTCGATAAGCCCGCGCGCAAGCGATTCGAGGCAGGCGCGAAGCTCGGGATCGGCCACCTCGCGCAGCGAATCGCCGAGATCGGCGGGGATCGGGCGCAGCGACGGCGGCGCCGGACGGGGCTTCGCCCGCGCCGCCTGAACGATGCCTTGCCGGAAGGCGATGCGATCGACCGCCGGATAGCCGAAGAAAGTGTTGACCCGCTCGACGATGGCCGGAGTGACGTGCTGCATCATCGGCGCATGAGCACCCTCGACGACGAGCGTCAAAGTGCCGCCGCTCTTGCGGCCGGGGGGGAATCGGATCGATTCGGGCGAGGAGACGGCGGCGTAGCGCACTCCGACGATCTCCCTCCAGCGGCTGACGATCGAGGATTGGACGAAGCCGAACTTGCGGAAGGCCGCTCCGCCGGCCTGCCCGAGCAGGTCCGAGACGGGGCGGACGCGCTTCGAGCGCGGCGCCACGACAGCCGCCTTCTTCCCAGTCCCGCCCGCTTTGGTCACGCCACTTTCCACCTTGGCCGCGAGCATGGCATAGGCCGCCCATGCCCGCCAATGCCTCGCGCGCTCTTTTGTGTTGGTATGCTGTGGATAAGCGGCGGCTTCCCTGGCGCGCCGAAGGCGGCGCCGCGCCCGATCCCTATCGCGTGTGGCTTTCGGAGGTGATGCTGCAGCAGACCACGGTCGCGGCGGTTAAGCCTTATTTCGAAGACTTCACCCGCCGCTGGCCGACGATTGAGGCGCTTGCCGCGGCGGAAGACGGCGAGGTGATGACCGCCTGGGCGGGGCTCGGCTATTACGCCCGGGCGCGCAACCTGCTCGCCTGCGCCAGGATCGTCGCGAGCGAGCATGGCGGGCGCTTCCCGGAGGACGAGGCGGCGCTTCGCAAGCTTCCCGGCATCGGCGTCTACACCGCCGCCGCGATCGCCGCGATCGCCTACGGCCGGCGCGCGGTGGCGGTCGACGGCAATGTCGAGCGGGTCGTCGCGCGGCTGTACGCTGTGAAGCAGCCGCTCCCGCCCGCGCGGGCCGAAATCCGCGCGCTGGCCGACGCACTGACCCCGCAGGAAGGCGCGGGCGACTTCGCCCAGGCGATGATGGACCTGGGCTCGGCCATCTGCACGCCGCGCAACCCCGATTGCGGCCGCTGCCCGGTGCAGGATTGGTGTGCGGCTTATGCGGAAGGCGATCCCGCGCGCTATCCGCTGAAGGCCGCGAAGGCGGCCAGGCCGAAGCGCGAAGGCACGGCTTACTGGCTCGAGCGCGAGGGCGAGGTGCTGCTGGTGCGGCGGCCGGCAAAGGGCCTGCTCGGCGGAATGCTCGCTCTGCCGACCGACGCGCCGTCGGACGCGGAATGGCGCGACGCCGGGGCGGTGGATCACGTCTTCACCCATTTCTCGCTCACCATGCGCCTCAAATGCGCACGCGCCGACGCTGGCGAAGGGGGAATCTGGTGGCCGGTCGAGCGCATCGGCGAGGCCGGGCTGCCGACCTTGTTCGCCAAGCTCGCCCGCCGCGGCGTCGCTTGGCGCGAGGCGGCAGCATGAGCGCTCCGGGCTTCACGGGCGCCGGGCTCGACCGCGCCGATCATCTGCGGCTGGACGCCGAGCGGATGGCGCAGCTGATGGCCGACGGCGACGCACGGCTGCTGAGGCTGGCCGAGCTCGATCCGGTGCTCGACGAGGAGGGGCGGCTGGCCTGGGGGCCGCTCGAGGAGGGGGAGCTGCTGTTCCTCGGGCTCGACGAGGGCGCGCCCTTGTTCGCGCCGTTGCTGCGCGAGGCGCCGATCGGGCAGCGCGCCTGGGGCGTGTTTCGCCTGCTGTCGATGATGAGCCCGAGGGACGCAGCGATCTGGGGCGCGGCGCGAAGCCTCAACGAATGGCACGGCCGGCATCGTTTCTGCGGCATTTGCGGGGGCGCGACGCTTCATCATCGCGCCGGCTGGGGGCGCAAGTGCGGCGCCTGCGGCGCCGAGCATTTTCCCCGGGTCGATCCGGTGGTGATCATGCTTGCCGAGCATCAGGGTCGCGTTCTGCTCGCCCGCCAGCACCAATATCCGGCCGGCCGCTATTCGGCGCTCGCCGGCTTCGTCGAGCCGGGCGAATCGATCGAGGAGGCGGTGGCGCGCGAGCTGATGGAGGAGGCCGGCGTCCCGGTCTCCGAGGTACGCTACGTCGCGAGCCAGCCCTGGCCGTTCCCCGGATCGCTGATGATCGCCTGCATCGCGCGTGCCGAAGCCGATGACATCCGCCTCGACACGACGGAGCTCGAGGACGCCTTCTGGGCCAGCCGGGCCGAGGTCGAGGCCGCGCTGGCCGGCGAGCCGGACGCGCGTTTCGGCGCACCGCCGCCTTTTGCCATTGCCAACACGCTGCTGACGCGCTGGAGTGCCGGGGAATGACGAGGGGAAACGGGATGAGGGTTTTGCTGCTCGCGGGGACCGTCCTGCTCGCCGCCGGCTGCGCGAGCCGGCCGCAGAACGAGAATGCCGAGCTTCAGGTTTCGCTGACCGGAATCCAGGAAGTGCCCGGCCCCGGCGATCCCGACGGCAACGGCACCGCCCAGGTCAGGGTCAATCCGCGCAGCGGCGAGGTCTGCTGGAACGTCTACGCGCGGGCCATCGGGCCGGCGACCGCGGCGCATATCCACCGCGGCGAGGCGGGCGCGGCCGGGCCCGTCGTCGTGCCGCTGACGACTCCCGACGCTGCGGGGCACAGCCAGGGCTGCGCGACGGTCGACCCCGCTCTGGCGCATGAGATCGGCTATCGCGGGCACAGCTTCTATCTCAACGTCCACGATTCCGAACACCCGAACGGCGCCATACGCGGGCAGCTGCGCGGCGGGCCGAGGGTGCGCGAACGCGGCTTCACGGTCAGGCCGAGCGCCGGCTAGACTTCTTCCCGCCCTCGTCGCGGCCCTTCATTCCGCGAAGCCCTTCCTCGAAGCCCTCCAGGAAGCGCTGGAGGCCGGCGACCGCGGCGCTGCGGAACGCCTCGCCGATCTCGCCGCCCTCGAAGTGGATTCGCGCTCTCCCGCCGCCTTCCGAACGGCGCGCGGAGCCGCCCGTGCCGGCCGCCTTTCCCGCGGCGGCGCCGATCGCGGCCGCCGCGATCTCGCGAACGACCGGGCTCGCGCCCATCTTGATCGCCTTCTTCGCCCGCTTGCGCACCTTCTTGGGCAGCTTGACGCCGGCGACCGTCTTCGGGATCTTCAAACCTTTCGTCATGGCGTGAGCCTCCTTGTGTATTAATCTAATAATACACTAGCCGAAATTCAAGGGCTCATTCGACCCGGATCTCGGCGCGCATTCCGAGCGCTCGGTGGACGAGGTTGGAGCTCAGCGCGTCGTAGCGGCCGGCTGCGGGGACGAGCAGGACCGAACGGCGCTCGCCCGGGGCGAGCCGGAAGCCCCCTCGCGCCGCGACGTCGCGGTCGCGCTCGCGCAGCCGGGCGGCGCGGAAGAAGCGCGGCGCGGTGAAGGCCATCGTCGCTCGGCTGTTGTTGACGAAGCGGAGCCGCACCGGCTCGCCCGCGGGCAGGCGGATCAGCCGCGGCTCGTAGGCCCAGGCGCGCAGAAGCACGTCATATTCGCTCGCGGCGCGCCATTCGGGCTCGCGCTGCGCCGGAGCGGGCGCGGCGAGAAGCAGGGCGGCGAGCGGCAGAAAAAGGCGCATCTCCTCTCCAATACACCAGGTTCGCAAGCGTTCCCAATCAGAAGCGCAGCGGCTTGACCCGCTTGACGCCGGAAATGGCCGCCAGCCGTTCGACCACCCCGGGCGCGATATGGCCGTCGACCGAAACCAGAGCGACCGCCTCGCCGCCGGCCTCGCGCCGGCCGAGGTGGAAGGTGCCGATGTTGACGCCTTCCTCGCCGAGCGCGGTGCCGAGCCGGCCGATGAAGCCCGGCGCGTCTAAGTTCACGATGAAGATCATCTCCCCACCAAGCTCCGCCTCGATCGCGATTCCGAACATGTCGACGAGGCGCGGCGCCGAATTGCCGAACAGTGTGCCGGCGACCGAGCGCGGACCGGCCGGCGTGTCGACGGTCACGCGAACCAGCGTGTGATAATCGCCCTCGCGGTCGTGGCGGATCTCGCGCAGGTCGAGCCCGCGCTCCTTGGCGAGCCAGGGCGCGTTGACCATGTTCACCGTGTCGGAATAGACCTTCATCAGCCCGGCGAGGACCGCGCCGGTGACCGGTTTCTGGTTGAGCTGGGCCGCGGCGCCCTCGACCTCGACCGAGACTCCGGTGATTCGGGTCCCCTCGATCTGGCCGATCAGCGATCCGAGCTTCTCGGCCAGCTCCATATAGGGGCGAAGCCTCGGCGCCTCCTCGGCGGTCAGCGAGGGCATGTTGAGCGCGTTGGTGACCCCGCCGCGGATCAGGAAGTCCGACATCTGCTCGGCGACCTGGATCGCGACGTTGACCTGCGCCTCGGTGGTCGAGGCGCCGAGGTGCGGCGTCGCCACCAGGCCGGGCGCGCCGAACAAGGGGTTTTCCTTCGCCGGCTCCTCGACGAATACGTCGAGCGCGGCGCCCGCGACATGGCCGCTGTCGAGCGCCGCCTTGAGCGCGGCTTCGTCGATCAGCCCGCCGCGCGCGCAGTTGACGATCCTCACGCCCTTCCTGGTCTTCGCCAGATTCTCGGCGGAAAGGATGTTGCGGGTCTGGTCGGTCAGCGGCGTGTGCAGGGTGATGAAGTCGGCGCGGGCGAGCAATGCGTCGAGCTCGACCTTCTCGACTCCAAGCTCGACGGCGCGCTCCGGGGTGAGAAAGGGATCGTAGGCGACCACCTTCATCCTGAGGCCGAGCGCGCGGTCGGCGACGATCGAGCCGATATTGCCGCAGCCGATCAGGCCGAGCGTCTTCGAGGTCAGCTCGACCCCCATGAAGCGGTTCTTTTCCCACTTGCCGGCCTGAGTCGAGCTGTCGGCCGCCGGAAGCTCGCGGGCGAGCGCGAACATCAAGGCGACCGCATGCTCGGCGGTGGTGATCGAATTGCCGAACGGCGTGTTCATCACCACCACGCCGCGCGCCGTCGCCGCCGGGATGTCGACATTGTCGACTCCGATCCCGGCGCGGCCGACGACCTTGAGGTTCGGCGCCGCGGAGAGCAGGTCGGCGGTGACCCTGGTCGCCGAGCGGATGGCGAGGCCGTCATAATCGCCGACGATCGCCTTCAGCTCGTCCTTCGATAGGCCGGGCTTCTCGTCCACCTCGATCCCGCTCGCTCGGAATATCTCGGCGGCTTTGGGGTCCATGGGATCGGAGATGAGCACTTTGGGCATTGTCGTTCCTTCGTCATTCCCGCGAAAGCGGGAATCCAGTTTGAGTCGGCGGGAGGCAATGAGTCCGTCTGGATTCCCGCTTTCGCGGGAATGACGGGTCAGGTCGATCGCGCCTCCTCGAAGGCCCAATCGAGCCAGGGGCCGAGCGCTTCGATGTCGGCGGTCTCGACCGTCGCCCCGCACCAGATGCGAAGGCCGGGCGGGGCGTCGCGATAGCCGGCGATGTCGTAGGCCGCGCCTTCGTGCTCCAGCGAAGCGGCCATCCGCTTGATGAACGCTTCGTCGGCGCCCTCGACGGTCAGGCAGACGCTGGTCTTCGAGCGGCGGGCGGGATCGGCGGCGAGATGGCCGAGCCAGGGCCGAGCCTCGACGATCCGGTCCAGCGCGGCGGCATTGGCCTCGGTCCGTGCCAACAGGCCCTCCGCGCCGCCGACTTCCACTGCCCATTCCATCGCCCAGATCGCGTCCTCGACGGCGAGCATCGAGGGGGTGTTGATCGTCTCCCCCTTGAACACGCCCTCGCTCAGCGCGCCCTTCGTCGTGAGCCGGAAGATCTTCGGCAGCGGCCAGGACGGCGTGTAGGTCTCCAGCCGCTCGACCGCGCGCGGGCCGAGGATCAGCACTCCGTGGCCGCCCTCGCCGCCGAGCACCTTCTGCCAGGAGAAGGTCGCGACATCGATTCGGTCCCAAGGCAGCTCGTAAGCGAAGACCGCGCTGGTCGCGTCGGCGAAGCTGAGGCCCTCGCGGTCCTGCGCGATCCACTCCCCGTCGGGCACGCGGACGCCCGAGGTCGTGCCGTTCCAGGTAAAGAGGACGTCGTCCGACCAATCGACCTGCGACAGATCGGGAAGCTGCCCGTAATCCGCGCGGATCACCTTCGGCTCGAGCTTCAGCTGCCTGACCGCATCGGTCACCCAGCCTTCCCCGAAGCTCTCCCAGGCGAGGCAGGTCACCGGCCGGGCGCCCAGCATCGTCCACATTGCCATCTCGTAGGCGCCGGTGTCGGAGCCGGGGACGATGCCGATCCGGTGCGTCTCCGGCAGCCGAAGCAGCTCGCGCATCAGATCGATTGCGCGCTGAAGCCGCGCCTTGCCCAGCCTGGCGCGGTGCGACCGTCCCAGCGAAGCGGTGGCCAGCTTTTCGGGGGCCCAGCCCGGCGGCTTCGCGCAGGGGCCGGAAGAGAAATAAGGGCGCGCGGGAAGCGCGTCCGGCTTGATCACATTCATTTACGACTCTCCTCGCAGAGAGCCCGCACCGCGTTGGGGCGGCGTGGCCCGTCGACGGGCTTAGGGGGTGCAGGGGGGCGCGGCAAGCCATCCTCGCCGGCGCGCGGAAGTTTCCGAAGTTTCCGCTTCCACAAGGCGAAAAAAAGTCCGCCCCTGCGCAAAAATAAGTTGAGGAAGTTGAGGGTTGCCGAGAGCCTGCCCGATCCCCGCGCTTCGCGATGGGGCGGGGCCATTTCTTCTCCGCGCGCAAAAAAAGAAGGTCGGTTCGCGCGGAGGCGCGGAGAAGGAAGGGGGGCCGGCTGGTGCGGCCGGCGGCCTGGCGGAGACAATAGCGAATCGTCCTGTCCGGTTCGGAGGAAGCGATGAATTTATCGCATAAGCCATGTATGGGAAAGCCGGTTTGGTTCTTTTTTCAACTTCCGCGTGGGAACCTATTGTATCGAAATCGACCTTCCAATCCCCTCCCCCTGAGGGGGAGGGTAGGGTGGGGGTTTACGGAGTTCGTGGTTATCCTCTTACGGCGGAACCCCTCACCCCAACCCTCTCCCTATGGGAGAGGGAGTCTGGCCTCGAGCCGGCCCCCATCCCGGCGCGCTTGACCGCCGCGCTTGCGATCTGTCAGCGTCGACCGATGGCTCGGGGGGCGATTTTCCTGTTGATGCTGGCGCTGGCGAGCTGCGTTCCGCGCGGGAACGAGCGCGAGCCGCCGCGGGCGCACGTCCCGGAGCAAGCCGAGCGCAACGCGCCCGAGACCCTGCAATGCCATATCGATCTCGCCCGCGAGCGGATCGGCTTTCGCGCCCTGCCGGACCAGCGCTTTTCGGGCGGCTGCTCGGCGCTCGGCGCGGTCCAGCTGCTCGACATCGGCACGCCGGTGACCAATTTGCGCGCGATGACCTGCCCGCTGGCGCGCCAGTTCGCGCGCTGGAGCCGAGAGGCGGTGCAGACCGCCGCCGACCAGTGGCTGGGTGCGCGGGTGATCCGGATCGAGACGTTCGGCACCTATGCCTGCCGAAGCGTCAACAGCCAGCCCGGCGCCCGGCTTTCGGAGCACGCCTTCGCCAATGCGGTCGACGTTTCCGGCTTCGTGCTCGACGACGGGCGGAGGATCACCGTCGAGCAGGGCTGGAACGGTTCCGACGAACGGGTGAGGCGCTTTCTGAGGGCGGTCCACCAGGCGGGGTGCAGAAGGTTCGCGATCGGCCTTTCGCCGGATTCGGACGCCTTCCACTACAACCATATTCATTTCGACATGGGACGCGGGCCCTATTGCCGGTAGGCTTTGCAGGAGAGCGATTGCAGTGCCGTTCCCCCGCGAAGGGGCACCCCGCAAAGTAATACTTTGCGGGGACCCCGAAGGCCGGGGCCCAGGAGCCGCAGGCTTCTCGCGCGTTTACGTCTGAGCCCGGCTTGCGCCGGCCTGGGCCCCGGCCTTCGCCGGGGAACGAGTTGGCGACGTAGGCGCGGTCCTTATTGCCGCCTGCCGCCGCGCTGCTACAAGCTCGCCGATGACAGACCCAGTTCCCCCCAAGCGCGTCTTTCAGGGCGCGCGCGAAGAGGCCGAGACGGCCGCTTCGGCCACGCAGAGCGCGCAGACGCTCGATCCCGCCTATCGGCTCGCCTTCCAGGACATGGACTTCCTGCTTCGCGAGGATTTGCGGCCGGTGCGCTTCCAGCTCGAGCTGCTGAAGCCCGAATTGCTGCTCGACGAAGCCAAGATCGCCTCGACCTTCGTCTTCTACGGCTCGGCGCGGATCCCCGAGCCGGCCAAGGCCGACGCCCTGGTCGCGGCTGCGGCGACCGACAGCCAGCGGCTGATCGCCGAGCGGCTGAAGGAGAAATCCCGCTATTACGACGAATCGCGCAAGCTCGCGCGGCTCGTCAGCAAGGTCGAGCGCGACGAGGAGGGACGGCGCCATTTCGTCGTCTGCTCGGGCGGCGGCCCGTCGATCATGGAGGCGGCCAATCTCGGAGCGCTGGACGAGGGCGAGGAATCGATCGGGCTCAACATCGTCCTTCCGCACGAGCAGCTTCCGAACCCCTACGTCACCCCGAAGCTCAGCTTCCAGTTCCACTATTTCGCGTTGCGCAAGATGCACTTTCTGCTGCGCGCGCGGGCGGTGGCGGTGTTCCCCGGCGGTTTCGGCACGTTCGACGAGGCGTTCGAGCTGCTGACGCTGATCCAGACCGGCAAGGTCAAGCCGATCCCGATCGTCTTCTTCGGCCGCGCATTCTGGGAGCGCGTGATCGACTTCGAGGCGCTCGCCGAGGAGGGCGTGATCTCGCCCGACGACCTCAAGCTGTTCACCTTCTGCGAGACTGCCGAGGAAGCGTGGAGCTACGTCTGCGGGCATTATGCCGGGTCCGAGGACGATCCGGGCTGCGCCTAGACCGGGTTCAAATCACTTCACCGCTCATCCTGAGGAGCCGTTGAGCTTGACGAAACGGCGTCTCGAAGGACGCACGACGCGGGGTCCTTCGAGACGGGCCTTCGCCAGGCTCAGTCCCTCCTCAGGATGAGCGGATAAGGACTCAGTGCCGGTTGCCTTCCTGGCCCGCGCGGCCGCTGACGTCGGGCGCGCCCGGGCCGCCGGTCGAGGCTTCGGTCCGCGCGGTCGGCGCGGCCGCGGCGGCGTTCGCATCGGCGGCGGCAGCGTTGGCCTCGGTGGCGTTGCCGGCGGCGGGCGCGGCTTCGGCCGGGGGCGGCGGGATGGTGAGGGTGCCGCCGTGCTGGTTGAGGAACAGCATCACGTCGGCCCGCTCCTGCGGATCGGAGAGGCCGGCGAAGGTCATCTTGGTGCCCGGGGCGAAGCTGCGCGGGCTGTGCAGCCAGGCGCTCATCGTGTCCCAATCCCAGCGGCCGCCGTGATTCTTGAGCGGGTCCGAATAGGAGAAATCGGCGCGGTGGGCGATGTTGTTGCCGGCCGTGCCCCAAAGGTTGGGGCCTAGGCCGTTGGCGCCGCCATTGTCGGCGTTGTGACAGGCGGCGCACTTGCGGAACACCGCCTCGCCGCGCGCCGCGTCCGCGGTCTGCATGAAATGGGCGATCGGCGGCTCGGCAGCGGTCGCGCCGCCTTCGCCTTCCTCCTGAACGCCGGCGATCGGATAGCCCATCGTTTCCGGCCGCTCGGACTTGTAGACTTCGCCGACGACGAGGGTCGATCCGAGGAGGACGATGCCCGCGCCCAGCACCCATCCCGCAATCGTGTTGAACCGACCGTCCATGCCCGCAAAACCTTTCAAGGGAGCGTTGATTGGCGCTTCCTTTATGCGGGCGGCGCGCAAGGAGCAAGCCGGTGAGTCGGGCGCGCCGCCGTGCGATCGAGGGTAGGTACTTACCCCCATTATCCTCGTTATCCACAGCCGAAAGGCGCGCGAATCCGCTTGGTGCGAATCGGATTCCATGACAGCTTTCGTTCGTGGCCGAGACGATCTCCCGGCAACGGGGGAAAGCCTTCCCAGCCACAGCCAAAGATTAGCCTGCTGCCGCCTTCGGGCGAGAAGCGGGCGAAAGCGGAGGCAGGGCGGCTGACGAAGCCGCCGCCAGGCGGAAGCTGCGGGCTTGCCCTTTAGCGGATGCGAAAGCGGCATGCTTCGTTAAGCGCCCACACGGCGACCAAGCGGCCTTCGGGCACGCTTGCAAGCCACAGGCGGGACCTGAGCCTTCGGGCTCCGGACCGGCCCGGCGGAAGCGGGACTTCGGTTCGCGCGCCGCCACCGGCGAGGAGGAGCTTCGGCTTCGAATTGCCGGGCAGGACCGGGCTTCGGCCCGGGAGCTGCGAAACCCGGCGGGACCCAGGGCTTCGGCCCATGGACCGTCAGGCGGAACCGAGGCTTCGGCCGAGGATCCCGTCTTTTCCGGGATTTTGGCTTCGGCCAGGATGCCGAAAAGGTGGGAGCGGGGCGCAAGCTCCGGTCTGCCGAGCGGCGAACCGCCAGGGCTTCGGCCCTGTCGGGGAGCCGGCGGGGAAACCGGAAAGCGGCTTCGGCCGAAGGAAGGACTCCGGAGAAAGCGGCGCGGGAACCCCCGGTTTCGGCGCCGCGGACTCGAAAACGCCCAGCGCGGGACGCCTCGCCTCCCAGGCAAGGATTTCGCGCCGGGACAGTGGGGGCCGGCAGCGATGCCGGCCCCCATTACTGTTTCAGGGCCTCGCGAAGAGGGTGGCAGCAGCCTTCGTTTTCGGGCATGTCATGACGGGCCCGGTACAAAGAAGCCTTTGTGTTCGGGCTCGGGGGCGCGCGGCATCCGCGCGGGAGCGCAAGGAGCATCAGATGTTCGCGAAGACTCAAGCCGCGGCGGGCATGCCGGCCAAGGGCGCCAAGAGCGGGCCGGGCCTGTCGATCATCGGACCCGAAGTGATCATCAGCGGCGATCTCGCCACCGACGCCCAGATCCACGTCGACGGCCGGATCGACGGCAACGTCCATTGCGCGACCCTGTGCCAGGGGCCGGCCGGAATCATCGCCGGCAACATCATCGCCGACGAGGCGAGGCTGTGCGGAACGGTCGAAGGCACGGTCTCGGCGCGCAACATCGTCGTCGAGGCGACGGCGCGGATCATGGGCGACATCGCCTACGAGACGATCAGCATCGAGGCCGGCGCCGGGATCGAGGGGCGGCTCGCCCGGCGCGCGGCATTGGCCAAGCCCGGCGCGGAGGCGCTGACGGTCACTCCGGTGACCTTCTCGCCCGCCAGGACCGAGACCGAGACGAACGCCCTGTTCCCCCAAATTGGAGCCTCATGAGCCGCCACGTCGCCGAAATAAGCTGGCGCTCGGACGGCGAATTCGCCAGCGGCCGCTACAGCCGCCGGCACGAAATCCGTTTCGACGGCGGCGCGGTCCTCGCCGGCTCCTCCTCGCCCGACGTCGTGCCGGAGCCGATGTCCGATCCCGCCGCGGTCGATCCCGAAGAGGCGCTGGTGGCGGCGGTCGCCTCCTGCCACATGCTCTGGTTCCTCTCGCTGGCGCAGAACGCCGGGCTCGAGGTCGCTTCCTATCGCGACTCGGCGGAAGGGGAGATGGGCCGGATCGGCCCCGGCAGGATGGCGATCGTTCGAATCGCGCTCCGCCCCGACGTCGCCTTCGCCGGCGCCGCGCCCGACGCCGCGACGATCGATCGGCTCCACCGCGAGGCCCACGAGCGCTGCTTCATCGCCAACTCGCTGAACAGTGAGATTGTGATCGAGCCGCCCGCCCGATAGGCTCGCCGGCAAAGGGGAGGGCGCGATGGCGGCGGGCAAGACCGATCACACGCTGGAGCGGCTGATCTTCTTTTCGGACGCCGTCTTCGCGATCGCCATCACCCTGCTGGTGATCGAGATCCATCCGCCGCATCTGGCCCATCATTCGAGCGCCGCCGCGCACCTTCAGGCGCTGGCCGAATTGATCCCATCGTTCGTCGGCTATTTCGTCAGCTTCTGGGTGATCGGCTCCTTCTGGATGGGCCACCACCGCGCCTTCGGCCTGGCCTCGCACTACAGCCCGCAAATCCTCGGCTGGAACATGGCCTTGCTCAATGTCATCGCCTTCATGCCCTTCGCCTCGGCCTATCTCAGCCTCAACGAGGGCGAGGCGGTGCCGACCGTCTTCTACTGCATCGTGATGAGCGCTGCGGCCTTGCTCAACTACAAGGTCAACCGAACCGCGACGAGCCCGCCGATGCTCGACGAGAGCGCCGATCCCGAGGCGGTCCGCTATGTGCGCCTGCGCTCGGTCTCGGTGCTGCTGGGGGCGCTATCGGCGGTGGCGCTCTCGTGCGTGTGGCCGCAATTCGGCCAGCTCGCCCTCATCAGCATTCCGCTGTGGCGCCGGGGCCTGGTGCACTGGGCGGCGCGGCCGCGGCCCGCCTAGCGCCCCCGCGCAAGGCAATTCTTCCTTAAAACCCTCCGCTTATGCTGCGCGAAACGGTGGAGGGACGATGAAAGCGGCTTTTTGCGGACTATCGCTGATGGGCGCGTGCGGCGCCTACATGCTCGCCGGCTCGGCCGGTCCCGATTTCGACCGGGTCGTCGGCCGCGAGCCGATGGCCGTCTATGCGGCCTTCTCGGCGCTCGGGCCGGAGGGCACGATCAGCCTCGGCCCGAGCGCCGATTCGAAGCACCGCGTTACCCAGCGGATCGAGAAGACCCTCGGCGAGGAGATCCACTACGAAATCCTGGTCGACGATCGGCCGGTGATCGACACCAGGCTTCACTTCGAGCCCGGGCCACAGAACAAGGGCACCCGGCTCACCGCCGAGTTCGACCTCGACGCCTACGCTCTCGGCTCCGCCTATGAGACCGAGGCCGGGGTCGCGCTTTCGATGGTCCCGGACGGCTATATCGACCAGCAATTCGCGAGCTTCATGAATCACCGCGTCGCGGACATCGAGGCTGGCCGGCCGCTGCCGCCGCTCGATCTCGACAGCTCGGGGATGCACCAGGCGCGCCAGTCCGGATCGAGCCTCGCCGCGCGCCGGAGCATCGCCGAGGAGGAGCGCCGGGCGGCGGCCGCGCCGATGGTGCGGGCGAGGCCGATGATCGATCCCGACCGCGCCGCCCGCGATCATATCGAGGGGCGGTAGGGCGGTTCGACATTTCAGCGGGCGCCGCTTGTTTGGCTTGGCTTTTTTGTCGTCACCCCCGCGAAAGCGGGGGTCCAGCTTGTTCTTTCTCCGGAGCATTTGAAGAAGCTGGATTCCCGCTTTCGCGGGAATGACGAGGGAAAATCGAATGTCGATGCGCTCCAGCGCTGGACATCCCGGCTGATCGGGGCGCGCGCCGCGGCTGGGCCGATCGGCCGCCCACGATAGCCCCGGAATCAAAATGGGGGCTGATGTCGCCATCAGCCCCCACTTGTCCCGAGTCCGAACTTGCCGCGCCGGTGAGGGCTTGGCGTCTTTCGCGGGCGGGTGGAACTCCATGAGAGCAAGCTCCCTGGGGGTTCGCAGGTTCCGGCCGGGGTCTGACGACCCCGGTCGGTTCCCTACGGGCACCTGTCAGGCGAACCTGCCGGTTGTCCGTCACGGTCCCTTCGGCCGAAGCCTCCGGTCCCGCCGGACCTTCGAAGAAAGTGGGATCGGCTTGCGCCTCACGCTTCTTCTTCTGGGTCCTTCCGCCGCCTCCGTGGCCTGCTTCCCCGAGGGGAAACCGCCCGCTTCCGCGGTGGCCGCGTCTTGGTTCTTTCCTCCGTTGCCGGAGGTCCGTTCCTCATCGCGGACCTACTAGGTGCACCAGCGATCCGAGTCGCGCCAAGCCGATTCTCGCGGAGTCCGCCTGTGGATAACGGGGATATCGTGGATAACAGGCTCACGGCGCGGATTCCCTTTCCCGCCCGCCTGCCCTAGGCTCCTGCCATGCTGACCAGCGCAAGCCTCGTCTGCGGCGTTTCCCGCTCGATCCTCGGCCAGCCGTGGCGCTGGCGGGCCGGCGCTGCGGACGCGACAGACGCGGGCTTCCAGCCCGACGATTTGGTCGACCAGCTTCTGCTCGCCCGCGGAGTCGGCCGCGACGAGCTGGCCCGCCACCGCGCTCCGACCCTGCGCGGCTTCATGCCCGACCCTTCCGTCTTCCGCGACATGGACAAGGCGGCGGAGCGGCTCGCCGGTGCGGTCGAGACCGGCGAAGCGGTCACCATCTTCGGCGATTACGACGTCGACGGCGCGACCTCCGCCGCCTTGCTCGTCCGGCTGCTGCGCGGCCTCGGCCTCGAGCCCCGGGCCTATATCCCGGACCGGCTGATGGAGGGCTACGGCCCCTCGGGCGAGGCTCTGGTGCGGATCGCGGAGGGCGGCGCCCGGCTGATCGTCACCGTCGATTGCGGCGCGCAGGCCTTCGAGGCGCTGGAAATGGCGCGCGGCGCCGGAGTCGACGTGATCGTCGTCGATCACCACAAATGCGCCAGCCGCCTCCCGGACGGCCACGCCATCGTCAACCCGAACCGGCTCGACGAAAGCGACGAGGGCGCCGCCCACGGCCACCTCGCGGCGGTCGGAATGGCCTTCCTGCTCGGGGCGGCATTGCTTCGGGTCCTGCGCGGCCGCGGCTTTTTCGCGAGCCGTGAGGAGCCGCGGCTGATCGACCTGCTCGATCTGGTCGCGCTTGGAACGGTCGCCGACGTCGCCCAACTGAGGGGGCTCAACCGCGCCTTCGTGACCCAGGGGCTGAAGGTCATGGCCGCGCGGCGCAATGTCGGCCTCGCCGCTTTGGCCGACGCTGCCCGGCTCAACCGGGCGCCCGAATGCCGCGATCTCGGCTTCGCTTTGGGGCCGAGGATCAACGCCGGGGGCCGCGTCGGCAAGTCGGACCTCGGCGTTCGCCTGCTGACGACCGAGGACCGCGATGAAGCCGAATCGATTGCCGCCGAGCTCGACCGGCTCAACGAGGAGCGCCGGGCGATCGAGGCGGCGGTGTGCGAGGCGGCCGAGGCGTTGTGCGCAGCGCAGGGGAACCGGGCGGTGGCTGTGGTCTCCGCTCCGGGCTGGCATCCCGGAGTGATCGGCATCGTCGCCGGCCGGCTCAAGGAAAAGCTGCACCGTCCCGCGATCGTCGTCGCCATCGGCGCGGACGGGCTGGGCAAGGGCTCGGGCCGCTCGATATCCGGAGTCGATCTCGGCGCGGCCGTGCTTGCCGCGAAGGAGAGCGGATTGCTGATCGCAGGCGGCGGGCATGCGATGGCCGCCGGGCTGACCGTGGCGGGCGACAGGCTGGAGGCGCTCGTCGAGTTTCTCGACGACCGGCTGAGTGCGGATGTCGCGCGCAGCCGCGACGATCGGGCGCTGCTGCTCGACGCCTTGATCTCCCCGGGCGGGATCAACGCCGCTTATTGCGACGCGCTCGACGCCGGAGGGCCCTATGGCGCCGGCTGGCCCGGCCCGCACGTGGCCGCCGGGCCGGTCGGCATCGTCAAGGCGGATGTCGTGGGCAACGGCCACCTGCGCGTCATCGCCGCCGGCGCGGACGGGCGGCGGGTCAAGGCGATCGCCTTTCGAATGGCCGAAAGCGCGCTGGGCGAGGCGCTGCTCGCCGCGCCTCCGCACCGCAAGCTTTGGCTCGCCGGTCGGCTCAAGCGCGACGATTACAACGGGGGCGGCGCGGCCGAGCTTCACCTCGAGGATGCGGCCTGGGCCGATTAGGGCCGTATCGACGCCTGGCGGGCCGCTTGTTCGGCTTGAGTTCTTCCTTCTGCCGTCACCCCCGCGAAAGCGGGGTCCAGCTTGTTTCTTCTCGTCAAAGAAGCTGGATTCCCGCTTTCGCGGGAATGACGATGAAATGCATTCCGTCCCCCCCGATTTGACTCGACTCGCCCGCCATGGTCCCCTGCCCAAGAAAAGGGGAAGCAGCATGGCCGGGGCGCATCTTTCCATTCCCATCGATCGCAAGAAGCTCGCTCCGCCCCCGGGCGCGGCATTCGCTTTGGCGGGGCCTTCGGAGGACGGCGCCGTCAGGCTCCAGTTCGTCGATTCGGCCGAGCGTCCCATCGGTAAGGCGCGCCTGCTCGCGCGCCCGGAAGCGGTGGCGGTCGAGGTTCCGGGCGGCGCCGGCGGCATGGACTGGCACCAATCGCATCCGCCGCTGAGCCTCCCGGTCTCCCGCATTCCGGCGGCTGCGGCGGCCGTGCACGCCTTTTCCGGTCCCCAACTGGTCGCCGCCATGGCGCTCGGGTCCGCACTCATGCCCGCGCCCAGCGCGCCGGTTTCGCGCAGGATCTTCAATCCGGCCGGCCGCTGGAAGCTGACTTTGGTCTCCGACCTGTTCGCGGTCGAAAAGGACTTTTTCGACGCCGCCGAGGCGCTCGATACGTTCATCCGCGGGCAGCCCCCGTTCGACGAGGCCGCCACCGGCGCGCGACTCCAGATCGAGGCCCTTTTCTGGCCGAGCCCCCCGGGCGGCCTGTTCAACACCAAGGTCGACGGCCGCCTGGTCACCGGGGACAACGCGCTGGTCGGGCGCTACCTCAAGAAGGCCAAGGCGAAGGGGAAGCTGACGGTGGTGCTGGTCAATCTCGCCACGCGCGGCGGCGCCGGCGGAACGAGCGAGCGGCCGGCCTGGGTGACGATCACCAGCGAGCCGACCGAGGTCTGGCAGGCGGTCGCCCTGCACGAGCTCGGCCACAGCTTCGGCCTGGCCGACGAATATGACGATTCGAGCCAGACCGTGCCGGAGGGGAGCAAGCTCGAGCCCAACGTCACCGATAAGCGCGACGCGACGAAGGCGCCCTGGGCGCCGCTCGTGACTCCCGGAATCGCGGTGAACCCGACCTGCCCCGCGGGCGTGATCCCGCCGGCCCCGGCCGGAGTGGTCGGAACGTTCGAAGGCGCGCGCTACAGGAAGACGGGGCGCTACCGGCCGACCGCCGAATGCCTGATGCAACGCACCGACAGGCGCTTCTGCCCGGTCTGCCAGGCCCAGATCCGCAAGCGGCTGGCCGAGGCCTGAGCACAAGGTTGACCGGCGAAGGCGCGGCCCTTAAGGCGCGGCCTCGCTACACGGCCCCATCGTCTAGTGGCCTAGGACGTCGCCCTTTCACGGCGAAAACACGGGTTCGAGTCCCGTTGGGGTCACCAGCCGGCCAATATCCTGGCGAGCTCGGCGCGGTCGATATTGCCGCCCGAGACGATCGCCACCGACCGGTCGATCCCCGCTTTCTCCGCCGCAGCCACCGCCGCCGCGCCGGCGCCTTCGGCGATGACGTGATGCTCGGCGGCGAGGCGTCGGATCACCTCTTCGACCTCGGCGAGGCTGACGACGATCACCTCGTCGACCAGGCGCTTCAGCAAGGACCACATCTCGTCGAGCACGCGGGTGCTGCCCATGCCGTCGACGAAGCTTGGCGTTCGGGGAACCGTCACCGGCTCTCCCGCGTCCAATGCCGCCTTCAGTGGCAACGCGGTTTCGGTTTCGACGGCAATGATGCGGCAGCCCGGCCGCTTGAGGCGCACCGCCTGGGCGATTCCGCTGGCGAGCCCGCCGCCGCCGATCGGGATCAGCACCGCCTCGACGTCGGGCAGGTCCTCGGCGATCTCCGCGCCGATCGTGGCGGCGCCGGCGATCACCTCGCGCTCGGCGACAGGGTGGAAGAAGGTCCCCGCGCCACCGGTCTCGCGGGTCTCCATGATCCGCCACCATAAGGCGAAATCGTGTTCGTGGACGGTGGCGCCGAGCCGCCTGAGGCTCTCCACCTTTACCCGCGCCGCGCCGTCGGGGACGTGGATGGTGACCGGCAGGTGGTGCCGCGCCGCCGCGGCGGCGATCGCCTGGCCGAAATTGCCGGCGCTGGCGCTGACGATGGCCGCGAGCGCGCCCCGCTCCAGCCGAGCCTTCAGCGCGTTTGTCGCGCCGCGGATCTTGTAGGAACCGTAGGGCTGCAGGCATTCGAGCTTCAGGAAGGTCCGTCCGTCGCGCATCGGCGCCAGCGGCGTGCGCATCGCGAAGCCCTGGATCCGCGCCCGCGCCGCGGCGATCTCGGCCTCCGTCAGCGGATCGGCGAGGCTCATCGCCGCCGCGCCGTTTCGAGCGGCTCGGAGGTGACCGGATAACCGATCCCCTCCGGGATGCAGACGTGCGGGGCGCCGTGCCGCTCCTCGACCCAGGGCGTGATCCGGGTCACCGGATGGCGCGCCGCATCCTCCAGCGCCTCGGCGATCGAGCCGAAGCGCGCCAGCCGCTCGAGGTTGCGCCGGGTCGGGAAGATGACGTGCGCGCGGCCGGCATCGACCTCGGCCAGGATCTCCGCCGCGCCGGCCCAGAAGGCGCGGACCGCCTCATGCTCGCTGATCCTCGGCTCGGGCGTATCGGCCGGCGCCTCGGCGAGGAAGAAGAGCGTGTCGAAGCGGCGGGTCTCGCGGAAATTGGGGCACCAGCGCGCGAACGGCGTGAGCGCGGCCGCCTCGATCGTCAGGCCATGCGATTCGAGCAGCGAGGCGAACGGCTCCTCATCCGCGAGTCCGCCGCGAAGCGCATCGACCGTCGCCGGGTCCGGCGAAGGCGAGAGGCCCGGCGCGAGGCCGGTCTCCTCGATCGTCTCGCGGATCGCCGCGATCCTGGCGGAGTCCGTCCCGAGCAGCCCGGCGGTCAGATGATCGTCGGCGTCGATCCGCCCGCCGGGGAAGACCAGCGCCCCCGCGGCGAAGGCCATCGTCCCGGTCCGCTCGGTCACCAGCAGCTCGGGCGGCCCATCGCCATTCGGGCGCATCAGCACCAGGGTCGCGGCGGGGATCGCGTCGGGCAGGTCCGGCATGGCCTGGATGCCTAGGCGGGAAGGCGGAGCGATGCTAGGCCTTGGAAATGGTTCGGGGGTTTCTGGTCGCGTTGCTTCTTTTCGGGTCGGCCGCCGCGCGCGCCGCCGATCCGCCTTACGCGCCGGCGCAGACGGGCCAGCGCGTCGTCTATCGCGGCGCGACGCTGATCGACGGCACCGGCAGCGCGCCCCGGCAGGCGATGGCTGTGATCGCCAATGGAGAGCGGATCGAGGCGGTCCTGCCCGCCGCGCGCCTCACCCGGCGGATGACCGAGGACGCCGAGATCATCGACCTGTCCGGCCGCTACCTCATCCCCGGGCTGATCGACAGCCACCAGCATATCGCCACGCCGCCCAACCGGGCCCGCGCCGAGGCGCTGATGCGGCGCGACCTCTACAGCGGAATCACCGCGACCCGGATCATGGCCGACGATCTGCGCTCGGTGGCGGAGCTGGACCGGGCCGCCCGCGCCGGCGAGATCGCCGGCCCCGACCTTTTCTACGCCGCGCTCGTCGCCGGCCGCTCCTTCTTCTCCGATCCCCGGACGCAGGCCGTGAGCTTCGGCTACACGCCCGGGGAGGCGCCCTGGGCGCAGGCGGTCGATGCCGAGAGCAACCTTCCGCTGCTGATCGCCCGGGCGCGCGGCACCGGCGCGGCGGCGATCAAGATCTATGCAGATCTGCCGCCGGTACTGGTTCGCGCCATCGCCGCCGAGGCCCACAGGCAGGGTTTGCAAGTCTGGGCGCACGCAATGGTCTTCCCGACTCCGCCCGATCAGGTGCTGGCCGCCGGTCCGGACGTCGTCAGCCATAGCTGCTACCTCGCCTATCAGGTCTCGGCCCATCCGCCGCAAACCTATCGCGAGCGAGTCCCGGTCGATCCGGCGCAATTCGCGCAGGGCGACAATCCGGCGATGGAGGGGCTGTTCCGGACGATGCGGGAGCGGGGAATCCTGCTCGACGCCACCTTGCGCGTCTATCGCGAGGGCGAGCGCCGGGCGACTCCCCAGCGGCCCGCCAATTGCAGCCTCGATCTCGCCGCGCGCCTGACCGCCGAGGCCCGGCGCGCAGGCGTCCACGTCTCGGCGGGAACCGACGGCGACACGCCCTACGCAGCGGCCTATCCCGCCCTGTTCGAGGAGATGGAGCTGCTCGTCCAGCGGGCCGGCTTCACCCCGATCGAGGCGATCAGCGCCGCGACTCAGGTCGGAGCGATGGCCATGGGCCAGGGCGAGGCGATGGGCGTCATCGCCCCCGGCCGTCTTGCCGACATGGTCGTGCTCGAGCGCGATCCCGCCGGCGACATCGCCAACCTGCGCTCCGTCCTGTTCACGGTGAAGCGGGGGCGGCGGTTCGAACGGAGCGATTATCGCCCGATCAGCGCACAGGAAGCAGGCGCCGATGACGACTGAGCTCGACCGCCGCAGCTTCCTTGCCCTCGCCGGCGCCGGCGCGCTGGCGCCCGGAGCGGCGCTGGCCCAGCCGGCGGTGCGGGACCCGATCATCGTCAATGCGCTGGGCGGCCTCGACGACCCGAACATGGAAGAGAGCGGCGATCCGCGCGCGACCTCGGACAGGATCGTCCGCGACGCGCGCGCCTCGGGGCTCACCGCGGTCAACGTCACGCTCGGCTATGTCGCGGGCAACGAGGAGCCGTTCGAGCAGAGTGTGCGCGAGATCGCGCGCTGGGACGCGCGGCTTCGAAGCCGGCCGGACGACCTGCTCAAGGTGCTCTACGCGGCGGACATCCTGCGGGCCAAGCGCGAGAGCAAAATCGGAGTCATTTACGGCTTCCAGAACGCGGCGATGATGGGCGCCGACTCCAGCCGGGTCGAGGTCTTCGCCAATCTCGGGGTGCGCGTGTTCCAGCTCACCTATAATCCCGCCAATGCTCTCGGCGACGGATCGATGGCGCCCGAAAATCGCGGTCTCACCCCGTTCGGCCGCGAGGTGGTCGAGCGGATCAACGCGGCGCGCGCGATGGTCGATCTCTCCCACAGCGGCCAGCGGACCTGCCTCGAGGCGACCGAGGCCTCGAAGGCGCCGATCTCGATCAACCACACCGGCTGCCGCGCTCTGGTCGACCTTCCGCGCAACAAGACCGACGAGGAGCTCAGGGCGGTGGCCGGGCGCGGCGGCTTCGTCGGAATCTACTTCATGCCCTTCGTCAACGCTCAGAGCGTGTGCACCGCCGCCGATGTCGTCGCGCATATCGAGCATGCGATCGATGTCTGCGGCGAGGACCATGTCGGGATCGGCACCGACGGCGGGACGACCGGAATCGACGACATGGCCGCCTACCGCATAAACATGCGCAACGAGGTCGCCGCGCGGCGCTCCGCCGGTATCGGCGCCGCGGGCGAGAATCCGGACACCTTGCCCTTCTGCGAGGAACTGTCCGGCCCGGGCCAGTACCGCCGCCTGATCGGCCTGCTCGAGCAGCGCGGCCATTCGACGGGCCGGATCGAGAAGATCATGGGGATGAACTTCGTCACTTTTGCGCGCGAGGTCTGGGGCGCATGAGCGATTCCTGGGTCCAGTTCGTGAACACCGCGGTCGTGCCGATCGGGCTGATGCTGATCATGTTCAGCCTTGGCCTGACTCTGACCCTGCGCGATTTCGCACTGGTCGGGCGGAGGCCCTTGCTGGTCGGCGCAGGCTTCGCGACTCACCTGTTCGTCCTGCCTTTGCTCGGCCTCGTCGCCGGCACGCTGTTCCGGCTTCCGCCGCAGATGGCGCTCGGCCTGTTCATCGTCTCGCTCTGCCCGGCTGGGACGACCTCCAACGCGCTGACCTTCGTCGGCCGCGGCAACGCCGCCCTCGCGGTCGTGCTGACCGCACTGACCAGCCTGGTCACCGTCTTTACCATCCCGATCGTGCTGAGCTGGGCGGTGCCCTGGTTCCTCGGCGGGGAGACGGGGACTGTGCCGACCCTTTCGGTGCCGAAAACCATCGGCCAGCTGGTGAAGATCACATTGGTGCCGATCGTCGCCGGAATGATCGTGCGGCACTTCGCGCCAAATTTCGCCGCCCGGATGGCGAAGTGGCTTCGACCGACGGCCTTCGTCATTCTCGTCGTCGTGATCGGCTTTTCGGTGGTCGTCAGCCTCAGGCTGGTGCTCGACAATCTGCTGCTGGCGACGCCGGCGATCGTCGCCCTCAACCTTTCCGCGATGGGCTTCGGCCTGTTGCTCGGCCGGCTGCTCGGCGTCGGCGCGCGCGACGCGATGACTCTGGCGATCGAGACCGGCGTGCAGAACGTGACGCTGGCGATCTTCCTCACGTTGACGGTGCTCGGCAGCCTGCCGCTGGCGGTGACCCAGAACATCTACGGCGTGGTCATGATCCTCAGCGCGAGCCTTTTGATTCGCTGGTGGCGGCCGCGGATCGAGGCCGAAGGCTGATGCTCTACGTCACCGCCGAGGAGGTGGCGAAGCTGCTTCCCTACGAGGAGTGCATCTCGCTGATGCGCGAGGCGATGATCGCCCTGTCCGCCGGCCGCACCCGCCAGCTGCTGCGAACGATCCTCGATCTGCCGGAGGGCCGAGCCTTCGGATCGATGCTCGGCGCGATGCTCGACGACGGAGTCTTCGGGGCCAAGCTGGTCAGCGTCTATCCGGACAATTTCGATCGTGGCGGCCCCTCGCACCAGGGCGTGGTCGTCCTGTTCGACGCGGCCGACGGCGCGCCCTCGGCGATCCTCGAGGCCGGCGAGATCACCGCGATCCGCACCGCCGCGGCCTCGGCGGCGGCGACCGACGCGCTGGCGCGGCCGGAGGCGGCTTCGCTCGCGATCCTCGGCTATGGCGAGCAGGCGCGCCGCCACGTCGCGGCGATTCGCTGCGTGCGCGACATCGCGCGCCTGACCGTCTGGGGCCGCTCGCCCGAAAAGGCCGCGGCTTTCGCCGAGGCGCATGGCGGCACGGCTTGCGCGAGCGTCGAGGAGGCGGTCGCGGCCGCGGACATCATCTGCACCGTAAGCGCGGCGCGCGACCCGATCCTGATGTCGGATTGGGTTCCCGACGGTGCCCATGTCAACGCGGTCGGATCGTCGCGCGCTGGGCCGAGCGAGATCGACGTGGCGCTGGTCGCGAGGGCCCGCTTCTTCGCCGATCATGAGGAGGGCGTCCGCGCGCAGGGCGCGGAATATCTCTACGCTCTGGATTCGGGCGCGATCGGCGAGGATCACCTTCTGGGAGAGATCGGAGCGGTCATGGCCGGGACGATCGAGGGGCGCCGAGCGGCGAGCGACGTCACGATCTACAAGTCGCTGGGCAGCATCGTCCAGGATCTGGCGTCCGCCCGCCACATCGTCTCCCGGCTCCGGGGCCGCTGACTTCCTCTTGCTGAGATTGAGCAGGCCAGGCCTTTCGCCAGTTGAACCCGCGTCCCCAAATCGATTATAATCTATTGTTTACTAACATAGGTCATATTTCGGTATGAGGGGGTAATGGATCACGGCAGAAAGCGAAAGTCATTGGCGTGGGCGAGCAAGTGTTGGTCGAATTACTACCTGCCGAACGCCGACGCACCGAGCGCTTTCCTTCGATGATTCGCGGCGTGCTTCGCAATTTCAGGCGCGGCGCCGAATTCATCGAGCTCGTCGACATATCCGCTGAAGGCTGCGGCTTCACCTCGCGCTGGCCGTTCGAGGTCGGAGCGCGTGTGCTCCTCGGGCTGCCGGGCCTCGAACCCTGGCCCGGCACCATCGTCTGGCATGAGGCGGGGCAAGGCGGGGTCCAGTTCGACCGGCCGCTTCACCCGGGCGTCGTCAGTCGCTTCGCGGCCCAGATCAAGGATGCAGGCCCGTCCCGCGCCCACCTGACCCCGCCCGAAAAGGATTAGCGGCAACGGGCGGGATGGAATCGCGGCGGTCCGCGCTTCGCCGATGATCGGGCCGGCCGACGAGGCCGCTCCCGCACCCGGCTCAACCCGCGTCACCAAATGACCAGGACCTGGCACGAGAAGTGCCATCGTCCGGAAAGCCGCCGCTAGGCCTGTCCCGAAGCTGGACAGGGAAGGCATATGCGGAAGGCCGCCGATATCGTTACGGGCCTGATACCGTGAGATTTCTACATTCTCGCCTTGACTCTCTACCGTATTGGCCGCAGCGTCAGAGTCGTTGATTCGCAACGCTAAATTAACCGTCTGTTTTGCGAGCTGACGAGTGGGCCGTTGAGGCGCCGTTCGCCTGATTTTGGCTGTCGAGTTCAAGATGATGGTTTCGTCGGCGCGCTGCGCGGCGATCCCTTTCGCTTGTCTCGATCGGTGCCTCCCGGAGGGGCGGGAAGAAGTGCCGAGTAATGGGGAGGCGAGTATTTGCGTAAATCACGGCCGATGAGGTCCATTCCCGGTGAATGGGCCGAAACATCTTTCTCGTGTCCTGAAAAGCGGGCGCGTGAAGCCGTGTCGACCCGTCAGTTCTTCGCGCCCGGTTCGCCGATCAAGCCGCGAAACCATCCATGTCTCCAGCTCGAAAATCGCCGGCCTGATCTCGCGGTGCCGCGGCAGATCGGCCGCAGCCCCTCACCGATACGTGGCGGCTATTCGCCTTTCACGGGGGCGCGCCCCGGTTCGGCCGGGTCGAGGCTCGCCGGATCGGGAGCACCGGGAGCCGGCGCGCCGCCGGGCCGGGCCGCGGCGATCTCGCCATATCCACCGCAATATCGCCTGCCGGCCGAGCCGCCGAGCACCTGCACCCCGCAAAAATCGCCGGGGCGCATGACGACGTCGCGGAGAACGATCGCCCGGCCGTCGCGCAGCTCCACCGTCAGATGCCCATCGGGACCGACCCTGACGAAGGCCGTGGACAAGGTCCGGCGCCCCTCGGCCTCCGCCGGCGAATCTCCCCGTGGATCCGAAGCAGCGTTTTCGGCCGGGCTTGGGTTGCGCATGGTGGCTTCCTTAGGCGGAGGATTGCAGGCGACGAGCGCCGCGATTGAGGGCAGCAAGAACCAGGCCATCACGCCCTTCGCGAGCTTGAACACAGCCTTTGCTACACGAACCGCGCCATCGAGTCACCGGGCGGGGGGCGTCTGCCTCGGCCGCGGCCGGGAAGATGCCGAAGCGGCGATTTCAACCAAGGCCTGCGCCGGAGATCGGTCCGATCTCCAGCTCACGGCCGGCACGCATCGACTTCATATCATGAAATTCCAGAGGGGATACCAATGAGCACTTCCAACCGCGGCAGCAACACGCCCCTCGACGACAATTCATCGGTCGGCGACCAGTTCAACCGGCTCGAGGCCGGCACCGGCACGCCCGCCGGCGACGCGGGAGAGCCCGGCTTCGAGGTCGGCATCGGCGCCCCCGCGGACGCGGTGAGCGACCCCGGTCCGGAGATCGGCATCGTCGCGCCGACGATCGACGATGCCGTTCCCGCCGATGACGCGCCTGCCGGTAACGATACGTCTTCCGGCGGCGTGGACGGCAGCCTGTCGGGTCTCGGGACCTGGGAATCGGTCGAAACACTGGCGGTCGTGGACGACAATGACGAGGCCGCCAACCAGAAAGGCGGCGGCGGAACCTTCGACCCGCGCGCGGCCAACACGCCCGGAAGTCCCGGCCAGCTCCTGACGCTCGGCACCAACCCGGACGGAAGCCACTTCTTCACCGGCATCCGCAACGTCGATGCGGTCCTGATCGGATCCAGGTGGGGCACCACCAACCTCACCTACAGCTTCCCGACCTCGGGCTCGAACTACAACGGCCCGACCTTCGACAGCAACGGCGTCAGCAACTACCATATCGACCTTGGCACTCAGCAGCAGGCGTCGGCGCGCGCCGCCTTCGCCCAGCTCTCCGCTCTGACCGGGCTGACGTTCACCGAAATCACCGACACGGACACCGTCCACGCGAATATCCGCATCTCGCAGACCGCCGACGCCGACGTGCCGTCCGCCTACGGCAACTTCGCCTCCGATACCAAGGCAGTGGCCGGCGACATCTGGTTCGGCCGCAACAACCAGCCTTATTACGATCTCACAGGCAGGGGCACGTGGGGCTTCGCCACCATGATGCACGAGATCGGCCACACCATGGGGCTCAAGCACGGGCACCAGGATTATACGAACAGCGACCTGTCCGGCTTCCTCGGGACCTCGCCGCGTTTCGGCAGCCAGTCCCTGACTCCGGACCGCGACGGCCAGGCCTGGTCGCTGATGACCTATACGCCGGCGCCGTTCACCAACAGCAATTTCGCCGGAGAGAAGATCAGCCAGCCGCAGACGTACATGCAGTACGACGTCGCCGCGCTGCAGTATCTTTATGGGGCCAATTTCAACACCAATTCGGGCGACACCGTCTACACGTTCAGCCAGACGACCGGCGAGATGTTCGTCAACGGCGTCGGCCAGGGCGCGCCGGCGGGCAACAAGATCTTCCTCACCATCTGGGACGGCGGCGGCAACGACACGATCGACGCCAGCAACTACGCGAACGGCGTCACCATCGACCTTCGCCCGGGCGAGTTCTCCACGGTCGACCAGAATCAGCTGGTCAACAATTTGGCCTATCAGAACCTCGTCAACCTGGCGCCCGGCAACATCGCCATGTCGCTGCTCTACAACAATGACGCCCGTTCCCTGATCGAGAACGCCACGGGCGGCGCGGGCAACGACATCTTCATCGGCAACGTCGCGAACAACGTGCTCGACGGCGGCGTCGGCGGCAGCGACACCGTGATCTTCACCAGCGCCACCGGCGTGAACGTCACTCTGAACGACACGAATACCGACGTCATCGTAAACCACGACGGCGAGACCGACACGCTGCGCAGCATCGAGAATATCGGCGGCACCAGCGGCAACGACACGATCACCGGCAACAGCCTGGACAACATCCTGACCGGCGGCTCGGGCGGCACGGACGTGCTCTCGGGCAACGACGGGAACGACCGGCTGGTCGGCGGCGGCTTCACCGTCACCACGAATTTCATCCCCGGCTCCCCGCCCTCGCAGCCGGACATCACCAAGCCGGCGGCCACCAACAACAACAGCATCGCCAACGCGGTGAACACGGCCGGCGCCTACGATATCGACGCCAACCCGAACATCGCGAACGCCACCACGATTCCGCACGCGACGATCAACGCCACGGCGACTGGCGGCTCGCTCGAATATTACCGGATCGACGTGACGGCGGCCGGCGCGCAGGCGATCTTCGACATCGACGGAGCCGGATCGCTCACCGACAGCATCATCGAGCTGGTCGACAGCGCGGGCAATTTGCTGGCCACCAACGACACCGGCCCGGGCGATCCCGGCACCACCGTCAACGACGACGCCTACATCACCTATACCTTCGCCGCGGCGGGGACCTATTACATCCGCGTCGGCCGGTTCATCAGCAACAGCGTCGCCCAGCCGATGCTGGCCGGGCAGACCTATCAGCTGAACATCTCGCTTCAGGGCGCCGCCGGATCGACCACCTTCACTGTCAACAACACCAGCAGCCTCGTGGCCGATGGCGGCGAGGGGAACGACTACCTTCAGGGAACGGTCGCCGACGACACGCTGACCGGCGGCAACGGCAACGACACCGCGTCGTTCGCGACCGCCTATAACGGCGGCGGCGCCGGCACGACCGGCGTCACCGTCGATCTGAACATTCAGGGCGTGGCCCAGAACACGGTCGGTGCGGGCAACGACACGCTGACCGGCATCGAGAATCTGGTCGGTTCGCAGTATAACGACACCCTGACCGGCGACGGCAACGACAATGTCATCGAAGGCGGTCTTGGCGCCGACACTTTGGCCGGCGGCCTCGGCAGCGACACCGCCTCCTATGCCGGCGCCGCAGCCGGCGTGACGGTAAGCCTCGCCCTCCAAGGCGCGGCGCAAAGCACGGTCAATGCGGGCTCGGACACGCTCAGCGGATTCGAGAATCTGGCGGGCTCCGGCTTCAACGACAGCCTCACCGGCGACGCCAACGCGAATATCCTTTCGGGCGGCGCGGGCGACGACACGCTCAATCCCGGTGCGAACGCGGGCGCGGTCGTGGACCTGCTGGACGGCGGGCTCGGGACGGACACCGCGTCCTTCGCGGGCAACGCTTCCGGCGTCACGGCCACGCTGAACGGCGCGCTGGACGGCGCCGCCTCCATCGCCGGCGGGACGATCGCCACCTTGCGCAGCATCGAGAACCTGATCGGCAGCGCGAACGCCGACATCCTGACCGGTGACGGCAACGCCAATGCCATCGAGGGAGGGCTCGGCAACGACACGCTCGACGGCGGCCTGGGCGTGGACACTCTGGTCTTCACCGGCTCGACCGCGACGACGGTCAACCTGGCCACTCTGACGGCCCAGAATACGGGCTGGGGCAGCGACACCATCACCAATTTCGAGAATGTCCGCACCGGCTCCGGCGCCGACAACATCACCGGCGACGTCAACGACAACACCTTCTTCGAAGGCGGCGGCAACGACACCTATAACGGCGCGGGCGGCTTGGGCGACACGGTCGACTATTCCGCCGCCACCTCGACGGTAACGGTCAACCTCAACACCGTCACGGCTCAGGTTACCGGGACGTTCGGCGGCAGCGACACGATTACCAACATCGAAAACGTGGTCGGCGCGGCGGCCTTCGGCAACACGCTGACCGGCAACACCCTGGCCAACCGGCTCACCGGCGGCTCCGCGGCGGACACCATCCAGGGCAACAACGGCGCGGACGTGATCTTCGGCAACGCCGGTAACGACGTCCTGCTGGGCGGCACGACCGGCGCGCTGGACGACGGCAGCGCTGACACTCTCGAGGGCGGCGCGGGCGCCGACTTCCTGGGCGGCGGCCAGGGCAACGACATCCTGCGCGGCGGCGATGGCGACGACGTGCTGGTCGGCGGCATCGTGAATACGATCCAACAATTCTTCACCGGAGTCGACGGCGGCGACGACACCTACGACGGCGGCGATGGGGCCGACCGCGCGATCATGGTCTACGATACCCGCGCCGGCGTCGGCGCGAGCACCGTCGGGGTCGCCTTCGACATCGGCAACCTCGCCGGCAACAGCGCGATCACCTTCAACGGGGTCAATGTCGGTTCGCTGACCAGCATCGAGTTCGTCACCTTCCGCGGCACCAACGTCAACGACGTCGTCAAGGGCGGCGGCTCGCTCGACAGCCTCACCGGCCTCGCCGGCGACGACGTGCTCGATGGCTGGTACGGCAACGACCTGCTGTCGGGCGGGCTCGGCAACGACACCCTGATCGGCGGCGAGGGCCTCGACACGGCGACCTACGTCAATTCGACGGCCGGCGTGAACGTCGATTTGCGGATCGATGGCGTGGCCCAGAACACGGGCGGCGAAGGCATCGATACGCTGTCCGGCATCGAATATCTGGCCGGCTCGAACTTCGGCGACACCCTGCGAGGCAATGACGATTTCAACCTGATCACCGACACCGCGGCGACGGGCCCCGCCGGTCAGACCGACTCGATCTTCGGCTATGGCGGCAACGACACCATCCAGGTGACGCGCGCCGCCGCGGCGCTGGCGACGAACATCAACATGGACGGGGGCGACGGCGACGACTTCATCGAGCTGCGCGGCGGCACGCTGTCGGCGGGCCTGGCGGTAAACCTCGACGGCCTGGTGGCTGCGAGCAACGGGGCCAGCCTCACCTATATGGCGCTGGGCACGACCTCCACCGACCGCAACCTCGATGTCGTGACCGTCGACGGCGGCGCTGGCAACGATCGAATCGTCCTGAGCGGCGTCGCCAGCGCGACGATCAACGCCGGATCCGGCAACGACACCGTCAGCATCTCCATGCGCGGCGCGTCCAGCGTCAACAACTACCAGATCACGCTGGGCGCCGGCGCGGACATCCTCCAGCTCGGCGGGACCACGTCCGACGTGACGACCACCGCCCGCACCAGCCGCGTGACCGACTTCGATCGCGGCGATGCCGGCGACAAGTTCGAGATGTCCACCTACCTGAACAATGGGCTGACCGGCTACACGGCGAACAGCAACGCCTTCGCCAGCGGCCATCTTCGCCTGACCCAGTCCGGTAGCGACCTGCTGGTGCAGGTCGATCGCGATGCCGGCGGCGCGACCAACGGCTTCGTCACCATCTTCGCGATCAGCAACGGCTATACGGGTGGGTTCACGGCCTTCAACTTCGACGGCTTCATCGGCAATTTGACTCTGACCGGCATCGGCGCCCTGGACGAGACGATCACCGGCGCAACCGGCAACGACACTCTCAGCGGCGGGGACGGCAACGACCTCCTGATCGGCCTGGCCGGAACCGACACGCTCAATGGCGGCAACGGCGAAGACGTGCTTCGCGGCGGCACGGGCAACGACGCTCTGAACGGCGGCGCCGGCAACGACACGGCGGATTATGCGGGCCCGCGCGCCGGCTACAGCTTCACCTACACGACCGATCCGGCCACCGGCCGGGCGACGAGCTTCAGCTCGGTCACCGACACCAACGCCGGCAATGGCGACGAGGGTGCCGACACCCTGACCAGCATCGAGAAGCTGACCTTCTCGGATCAGACCATCGACCTCGGCCAGCCGGTCCAGCTGTTCGACGGCAGCAACAACCTCGTCGGCACGTTCGGCACCATCCAGGCGGCGGTCAACGCCTCGTCCAACGGCTATCGCATCTCGGTCGCGGCGGGGACCTTCAACGAGAACGTGACGGTCGACAAGGACGTCACGATCGAGGGCCCGAACGCGGGCATCGCGGGCACCGGCGCGCGCGGCGCGGAAGCGGTCGTCAACGGCCTCTTCTCGATCACCGCCGACGGCGTGACCCTCGATGGGCTGACCATCACCGGCGCTCCGCTGTTCGGGCAGGACATCACCGGCGTGTGGGTCAACAATGACGGGGTCACGCTGACCAATCTCATCCTCGACGGGCCGAACAACGGCTACGGCATCCAGACCACCTACGGGACGACGACCACCGGCCTCGTCCTGAGCAACAGTCTGGTGACCCAGTGGGGCACCGGCGGCTATTTCAACCCGACGACGACCTTCACCGCCAGCGGCAACACGTTCGACGGCAACGGCAACGCGCTTCTCGGCGACGATTTCGGCACCGGCTCGATGATCTCGGGCAACATCTTCTCCAACAGCGCCGGCAGCCACGTCGGCATCGGCTCGTTCGACAGCATCGAGGACGTGCGCGTCTATTTCGGCGCGAACACCTTCAACGGCTCGAACCGCGCGGTCTCGATCTTCGCCTACGGCGACGGCGACGCCGGCGGCCAGGTGCTCACCGGCACCAACGAGGCGAACGGCATCTTCGCCAGCGAGTTCGTCCCCGGCTCCGGCACGGATTCCACCTTCAACGGTCTCGGCGGCAACGACTATCTCTACGGCGGCTCGGGCAACGACACGCTGAACGGCGGCACCGGCATCGACACCGCCGCTTATGACGGAGTCGGGTCGATCAACCAGGTGGGGACCGGCTGGACCGTCAACGACGGCAGCGGCACCGACACCCTCGACCGGATCGAGATCGTCGACGACGTCGCATCGGGCGTGACCAGGCTGGTCGGCAATGGCGGCTATGCGACGATCCAGGCGGCGATCAACGCCTCGAACGACGGCGACGTCATCCGGATCGCCTCGGGCACGTGGAACGAGACGCTGACGGTCGACAAGGACGTCACCATCGAAGGCTTGAACCACGGCATCCCGGGCACCGGCGCGCGCGGCACGGAAACGGTCATCACGGGCGGCATCAACATCACCGCGAGCGGCGTGACCATCGACGGCGTGAAGCTCACCGGAACGATCGACGGCCTCGGCGCGCCCTGGCCTTCGGGCATCTTCGTCGCGGGCAACAATTTCAGCCTGGTCAATTCGGTCATGGCCGGCGCCGGAACCCCGACCAACGGCAGCGGCGACAATTCGGCGATCATCACCCAGTCGGTGAGCGGCCTCAACGTCGGCAACAATCTGATCAACGGCTATGTGATCGGCGCCTATGTCACGGCCGGCTCGACCGGATCGATCCACGACAACCGCTTCCAGGGCGACGGCGGCCCGCACACCGGCATGAGCAACGGGGTCAACAGCGAGACCTCCACCGTCGCCATCTCGGGGAACACGTTCGACGGCCTCTATTCCGGCGTCCTCAACCTCTTCCCCAACGGCCCGGACTCGATCGACCTCGACACCTATGTGATCGGCAACACGTTCACCAACAACGCCTTGGCGCGGCCGATCCAGATCTACCCGACCGACCTCAGCCACAATTTCATCGGCACCGACCATAACGAAGCCTTCAACGGCGATTGGGGCGTGACCGGTCCGCTCAGCTTCGACGGCCAGGGCGGCGACGACCGCGCCTACGGCAGCGCCCAGGGCGACAATCTGCGCGGCGGCGCGGGCGACGACCAGATCAACGGCAATGCCGGCAACGACATTCTGGCGGGCGACGCCAATAACGACGTCGTGAACGGCGGCGACGACAACGACACGCTCGACGGCGGCAGCGGCAACGACATCCTGAACGGCGACAACGGCAACGACTCGCTCCACGGCGGCACCGGCAACGACCAGCTGAACGGCGGATCCGGCACCGACACCGCGGTCTATGACGGGCCGCGCGGCGATTATTCGTTCACCGTGACCACCAATTCGGCGGGCCGGGTGATCGCCTTCACCCAGGTCGGCGACAACGTGTTCGGCAACGGCAACGAAGGCTTCGACTCTCTGAACAGCGTCGAGGTCCTGCAATTCTCGAACCTCACGCTCGACACGAGCAAGAACGTCCAGCTGTTCGATTTCAACAACGCCCTGGTCGGCACCTTCGATACGATCCAGGCGGCGATCGATTCGGCGCAGGACAATTACACGATCCGGGTCGCCGCGGGCGTCTATCACGAAAATCTCGACATCGACGTCGGCGTGCGAATCCTCGGCGCGCGCGGCAACACCTCGATCACCAGCCTGAGCCGCGACGCGGCGAACGGAGTCGGCGAGACGACGATCATCGGCAACGCCCATGTCACCGCGACCGACAACGTGACCCTGAACGGCCTTCGCTTCGTCAACGACGGAAGCATCGGCCACGGCCCGTCCAACGCCCCGCTTTCCTTCACGACCGCCGCCGGGCACCAGGTGATCAACTCGATCTTCTGGTCGACCATCGCCGGCGGCGCCAATGGCGTCGACGACCGCGCGATCTTCGTCTCGCCCAACGCGAGCGGCTCGATCGACATCACCGCCAACCTGATCTCCGGCACGTCGCACGGCCTGTTCGGCACCGCGTCCTGGGGCCGGGGCATCTGGTCAGACGGCGGCGGGGCGACCCTCACCGTGACCGGCAACACCATCGAATGGACCCGCAGCGGCATCAACCTCGACATGTCGGGCTCGTCCTTCGCGAGCGTGGACAACAACCTGTTCCAGCATGTCGGGACCGGGGTCTCGGTCGGAGTCAGCGACGACAACGTCTCGCTGACCAACAACGACTTCACCGACGTCGGCGACGACTTCAACTTCCGCAACCTCACCGACGACGTGAACTTCGACGCCGAGGTCGCTGTCGACCTGCTTACGCCGGTCGTCAGCCCCAACGACCTCGTCGTCGTGCTCGGCGGGTCCGGCAACGACCACATCACCGGCACCTCGGGCGCCGACCTCATCGACGGCAACAACAGCCCGACCAACCCGGGCGCGCTCGATACCGACGTGCTCAACGGCGCCGGCGGCAACGACCTGCTGTTCGGCCGCGGCGGCAACGACACGCTCACCGGCGGAACGGGCGACGATACGATGGACGGCGGCGCCGGCATCGACACCGCGGTCCTCCCCGCCGGAGCGACCTTCGTTTCCAACGGCACCGGCTGGACCGCGACGTCCACCGACGGCACCGACACGCTCATCAGCATCGAGATCGTCCAGACCGGCGGCGCGCACACATTGCTGGTCGGATCGGGGGGCTTCGCCACCATCCAGGCGGCGGTCGACGCCTCCGTCGACGGCGACACGATCCTCGTCGCGGCCGGCACCTATGTCGAGCAGGTCGTGGTCAACGGCCGAAACAACCTCACCATCGTTGCCGAGACCGGCGCGCAGGTGACGATCCAGGCCCCGGCCGACGTTCACGAGACCGTTCGCTCGATCAGCGACCGCGAGATCCACGCGGTCTTCACCGTGATTGGCAGCACCAACGTGACCCTGAGCCACATCGACATCGACGGCGCGGGCGCCGGCAACACGGTCGACGAGGGCGGCGGCGCGGGCCAGGCCAATTTCTACGGCGTGTTCTACCGCAACAGCTCGGGCGGCCTGACCGCGGTCGACGTCGCCCATGTCCGCGACCAGCTGGTCGGCGGCCAGATCAGCGGCGTCCAGCGCGGAGTCGGCGTCGGCGTCGACAATAACAGCCTGATGGCCTTCGCCATGACCGGCGGCTCGATCACCGACTTCCAGAAGAACGCGACGGTGTTCAACGGCGCCGACCTGCTGGTCACCGGAGTGACGATCACCGGCTCGGGCCCGATCACCACCAATGCCCAGAACGGCCTTCAGGTTCTCAACTCGACCGGCACGATCGACGGCAACACGATCACCGGCATCGGCTATGCCGGCGCCGCCAACGCCTATTCGGGCGCGATGCTCCTGTTCGCCAACGAGGACCTCCACGTCACCGGCAACACCATCGTCGGCGCGAACATTTCCAACGCCGCCGCCCGCGTGGTCGGCATCTGGGTCTTCCAGAACGGCGCGCCCAACAACGCGCCCAACAGCGGCGGCGAGATCAGCGGCAACGACATCTCCTATGTCGACGAGGGCATTGACGTCACCGGCGATGTCACGCCCGACGGAATCCTCATCCAGAACAACGACGTCACCAATATCGACGGCTCGGACAACGCTCCGGTGGGCATCTATTTCGAGCCCAATGCGGCGCTGACCACCGCCCACGACGTCGACGGCACGGTCGGCAGCGACTACATCGCCGGCGGCGCCGGGGACGATCACTTCACCGCGCTCGGCGGCAACGACACGCTGCGGGGCAATGGAGGCGACGACGATCTGGAAGGCGACGGCGGCACCGACACCGCGGTCTACGCCGGGGTAATCGGCGATTACACGATCACCACGGTCACCGACGGCAACGGCCACGTCATCGGCTTCAGCGCCGTCAGCGACAACAATGCCGGCGACGGCGACGAGGGCAGCGACACGCTCGACAGCATCGAGGTGCTGCAGTTCAACGGGGTGACTCTCGACCTCGCCCAGCCGGTCCAATTGTTCGACGGCGGCGGCAATCTGGTCGGAACCTTCGCGACCATCCAGGCGGCGGTGAACGCCTCGCAGAACGGCTATTCGGTGAACGTCGCGGCCGGGACCTACAATGAGACGGTCACGGTCAACAAGGACATCACCATCGAGGGACCGAATGCGGGGACTCCGGGCACCGGCGCTCGCGGCACCGAGGCGATCATCGACGGCGGCGTCCACATGAACGCGGCCGGCGCGACGCTCGACGGCCTGACGGTGCTCGGGGGCGGGATGCTCGCCGGCAACCCTGCCGGCATCTACGTCGACGCCGACAATGTCACTCTGACCAACCTCGTCGTCCAGGGCGACGGCACTGCCGGCACCGGCATCCTCACGCCCTATAATGGCGGGGTCACAGGCCTCGAGCTCAGCGACAGCCGGATCGACGACTGGACCAACGGCACCTATTTCAACCCGACCACCCAGTTCACCGCCACCGACAACAGCTTCGACGGCAACGGCGTCGCCCTGACCGGCGACGATTGGGAGGACGGCACCGTCATCTCCGGCAACGACTTCACCAACAGCAGCTTCGGCCATGTCGGCTACGGCGCGCTCGACGCGGTCGAGGATGTCGGCGCGTTCTTCGGGGCGGGCAACGATTTCGACAGCAGCGGCGGCCGTCCGGTCGGCATCTTCGGCTATGGGGCCGGCCAGGAGATCACGGCCACCGACTATGACGATTATATCGCCGACACCACGGTCGGCGGCGCCAGCACTCTCCACGGCGAGGGCGGCAACGATTATATCGACGCCGGCTCGGGCGACGACGCGCTCGAGGGCGGCGCCGGGAACGACATCGTCGTCGGCGGCAGCGGCACCGATACCGCGCTCTTCGCCGACACGATCACCATCGCCGACATCGCCGCGGTGGCGGACGCCGATCCGGAGACCGCAGGCAATCAGGCGGGCTGGACCGTCACCACCGCGACCGAAGGCACCGACAGCCTGACCGGCGTTGAAGCCGTCGACGGCGGAGGGCCCGGCGGCAGCCGGATCCTGCTCGTCGGCTCGGGCGGCTTCGCCACCATCCAGGCGGCGGTCAACGCTTCCGTCAACGGCGACACGATCCTCGTCGCCGCGGGCACCTACAACGAGACGGTCACCGTCGATAAGGACGTGACCATCGTCGGCCCGAACGGAGGGACTCCGGGAACCGGAGCGCGCGGGGCCGAAGCAGTCATCCACGGCGGCGTCTACATGCACGCCGACGGAGCGACTCTCGACGGCTTCACCGTGCTCGGCGGCGGAACGCTCGCCGGCAATCCGGCCGGGATCTATATCGACACCGACAACGTCACCCTGACCAACCTCGTCGTCACCGGCGACGGCACCCACGATCCGGGCCTCTCGACGCCCTATCTGGGCGGAGTGACCGGCCTCGTCATCAGCAACAGCCTGATCCAGGATTGGGGCCAGGGCACCTATTTCAACCCGTCGACCCAGTTCACCGCCACCGGCAACACGTTCGACGACAACGGCAACGCGATCATCGGCGACGATTGGGCGGCGGGAACGTCGATCGACAACAACGTCTTCACCGATTCGACCGGCTCGCACATCGGCTACGGCTCGTTCGACGACACCGAGGACATGCGCGACTATGTCGGCACGAACAACAGCTTCGGCGGCACCAACCGGCAGGTCTCAGTCTTCGCCTATGGCGACGGCACGCCGGGCGGCGTGGCCGGCCAGGTCATCACCGGAACGGAGGGCCGCAACGGCTTCTTCGCCTCTGAGAATGCGGGCTCGGGCACCGACTCCACCTTCAACGGTCTCGGCGGCAACGACGATTTCTTCGCCGGATCGGGCAACGACACGCTGAACGGCGGCACCGGCACCGACACCGCCTTCTACGACGACGACCGCGACGACTACACCGTGGTCACGACCACCGACGCTCATGGCCGAGTCCTCAGCTTCGTTTCGGTCACCGACGACGCCGCGACCGGCGTTGACGAGGGCACCGATGCGCTGAACAGCGTCGAGCTGCTCAGCTTCGGCAACGTTACGCTCAACCTGACGGACCCGATCCAGCTGTTCGACGCGGGCGGCCAGTTCGTCGGCACGTTCACCACCATCCAGGCGGCGATCGACGCGGCTTCGGACGATTATACGATCAGCGTCGCCGCGGGCACCTATGACGAGGATCTGACGATCGACGTCGGCGTGACCATCCTCGGCGCCCAGTCCGGCGTCGGCGGGACCGGCGGCGGCCGCGACGCGGCCGGCGGCACCGGCGAGACGACGATCATCGGCAACGCCCGAGTGACCGCGACCGACAACGTGACCCTCGATGGCCTTCGCTTCGTCAACGACGGGACGATCGGCCACGGCCCGTCCAACGCGGCGCTCTCCTTCACCACCGCGGCCGGCCACATCGTCACCGACTCGGTCTTCTGGTCGACCATCGCCGGCGGCGCCGGCGGAGTCGACGACCGCGCCATCTACCTCTCGCCGAACGCGAGCGGATCGGTCGAGATCAGCGACAACCTCATCTCGGGCACGTCGCACGGCCTGTTCGGCACCGCTTCGTGGGGCCGCGGCATCTGGTCCGACGGCGGCGGGACGGATCTCACCGTCTCGGGCAACACCATCCAGTGGACCCGCAGCGGCATGAACCTCGACATGTCCGGCAATTCGACCGCGACCGTCGACGGCAACGACTTCCAGAATCTCGGCACCGCGATCGCGGTCGGCGTGGATTCGGTCGGGCTGACGGTCACCGACAACGACTTCTTCAACGTCGGCGACGAATTCAGCTTCCGCAACCTCACCACCGACGTCACCTTCGACGCGGGCGCGGCCATCGACACGCTCAATCCGGCCGGCAATTCCAACGACTTCGCGGTGATCCTCGGCGGATCGGGCAACGACACGTTCACCGGCACCGATGGGGCCGACTATATCGACGGCAACAACAGCCCGACCGCCCCCAACGCGACCGACAGCGACTCGATCGACGGCGGCGCCGGGGCCGATCTGCTCTTCGGCCGCGGCGGCGACGACACTCTGACGGGCGGCGGCGACGACGACCAGCTCGACGGCGGCTCGGGCATCGACACGGCGATCGTCGGCGCCGGCGCGACCTATGTCGCGAACGGCACGACCTGGACCGTCACCTCGAGCGACGGCGTCGACACCCTCACCGGGATCGAGATCGTCCAGAGCGGCGCGAACCACACTTTGCTCGTGGGCTCGGGCGGCTTCACCACGATCCAGGCGGCGATCGACGCGGCCTCGGACGGCGACACGATCCTGGTCACGGCCGGCACCTATGCCGAGGATCTCCTCGTCAACAAGGACGTGACGATCTCGGGCGCCAATGCGGGCGTGGCCGGCGACGGCGCGCGCGGGGCGGAGACGATCATCGCGGGGGGCGTCAACATCGTCGTCAACGGCGTGACCATCGACGGCGTCAAGATCACCGGCGATGCCGACGTTCCCGGCTCGATCTGGCCCGCGGGCGTCTACGTGGCCGGCAACGGCCTCAGCCTGGTCAACTCGATCCTCGACGGCTCGGGCGTGGGAACCAATGGCGACGGCAACAATTCGGCGATCCTGACCCAGACCACGACCGGCCTCGACGTCGGCCACAACCTCATCACCGGCTTCGTCATCGGCGCCTACGTCTCCGGCCCGGGCTCCACCGGCTCGATCCACGACAACCTCTTCCAGGGCGACGGCGGCCCCGCCACAGGCCTCGGCAACGGGGTCAACAGCGAGACCTCGCACGTCGACATCACCGACAACACGTTTGACGGGCTCTATGCGGGCGTTCTGAACCTGTTCCCGTCGGGCCCCGATTCGATCGACCTCGACGATTATGTCAGCGGCAATACGTTCACCAACAACGCCGCCGAGCGGCCGATCCAGATCTACCCGACCGATGGCAGCCACAATTTCGTCGGCACCGACGAGAACGAGGCGTTCGTCGGCGATTGGGGCGTTGTCGGGCCCTTGAGCTTCGACGGCCAGGGCGGCGACGACCGCGCCTGGGGCAGCGCACAAGGCGACAGCCTCACCGGCGGCACCGGGAACGATCAGCTCCACGGCAATGCGGGCGCGGACTTCCTCGATGGCGGCACGGGCGACGATTTGCTCGACGGAGGCGCGGGCATCGATATCGCGCTCGTCTCGACCATCACCGGCTTCAGCTACGCCGCGGGGACGTGGACCGTCGCGACCACCAGCGGAACCCAAACCTTGACCGGCGTGGAGATCGTCATCGACACGACCAGCCAGCGCTACCTGCTGATCAGCCCGAACACCTTCGTCACGCTCCAGGATGCGGGCAGCTCGGTCTCGGCGCATGACTTCGATTACATCCGCCTGACTCCCGTCCTCCACAGCGGCACCTTCAGCTATAACCATTCGGGGCTGGTGGTCTTCGGCGAGGGCGCCACGCTCAACGTCACTTTGAACGCGACCGGCAATCAAGGGATCACGCTCAACGCCGGCGACAATAACGACGTGATCACCACCACGGGCGGCGTCGACCATCTGAACGGCGCGGGCGGCAACGACAGGCTCGACGGCGGCGCGGGCTCCGATGTCCTGACCGGCGGGCTTGGCGACGATGCGTTCTACGTCGACACGTTGGGCGATCGGGCCTTGGAGAATTCGGGCGAAGGCTACGATACGGTCTACGCGAGCGTCAGCTTCGCGCTCGAAGCCGGCTCGTCGATCGAAGAGCTTTCGGCCGACCCCCAGGCCGGAACGGCCGCGATCGACTTGACCGGCAATGAGTTCGCGAACACGATCAACGGAAATGCTGGCGTTAACACGCTGGACGGTGGTGTCGGGGCCGACGTCATGCGCGGCTTCGGCGGCAACGACCGCTACTTCGTCGACAATGCCGGCGACCTCGCTCTCGAGGCTGCCGGCGGTGGCCTGGACATCGTCTACGCGACATCGTCCTACGAGCTGGCGGGCGGCTCGGAGATCGAGATCCTCTCGGCCGCCGATCAGGCCGCCACGACGCCCCTGGTCCTGGTCGGAAATACGCTCAATCAATCGATCTACGGCAATGCCGGCGCGAATTTCCTCGAAGGCGGCGGCGGCGCTGATGTGCTGATCGGGCTCAACGGCAGCGATACCTTTGTCGTCGATGGCAATGACGACATCGTTTTGGAGGCCGTCGGCGGCGGCGGTCGCGACGTGGTCCTGGCGAGGTCCAGCTACACCCTGGGGGCCGGGCAGGAGGTGGAAGTACTCTCGACCATCTCGCAATCGGCGACCAACGCAATCAACCTCACTGGCAACGGGTTCGTCAACGAACTCTACGGCAATGCCGGCCTCAATTATCTCGATGGTGCCGGGGGCGGCGATCTCCTGGTCGGCTTTGGCGGCAACGACACCTATGTCGTCGATGATGCCAGCGATGTGATCTACGACTTCGTTGGCGAGGGCACCGACATTCTCTTTGTCCAGGGTGATTACGAGCTGAACATTCAGGCCGAGATCGAGCTCATCACGGCCTACAGCCAGGGATCGACCGCGGCGCAGTCTCTGGTCGGCAACATATTCGGCCAGACGATCTACGGTAGTGCCGGGGCCAATTTCATCGACGGCAATGGCGGGGCCGACGTCCTGATCGGCCTCGGCGGCAACGACACCTACGTCGTCGACGGCGCCGAGGACTATGTCGCGGAAAGCGCGGGCGGCGGGACCGATGTCGTTTACGCCAAGGCGAGCTACACTCTCGCCGCCAGCCAGGAGATCGAAGTTCTGTCGACCTCCTCTCAAGGAAGCACGACGGCGATCGATCTGACAGGCAACGAATTTGCCAACACCATCTATGGCAATGCCGGGGCCAACATCCTGAACGGTGGCGGCGGAGCCGACTTCCTCCAGGGCTTTGGCGGGGCAGATACCTTCGCGTTCACAACGGCTCTCGGCGGAGGCAATGTCGACCAGATCGGCGATTTCCTCTCCGGCACCGACAAGATCGCACTGGACGATGCCGTCTTCAGCGCGATCGGCGGCATGGGCGCTCTCAACGCCAACGCATTCTTCGCTGGCGCCGCGGCGCACGACGCCGACGATCGGATCATCTACGATGCGACGACCGGCAACCTCTTCTACGATGCCGACGGCAACGGCGCAGGCGCGGCGGTGCTGTTCGCCAACGTGGTCAACCACCCGCCGATCATCGCCAGCGACTTCACCGTAATCTAGCGGGAGGGCGGCGGGAGCGGTTCCACATTTGTGGAACCGCTCCCGGCCCGTCGAGGGCGATTTCAGTGCTGCCCGGGGTCACCGCGGGGTGTCGGAAATTTCAGGCCGGCCAATGCGGTGACCGCTCACGCGCTCGCGATGCCGCCCGCGCGGCGCGCGTCTTGCAGAGCCTTGCCGCGCCAGGCGGAGCTTACTTACCGGGTTTCAGCCGCCGCCGCGTACGCCGCGGCTTCGAGTGGATGGGGCACAGGAAGGGTGGCGCTCAAGCTGAGCGGGAACTGCCGTTAGTGCGCCTCGGCGACGAGGGCGGCGGCTTTCTTGGCCTCGGTCTCGGCGCGCATCCGCCCGGTCCGCTCGACCCGCGCGGCCATCTGCTCCCAGGCCTCGGCCGCGCGCAGGCAGCGGTCGCGAACGTTCTGGAGCTGGGTTGCGTCGGCGTCGCGGCGCGCCTCGGCGGCGCGCTCCAGGTAGAATTCGTGATGGGTGGACATGGAGATTCCTGATTCCTAGGGGATTCCCCTAGGCATAGGAGCAAAAGCCCAAAATCGCAAATCAGGGAGCGTCCTGATCCGGCACCAGCGCGGCGAGCTTCTTCGGCGCGACGGCGCGATAGCTCTCGGCGAACCAGCGTTTCATCAGGTCGAGATCGACCGCCTCGCCGGCGGCGAAGCGGCAGCTGATCCAGCCCGAGCGGCCGAGGCCGTAGCCGGCGGGGGACGCGAAATCGAACGTCTCGGCGAAGTCGCGGCTGACCGGCAGCTTGACCGTCAGGCTGAACGTGCCGTCGCTTTCGTCGAGCCAGGCGAAGGTCTTTCCGCGCAGCTTGAGCGCGGTGTGGCCCCAGGGGAAGTCCTCCTCGGCCTCGGGAAAGCCGAGACCATATTCCCGGAGCGTCTCAAACGCCGTCACCGGCTTAAGATCCGAAGAGCAAGCAAAGCGGGGCGGGCGTCAACGCGATTGAAGGCTTCTGGGCGCAGCTAAAGCGCGGGATCAACGGAACGCATATCCACGTCAGCGCGCGAAGCATCTTCCGAAGTATCTCGTGGAGTTCGAGTATCGCTGGAACATGCGTCAAGCCTCACCTGATGCTTGATCGGCTCATGCACTCTTTCGTGCGCTAGGGGCTTCCCCATGCGCCATTGCTTCCAGAAGGCGGTCGAAGCGTTCACCTAACTTGCTCATCCCTCTCTTATACACCACTCTGCCCTAATGGTCAGGGCCTTGATCCTAGCGAGTCTCGCGCTGGCGCTCTTAGGGGTCAGTCCAGCTCCAAAGCAGGAAGGACAGAACCAGCAGGGCAACGCTGCCAGCGAAGTCGGAGACCGCGCTGAGGCGGTGCGGAGCGACGCTCCGCAGGTCCCCCGTAGAGTTGAATCCGTCGAGCCGATCCACCCCCCGGAAATAACCCAAGACTGCCAGCGCACTGAGGATAATCGCAAGTCCGATCTTTGCGCCCAATGGAAGGCTGCGGACTCCGCTTTCGATGCCGCCTTTTGGGCGAAATGGTCGTTCGTCCTGGGAATGATCGGAACGTTCGGCCTGTTTGCCACCCTGTATTACACTCGCGCTGCGGTACGGGTGGCGCAGGAAGCGACGAGGGACGCCGACACGGCCTTGGAAATCGCCGAGCGCAACGCGAACGCGGCGGCGAAGGGCGTCATTGTCGCTCAGGAGACGGCCAAGCACGAATTGCGGGCCTATGTGGGGGTGAAGGAGATCGAACTCTCCCAGCCCGTGCAATCGCCAATCCGCCCACAAATCCTGGCGAGGCGAGGAGGGGAGTTCCTCAACGTAACTCTGAAAAACTATGGAAAGACCCCGGCTGTGCTCACGTTCCACGCTGCCGCCCAACATGGCGGGAAACCGCCGCGCCCCAAGTCCCTTCCCAAGCCCGGAGGCGCTCCGCAAATTCTGCAACCGGGTCGTTCGATTTTCAGATCGTTTCCGGTCAAGGAGATCGAAGGGGAGGATCGTCTCTTTTTTGTGATCCTCCGTATCTTTTACACCGACATTTACGGAGTCGGCTATGGACACCGGTTGGACTACTCCACCAAGAAGCCCGGGAGTTTCGCCCTGCAATGCACACATGAGAAGGAAGGCGTTCATCCGCCCACTCCCCAATAGAAACATGGGGGAGACTGAGTTTGACTTAGCGCACCTGCCCGTCCGGACTCTGATACAAGATTTAGACGTAAATGTCTAAGCGGGATAAACGCCAACTTGTTTCAGGGTCCAGCTCTCCACCCGCCCAGTGGTTCGATGCTGGATCCTGAAACAAGTTCAGCATGACGTGGAAGAAGATGATGCCGGATTCCAATTGGGTACGGATCCTAGCCGAGGTCGGCCATGAAGGGGGGATCGGGGATGATCGCCGCGGCGTCGGACAGCAGATCGCCCCAGCTTGCCGAAAGGTGGTCGAAATAGGCGTCTTCGTCGCCGATCCGCCGGGTCAGCACCTTCGCCTCGGGCGCGGTGGGCATGACCATCACGTCGAGCGGGCGGCCGACGGCGAGGTTGGACCGGATCGCCGCGTCGAACGAGAGGAAGCCGATCTTCATCGCCTCGGCGAGCGATGTGTTGGGGTGCATGATCCGGTCGAGGATCGGCCGACCGTATTTGGTCTCGCCGATCTGGAAGAAGGGCATGTCCGGCTTGCATTCGATGAAATTGCCGGCCGAGTAGATCAGGTAGAGCGAGGGCGGCGAATCGCCGATCCGGCCGCCCAGGAGGAGCGAGGCGGCGCCGCTGATCTTGAGCGTGGAAAGCGCCTTGCCCACCGTCTGGTTGGCGAGCTGCATCGCCTCGCCGACCAGCTGCGCGGCGCGGAACATGCTGGAGGGCTCGGCGATCGTCCGCACCAGCTCCTCGCCTTCGCCCGCCGGAATGCCCTGGCGCAGCAGGCTGATCACCGTCTGGCTGGTCGAAAGATTGCCGGCCGTCGCTGCGTAGATGCAGCGGTCGGGGCCGTCGGCGAGGCAGTGAAGCTTGCGGAACGAGGAGATGTCGTCGACTCCGGCATTGGTGCGCGTGTCGGCGATCATGATCAGGCCGGCGTCGAGCAGCATGCCCAAACAGTAAGTCATGGGGCCTTGGTCTCCATCAACGCTGCCTCAACTCTGCGACTGGAATTGCGCCTGCTGCTGGGTCTGGCTGACCGCGACCTCTACCGCCAGATGCTCCTTGCCGCCACCCGAACGTGTGCCGGCGACCGGCGCCGCGTCGCGATAGTCGAGGCCGCAGGCGATCCGGACATAGGCGTCGTCGGCGGAGATTCCGTTGGCCGGATCGAACGCCACCCAGCCGAGATCGCCGACCCACGCCTCGGCCCAGGCGTGCGACGCCTCTTGGACGTGTGCGCCGTCGCGGCGGAACAGGTGGCCGGAAATGTAACGGGCGGGGATTCGCAGCAGCCGCGCCGCGGCGACGAACATATGCGCGAAATCCTGGCAGACCCCGTGCCCGGCCGCGCAGGCCTGCTCGGCGGTGGTGTCGGGAGCGGTCGCCTCGGTGTCGAATCGCATCGTCTCGTAGAGCCGGGCGTTGAGCGCGTGGAGCCGGCCGAGCGCGGGATCGGGCCCGGCGGCCAGCATCCGGGCAAGCCCGGCGATCGCCGGCCCGGCCTCGGTCAGCGGCGTGGCGCGAAGGAAGACCTGCGGCGGAAGGTCGTAGGGCAGGCCCTGGACGATTCCCGCCCTGTCCTCCGTGAGCACCCGGCCCGAGACCGAGACCGAAAGCCGGCCGACCGGCTTGTCGACGTAGAGCATGTGGGTGACGTTGCCGTAGCCGTCGCGCCCCTCGCGAAGGCGAGCGTCGCAATCGACGTCGATCCGCCAATCGAGCACGTTCAGCCCGGCAAAGCTGACCGGAGTCGCGCGGAGCAGCTGGATCAGCCCGCGCGCCGGGGCCGCATAGCTGTAGGTCGTGACGTGGCGTACCGAGAGCTGCATCAGGTGAACCTGAACTGGTCGGCGATGGCGACGCCGATGGCGTTGTTCTCGCGCACATAGGCCTGCAGCCACTGGTGCAGGCCGCGCTGGAATACGGTGTCGATGTCGAGCGCCTGGAGCTTCGACAGGCGTTGGCGGGCGAGCCTGTCGGCCGGTCCCTGCCGGCCCGAGCGCGCGCCGAACTCGCCGAGCAGCTCGACCGTCTCCTCGGCGGTCCAGGCCAGCGAGCGCGGCAGCTCGCGGCGGAAGATCAGCATGTCGGCGACCAGCCAGGGCTTCAGCGCCTCGCGGTAGAGGTGGCGGTAGGCGGTCTTGGCGGAGACGATCTGGAGGATCGTCGTCCACTGGTCGCGGTCGAGCTTGCCGCCGACCTTCTGGCCTTCGGGCAACAGCAGGAAATATTTGACGTCGAGCAGGCGCGCGCTCGCGTCGCCGCGCTCGATCATCGAGCCGAGGCGGACGAACCAATAGCCCTCGTTGCGCATCATCCGCGCCATCGCGCCTTCGAAGCCGCGAAGCTCGGCCTTCAGCTCCTCGACCAGGTTGAGGGTCGCCTGAACTCCGCCCGGGCTGGTTCTGGCCTGGATCATCAGCCAGGCGCGGTTGATCGCCTCCCACACCTCCCGGGTCAGCGCCGTTCGGCCGGCGCGGGCGTTGTCGCGCGCGCTGACGATGCACGAGCGGATCGAGCTCGGATTGTCCTCGCTCAAGGTGAGATAGCGCCGCGCCATGCTGCCCTCGCGGCTGACGTCGAGCGGCGGTCCGCCGACCACCGAAAGCGCGCTCATCCAGGCCTTGGAGACATGGTCGTGACCGCCCAGAGCGGCGAGCCGGATGGTCGCCTCGACCAGCCGGGTGGTGAACTCGGCCCGCTCCATGTAGCGGCCGATCCAGTAGAGGCTGGAGGCGGTGCGCGAGAGCATCAGCCTTCGCCGGCCGCGGGCGGAGCGAGCACGAAACTGTCCTTGGTGCCGCCGCCCTGGCTGGAATTGACAACCAGCGATCCCTCGCGAAGCGCGACCCGGGTGAGTCCGCCGGGAACGATGGTCACGCCCGAAGCGCCGGTCAGGACGAAGGGGCGGAAATCGACGTGGCGGGGCGCCATGCCCTCCTCGTCCAGCGTCGGAACGGTCGAGAGTGCGAGAGTCGGCTGGGCGATGTAGCGCTCGGGCGTCGCCTTGATCGCCGAGCGAAAGGCCTCGATCTCCTTCTTCGACGCGGTCGGGCCGACCAGCATTCCGTAGCCGCCCGATCCGTCGACCAGCTTGACCACCATCTTGTCGAGATTCTCGAGCACGTGGCGGCAGGCCTTGGGCTCGCGGCAGCGCCAGGTCTCCACATTGGGCAGCTTCGCTTCCTCGCCGGTATAATAGCGCACGATCTCCGGCATGTAGGAATAGATCGCCTTGTCGTCGGCGATGCCCGTGCCCGGCGCGTTCACCAGGGTCACGTTGCCGGCGAGATAGGCGGCCATCAGCCCCGGCACGCCGAGCAGGCTGTCGGGGCGGAAGACGAGCGGATCGAGGAAGGCGTCGTCGACCCGGCGGTAGATCACATCGACCCGAATCCGCCCGTCGATCGTCCGCATCCAGACGATGTCGTCGTCGACCACCAGGTCGCGCCCCTCGACCAGCTCGATGCCCATATTGTCGGCGAGGAAGCTGTGCTCGTAGAAGGCGCTGTTGTGGTGACCGGGGGTGAGCAGCACGCAGCGCGGCTCGCGCGCGCCCTCCGGCGCCACCGAATAGAGCGTCTCGCGAAGAAGCTCCGGGTAGGAATCGACCGGGCGCACCGGGAAGAGATCGAACAATTCGGGGCAGAGGCGAAGCATCGCGTCGCGATTCTCGATCATGTAGGAGACGCCCGAGGGCGTTCGGGCATTGTCCTCGAGCACGAAGAAATCGTCCGCGCCGGTGCGGACCAGGTCGATTCCGCAGATGTGGGCGTAGACACCGTGGGGCGGCCGTGCCCCCGCGACGGCGACGCAGAATTGCGGGTTGGTCAGCACGATGTCGGACGGGATCACGCCGTCCTTCAGGATCTTGCGGGCGCCGTAGACGTCGTCGATGAAGGCGTTGATCGCGCGGACGCGCTGCTCGAGCCCCGCCGACAGCCGCGCCCATTCGGCAGCCGAGAAGATTCGCGGGACGATGTCGAACGGGATGATCCGCTCGGCCGAGGCCTCCTCGCCATAGACCGAGAAGGTGATTCCGAGGCTTCGGAAGGCGGCTTCGGCCGCGTGCTGGCGCTTGACGAGCTCGGCCTGCGGAGTGGTCTCCAGCCACCGCGCGAGCGGCTCGAAGCCGCCGCGCGCCGCGCGGCCGCTCCTGTTTCCCCGAAGCTCGTCGAACGCCCTAGGCTCCGCCATCGCGCCCACAATGCACGAAAGCGCAAAAAGCGCCAATGGACGCGGCGGCTCGGGGAAGTTATCGTTTCGCCATGACAACGGAACTCATCGTCCTCGCCTGGGGCTGCGTGCTGGCCCTGGTCCACATCCTGGCCGCCGCGCAGGTGAAGACCCGGCAATACGGCTCGAAATGGAATGTCGGGCCGCGCGACGAGGAATTGCCGCCGCCAAATCCCCTCGTCGGCCGGCTTTCGCGGGCGCAGGCCAATTTCTTCGAGACGTTTCCGCTGATGGTCGCCGCGGTGCTGATCGTCAGCGTCGCCGCGCTGCGCAACGAGACGACCGCGCTCGGGGCCTGGATCTGGCTCGGCGGCCGGATCGCCTATCTGCCGCTTTACGCGCTCGGCATCCCTTATCTGCGCTCGCTGGCCTGGGCCGCGGCGGCCGCCGGGATGTTCATGGTCATCTGGCCCGCGCTCGGCGCCGCGGTCTAAGGGCCAACGTCGCTTCCCGACCGGCTTTCGTCTGCGGGGGCCGATTGTGCAAGACTAAGCCTATGAAAATGTTGATAACCGAGGCGCGATGAGCCCTGCGCGGCCCCCGCCCAGGCCTTCCGGCGCCCGCCGCCGGCGACTTCACGGTAATATGACCCGAATCCGGACGGGGCGCCTCAGCCATCGCGTTGATCCGATTCGCGAAATCCGTCATGGCTGAAGCGACAGCCACGATGCCGGAGCGCAGAACATGCCGACCTTCACCGGGACGCCAGGCAACGACACGATCGCCGGCACCACAGGCGACGACACCATTTCGGGCCTCGCCGGAGACGACAATCTGACCGGCGGCGCCGGCAACGACAATCTGAACGGCGGCGACGGGAACGACACGCTCGACGGTCAAGCCGGCCACGACACGCTGGAAGGCGGCGCCGGCAACGACACGATCAGCGACACCGGCGGCGGCAACGACGTCCTGGCCGGCGGCGACGGCAACGACGTGCTCACCGATTCGGCGGGCGGCAACGACATTTTGGGTGGGGGCGCGGGCAACGACACGATCACGGCCCGCCGCGCGAGCAGCGCGAACCTGGTGGTCGACGGCGGCGCCGGCAACGACTTCATCACGCTCGAGGGCGTCAACGGCGTCGCCGCCGGCGGCGACGGCAACGACATCATGGTGATCGACACCGCTTCCTCGATGGTCGTCGACGGCGGCAGCGGGGACGACGACATCACGATCACCGACACCGCGACGGTCGTCGGCGGCACCGGCAACGACATCATCCGCTCGCGGGGAGGGACCCAGACGCTCGGCCTGGGCGGCGGCCGTGACGTGGTCCAGGTCCAGCACGTCGCGACGACATTGACCGTGCAGGATTTCCAGGCCGGCGAGGACGGCGACCGGCTCGACCTCGCCGTCTTCGGCGCCAATCCGTTCGGACCCGGCGGCGGCCTGACCATCGCCCAGGTCGGCGCCGACACCCGCATCCGAAGCAGCTCGGGGCTCGTCGACATCCTGCTCAAGAACGTCGCCGCGAGCGATCTTTCGACCTACAATCTCGGCGCTCCCAGCGGCCTCTTCAACCCGGCGGGTCGGACCTTCGTCGGCACTCCGGGCCAGGACGAATATGTGTCCGCCGACGGCGACGACCGGCTGGACGGCCTCGGCGGCAACGACTTTCTGTCCGGCGCGGGCGGCAACGACGTGATCGACGGCGATTCCGGCAACGATGTGCTCCGCGGCGGCAGCGGCAACGATTTCCTCCACGGCGGCTCGGGCACGGATTTGATGATCGGAGGGACGGGCGACGACGTCTACGTCGTCGACGATCTCAGCGACGAGATCCTCGAAAGCGCCGGCGAGGGCCGGGACCTCATCTATGCGCGGGCAAGCTACGTGTTGCGCGCGGGGGTGTCGGTCGAAGTGATCTCGGCGGTGAGTCAAGCGGCCACCACCGAGATGGTGTTGGTCGGCAACGACCTCGACCAGGAGATTTACGGCAATGCCGGTGCCAACTTCCTGTTCGGTGGGGGAGGCAATGATTATCTCGTCGGGTTGGGCGGCGACGACCGCTACGGCGTTTCCGGGCAGGGCGATCACATCATCGAGGGTGTGGGAGGCGGCCGCGACGCCGTCTACGCGCTCGACAGCTACGTGCTCGGAGCGGGCGTCGAGATCGAAATCCTCTCCGCGGCGAGCCAGGACGGGACGACCCCGCTGGCGCTGATCGGCAACGAGTTCGGCCAGGAGATTTACGGCAATGCGGGGGATAACTTCCTGGCGGGCGGCGGCGGCGCCGATTATCTGATCGGGCTCGGCGGCAACGACCGCTATCTGGTTTCCGGCACAGGCGACACCGTGATCGAGAGCGCGGGCGGCGGAACGCGCGACGTCGTCTATGCGGTTGGCGATTATGCGCTGGCCGCGGGCGTCGAGATCGAGATTCTTTCCTCCCTGAGCCAGGCGGGGACCGCCGCACAGAACTTGACCGGCAACGCGCTGGCGCAGGAAATCTACGGCAATGCCGGCGCCAACGTGCTGAACGGCGGCGCGGGAGCGGACTATCTGATGGGCTTCGGGGGCGCGGATACGTTCGCCTTCACCACCGCGCTCGGCGGCGGCAATGTCGACCAGATCGCCGACTTCGTCTCCGGCACCGACAAGATCGCGCTGGACGATGCGGTGTTCACGGGGCTCGGCTTCGGCGCTCTGCCGGCCGGTGCCTTCGTCACGGGCACCGTTGCGGCCGATGCCGACGACCGGATCTTATATGACAATGCCACTGGCAACCTGTTCTTCGACGCCGATGGAAACGGCGCCGGCGCGGCCGTGCAGTTCGCCACGCTGCAGGGCCATCCTACCCTCACGGCCAGCGACTTCACGGTGATTTGAGGCGCCCGCCTCGACCCATGGTATTCACTGGATTGACCCCGATGCGGGTCCCGGCCAACGCCCCCCGAAGATGACGCGAGAACGCGGAGTCGCGAGGGAGCAAAACAAAGTTGACCGTAATCGACCTCTCAACCCTTGGGCCGGATACCGGTTTCGTCGTCCAAGGCGACGAAGCGGGCGATTCCGCGGGTTTCTGCGTTTCTTCAGCGGGTGACGTCAACGGCGATGGTTTTGAGGATTTCATCGTCGGCGCCTTTTCCGGAGACCAGGGCGGAGTCGATGCCGGCGAAGCTTATGTCCTGTTCGGCCACGCCGGCGCCTACGGCACGGTCGACGTCACCGGCCGACGAGTGATCGACCTGACTTCGCTCGCCCCATCCGACGGCTTCGTGCTCCAAGGCGACGCGGCAGGGGACTTCTTCGGCCGCTGGGTCGCCTCGGCCGGCGACTTCAACGGCGATGGCTTCGGTGACATCATCGTCGGTGCTTCGCTCGGCGACGACGGCGGCCTCGATGCCGGCGAAGCCTATGTCCTCTTCGGCCACGCAGGCGACTTCGGCACAATCGATGGCGCAGGCCGCCGGGTTCTGGACATGACTTCGCTGGCTCCCAGTGAGGGATTCGTTATTCAGGGCGACGCCGCGAATGACGAAACGGGCGACAGCGTCGCTTCGGCCGGCGACATAAACAATGATGGCTTCGCCGACCTCGTCATCGGCGCTTATGGCGGTCTCTATGGCACCGGGACCGGCAAGGCCTATGTCCTCTACGGCCACGCCGGGCCCGTCGGCACGATCGACGGCAGCGGCCGCGCGACGATTGACCTCGCCTCCCTCGCGCCTTCCGACGGTTTCGTCGTGCAAGGCGACCAAGCGCTGGATTTCGCCGGTTTTTCGGTCGCTTCGGCCGGAGACATCAATGGCGACGGATTCGCCGATTTCATCGTCGGTGCGGATGGCGGCGACGATGGTGCCCCTGAAGCGGGCGAGGCCTATGTCTTTTTGGGCCGCGCGGGCACCTTCGGTGCGGTCGATGGCACCGGCCGCCTCGTCGTGGACTTGGCTACGTTCGCCCCGAGCGATGGATTCATAGTTCAGGGCGACGCGATGACCGACCTCGCCAGCCGCAGCGTAGCTTCGGCCGGCGACATCAACGGCGACGGCTTCGATGATTTCATCATCAGCGGCCATTTCGGGGACGATGGCGGCCTCGACGCCGGGGAAGCCTATGTCCTGTTCGGCCACGCCGGCGCTTTTGGCACGATCGACGGCACCGGCCGGCGGGTGATTGACCTTGCCTCGCTCGCGCCTGTCGATGGCTTCGTCATACAGGGCGACGAAGCCGGTGATCTCGCTGGCCGCAGCGTTTCGCCGGCCGGGGATGTCGACGGCGATGGCTTCGACGACATCATCGTCGGTGCCCATTTCGGCGACGATGGCGGAGTCGATGCCGGTGAGGCCTATGTCGTGTTCGGCCGCGGCGATGCCTTCGGAACGATCGACGGAACCGGCCGCCGGATCATCGACCTGACTTCGCTCGATCCGACCGACGGCTTCATTATCCAGGGCGATGAAGCGGGCGATCTCGCCGGCAACGTCTCTTCCGCCGATATCAATGGCGATGGCTTTTCCGAGATCATCGTCGGGGCATATCGGGGTGACGACGGCGGCACCGATGCCGGCGAGGCCTATGTCCTGTACGGCATTGCGCCCGCCACCGGAGTCGTCCGCAGGGGCACGATCGCCGGCCAAACGCTCGCAGGCGGCGGCGGCGACGACCAACTCGACGGCCAGGGCGGTGACGATCGATTGTTCGGTAACGACGGCAATGATTTGCTCGAGGGCGGTGGCGGCGCGGACACCATGAAGGGGGGCGCGGGCGACGACGTCTACATCGTGGATGGTGTAACCGACACGGTCCTTGAACGCGCGGGGAAGGCTTCGACGTGGTCTATAGCCGCTCCGACTTCCACTTGGGCGACAAGGCAGAGATCGAAGTCCTGTCCGCCATCAGCCAGGATGCGGCCACCGATTCGGTGCTGGTCGGGAACGGCTTCGACCAGGCCATCTACGGCAATGCCGGCGACAATTTCCTCGAAGGCGGCGGCGGCACCGACTATTTGATCGGGCTTGGCGGCAACGACCGCTATTTCGTCGCCGGCCCGGGCGATCACGTGATCGAGAATGCCGGCGGCGGCGCCCGCGACGTCATCTACACGCCCGGCGATTATACGATGGCCGCGGGCCTCGACATCGAGGTCCTGTCCTCGTCGAACCAGGCCGGCACCGGCGCGCAGACCTTGATCGGCAACGCGCTGGCGCAGGAAATTTACGGCAATGCCGGCGCCAACTTTATCGAGGGCGGCGGTGGGGCCGACTATATGGCCGGCTTCGGGGGCAACGACGTCTACGTAGTGGACAGCGCCGACGATTATGTGGCGGAAGCTGCAGGCGGCGGGCGAGACGTCCTCTATGCGTTGGGCGACTATGTGCTGGCTGCAGGCAATGAGATCGAGATTCTTTCCTCCCTGAGCCAGGCCGGGACCGCCGCGCAGAACTTGACCGGCAACGCGCTGGCGCAGGAAATCTACGGCAATGCCGGCGCCAACGTGCTGAACGGCGGCGCGGGAGCGGACTATCTGATGGGCTTCGGGGGCGCGGATACGTTCGCCTTCACCACCGCGCTCGGCGGCGGCAATGTCGACCAGATCGCCGACTTCGTCTCCGGCACCGACAAGATCGCGCTGGACGATGCGGTGTTCACGGGATTGACGCCGGGCGCGCTCCCCGCCACGGCTTTCGTCGCCGGCACCGCCGGGGGTGACGCGGACGACCGGATCATTTACAACAGCGCCACCGGCCAGATCCTGTTCGATGCGGACGGCACCGGCGCGGGGGCGGCCGTGCTGTTCGCCACCGTGCAGGCTGGAACGGTGCTCGCCGCGAGCGATTTCACGGTGATCTGACCCCTTCTCGAATGTGAGTGAAGACTATGCCCGGCTTTCCCAGTCTGATCGATCTCGGCCTCCTTGGCAGCAACGGCTTCGTCGTCCGTGGCGCGGTCATCACCGACAATGTCGGCTTCTCGGTGGCCTCTGCCGGCGACGTCAACGGCGACGGCTATGACGATTTCCTGTTCGGCTCGCCATCCTCGACGGCCGGCGTCTCGGGCGCCGGATCGACCTGGGTCGTGTTCGGCAAGGCGAGCGGGTTCGGCACGGTCTTCCTCGGCTCGCTGACGCCCGCGGACGGCTTCCGCATCGACGGCGAAGCGCAGGGTGACGCCGCCGGCTACAGCGTCGCTTCGGCCGGCGACGTCAACGGCGACGGCTATGACGACATCATCATCGGCGCGGAGGACGTCGGAACGAACTCCATCGGCGCGGCCTATGTCGTGTTCGGCAAGGCCTCGGGCTTCGGCAACGTCTCGCTCGCCACCCTCACCCCGGCCGACGGATTCGAAATCGGCGGAACCGGACAGATCGGCCGGCTCGGGCACAGCGTGTCCTCGGCGGGCGACATCAACAATGACGGCTTTGACGACATCATCGTCGGCGCGCCGGACGGCAACACGAACAACACCGGCACCGCCTACGTCATCTTCGGCAAGGCCACCGGCTTCGGACCGCTCAACGTCACGACCCTCACCCCCGTGGACGGCTTTTCCATCGTCGGCGCCGCCACCGCCGAGCGGGCCGGCATCAGCGTCTCTTCGGCAGGAGACATCAACAATGACGGTTATGCCGACATCATCGTCGGCGCCTATGCCGCCGACGTCGGCGGGACCAACCGGGGCGCCGCCTACGTCCTGTTCGGCAAGGCCGCGGGCTTCGGCAACGTCAACCTCGCCGCGCTCGCGCCGGCCGACGGCTTCCGCATCCAGGGCGCCGCCAACGGCGCCGAGGCCGGCACGGCGGTCTCGAGCGCGGGCGACTTCAACGGCGACGGCTTCGACGACCTGCTCGTCGGCGCGCCGCGTCAGACCGAGCCGGGCGCCACCTCGGCCGGCGACACCTATCTGATCTTCGGCAAGGCGAGCGGATTCGGTTCGATCGATCTCGCCACGCTGGCGCCCGCGGACGGTTTCAAGCTGGCCAACAACCACCAGTTCGACTTCGCCGGCTCGGCGCTCGGCGCCGGCGACGTCAACGGCGACGGCTATGACGACGTCATCATCGGCGCCAACGGCACCGACGGCTCGGGCAACGATGCCGGCGGCGCCTTCGTCGTGTTCGGCAAAGCGAGCGGCTTCGGCACCGTCGACCTCGCCTCGATGACCGCGAGCGAGGGGTTCAGGATCATCGGCGACAATGGCGGCGACCTCGCCGGCATCAGCGTCTCGGCCGGCGGCGACCTCAACAATGACGGCTATGACGACATCATCGTCGGCGCGCCGGGGGCGCTCGGCTCCGACGAGGGCGCGGGCTATGTCATCTTCGGCCGCTCGACGGCCGGCATTCCCACCCTCGACAACGGCGCGACCGACGCGCGCTTCACCACCAGCTACACCGAGGGCGATCCTCCCGTTCCCATCGTCGCCGGCGGCTTCACCCTGACGTCGAGCGTGCCCATCGGATCGATGACGATCGCCGGCGGCAGCGCCTTGACGCTGGCCGGGCCGATACCGGCGGGGATCGTCGCGAGCGGCGCGGGTACCCCAACCCTCATCCTCAGCGGCAGCGCCTCCGCGGCCGATTATGCCACAGCGCTGTCGATGGTGCGCGTCTCCGTGGGCGGCGATAATATCACGACGGGCACCAGCTCCGGCGTCACGATCACGGTCGATACCGGAATCGGCGCGCAGCTGATCGGAGTCACCACCCTCGCGCTTACCGGCGTCGACGACGCCCCGGTGGCGGTGAACGACTCTTTCGGCCTCCAGGAGAATGCCGTCAGCAGGACCGGAAACGTCTTCTCCAACAATGGCCAGGGCGCCGATGTCGATCCCGACGGAGGCCCGAAGACGGTAACCGCAGTCAACGGATCGCCGGCCAACGTCGGCACGCAGATCATTCTCCCTTCGGGCGCGATCCTCACCCTCCAGGCCAATGGCAGCTTCGTCTACGAGCCCAATCACGCCTTCGACGCGACGCCGGCGCCGGGTTCCGGCGCCACCAACCAGCCCGCGCAGGACTCCTTCACCTACACCCTGAACGGCGGCAGCACGGCGACCGTGACGATGACCATCAACGGCGTCGACAGCGAAGATTTCCTGATCGGCCCGGCCGGCCCGAGCGGAATGGCCGGGGGTAACTTCAACGATATCTACCTCCTCGACCATCCCGACGACGATGTCGTCGAGTTGGCCGCCGGCGGTCTGCGCGACGTCATCTACGCCCAGACCAACTACAAGCTGGATCCGAACGTCTTCGTCGAAGTGCTTTCGGCGGCCAACCAGGCGGACACGGCGCCGCTCGAGCTGGTCGGCAACGAGGTCGGCCAGGAAATTTACGGCAATGCCGGCGATAACTTCCTCGAAGGCGGCGGCGGCACCGACTATTTGATCGGGCTTGGCGGCAACGACCGCTATTTCGTCGCCGGACCCGGCGATCACGTGATCGAGAATGCCGGCGGCGGCGCCCGCGACGTCATCTACACGCCCGGCGATTATACGATGGCCGCGGGCCTCGACATCGAGGTCCTGTCCTCGTCGAACCAGGCCGGCACCGGCGCGCAGACCTTGATCGGCAACGCGCTGGCGCAGGAAATCTACGGCAATTCCGGCGCCAACTTTATCGAGGGCGGCGGTGGGGCCGACTATATGGCCGGCTTCGGGGGCAACGACGTCTACGTAGTGGACAGCGCCGACGATTATGTGGCGGAAGCTGCAGGCGGCGGCCGAGACGTCGTCTATGCGAAGGTAAGCTATGCCCTCGGTGCGGGCCAGGAGATCGAAGTCCTGTCAACCGACAGCCAATCGGGTGTCGCTGCGATCGACCTCACCGGCAACGGACTTGCCAACGAGCTGTACGGCAATGCCGGCGCCAACGTGCTGAACGGTGGCGCGGGAGCGGACTATCTGGCCGGCTATGGCGGGGCGGATACCTTCGCCTTCACCACCGCGCTCGGTGGCGGCAATGTCGACGCGATCGCCGACTTCAACGCCGCCGACGATACGATCGCCCTCGACGACGCAGTGTTCACGGGGCTGACCCCCGGGGCCCTGCCCGCGGGCGCGTTCGTCACGGGCGCCGCCGCCGGCGACGCCGACGACCGGATCATCTACAACAGCGCCAACGGGCAGATCCTGTTCGACGCCGACGGCAATGGCGCAGGTGCAGCGATCCTGTTCGCGACCGTGCAAGCCGGAACGGTGCTCACCGCGAGCGATTTCACGGTGATCTGATAGGCCACAAATGAAGCCGGCGCCCGCGAGGCTCGCGGACGCCGGCCGTGGCACCAATCGGGAATTCGGATCAGGCGACCTGGGCGGTCTCCACGTCCTCCGGCTCGCGAAGCACGTAGCCGCGGCCCCAGACGGTCTCGATATAATTGTCGCCTTCGCAGGCCAGCGCCAGCTTCTTGCGCAGCTTGCAGATGAAGACGTCGATGATCTTGAGCTCCGGCTCGTCCATTCCGCCGTAGAGATGGTTCAAGAACATCTCCTTGGTCAAAGTCGTGCCCTTGCGCAGCGAGAGCAGCTCGAGCATCGCATATTCCTTGCCGGTCAGGTGGACGCGGCTGCCGTCGACCTCGACCGTCTTGGCGTCGAGGTTGACCGAAAGCTTGCCGGTCTTGATCACCGACTGGCTGTGGCCCTTCGAGCGGCGGACGATGGCGTGGATGCGGGCGACCAGCTCGTCGCGGTGGAACGGCTTGGTGACGTAATCGTCGGCGCCGAAGCCCAGCGCCCGAACCTTCGAATCCATCTCGCTGACGCCCGAGAGGATCAGCACCGGAGTGCCGACCTTGGCCGTGCGGAGCTTCTTCAGCACGTCGTAGCCGTGCATGTCCGGAAGGTTCAGATCGAGGCAGATGATGTCGTAATCGTAGAGCTTGCCGAGGTCCAAGCCCTCCTCGCCGAGATCGGTGGTGTAGACGTTGAAGCCCTCGCTGGAGAGCATGAGCTCGATCGCCTTGGCGGTCGTCGGCTCGTCTTCGATCAGCAAAACACGCATTGGGAAGCCCTCCTGTCGCGTGGCGACCCTCGCCCCTCGACCTTCATTAACCTTTAGAGATGTGAAGGCAAAAGGTTAATTTCGTATTAATACGGTGATGCAGCACGCTTTTTTGCGGGCGTTGCGCGCGTGCCACGCGCATGGCAGGGCGGGCCATGAGCTATTGGGAAAGCCGGGTTCTCTTCATCGACGGCGAGGCGATGGTGATCGACAAGCCTGCGGGCCTCGCCGTCCACCCGGGCGGCAGGACCCCCGAGAGCCTGGAAGATTATCTTCACCATCTTCGTTTCGGATTCAAGCGCAGGCCGCTGCCGGTCCACCGGCTCGACCGCGACACGTCCGGCTGCCTCCTGCTCGCGCGCAATCCCAAGGCGCACAAGGCGTTCCAGCGCGCCTTCGAGGACAAAAGGGTGGCGAAAACCTATGTCGCGGTGCTCGACGGCGTGCCGGAGGCCGAGGAAGGCACGGTCGACATGGCGCTGGGCAAGATTTCGACCGCCGAGGAGGGCTGGCGGATGGTCGCGGACGAGGCCGGGCGGCCTTCGGTGACTCACTGGCGCGTCGCCGCAATACGCGATGGCCGCGCCATCCTCGTTTTCTCGCCTGAAACCGGGCGTACCCACCAGATCCGGGTCCACGCCGCCTCGGGAATCGGGATCCCCATCGTCGGCGATCCCGTTTACGGCGCGGGAAAGGGGCCGATGCTGCTCCATGCCCTGTCGCTCAAGGTCGATCGCGGCGCCAAGCCGCCCGTCGAAGCGACGGCGCCGCTGCCGCCCACCTTCGTCAATGCGGGCTACGGCGATGTCCTTTGAGCTTCCGGAAGAGGCGCTGTCGGAGACCTTTCTGGCTTCCACCGGGCCAGGCGGCCAGAACGTCAACAAGGTGGCGAGCGCCTGCCAGCTGCGTTGCGACGTGTTCAGGCTCGGTCTCGCGCCCGACGTCTACCAGCGTCTCAGGTCGCTCGCCGGCAGCCGGATGACTGCGGCGGGCGAGATCGTCATCACCGCCCGATCCTACCGCACGCAGGAAGCCAATCGCGAGGATGCCCGCGCCCGGCTGGCGGAGCTCATCGCCAAGGCCCATGTCCGCCAGGCCAAGCGCAAGCCGACCAGGCCGAGCCGGGCGGCCAAGGCGAAAAGGGTGGATTCGAAGAAGCAGCGCGGCTCGGTGAAGGAAAAGCGGGGCAAGGTGCGGCTGGACTGACCGCCGTCATTGCGAGCGGCGCGAAGCAATCCAGAGCCGCGCCGGACTGGATTGCTTCGTCGCTTCGCTCCTCGCAATGACGGGCTTGGGAGAACGAGATGTACGACTTCAGGATCGAGGCGGGCGACAAGCCGTCTCTCTATCGCGAGCTGATCGAAGCGGCGGACTCGCTGACCGCCGGCGAGCCGGACGGGATCGCCAACATGGCCAACCTCGCCGCCTTGCTCTGGGAGAGCCTGCCCGACCTCAACTGGGCCGGCTTCTACCGCAATGTCGGCGGCGAGCTCGTACTCGGCCCGTTCCAGGGGCGGGCGGCCTGCATCCGCATTCCCTTCGGCAGGGGCGTGTGCGGCGCCGCGGCGGAGACTCGCCTGCCCCAGCTGGTCGAGGACGTTCACGCCTTTCCGGGTCACATCGCCTGCGACGCCGCCTCGCGCTCGGAGCTGGTCGTGCCGATCGTCATCGATGGCGCTCTGGTCGGAGTGCTCGATCTCGACAGCCCGAGCCCAGCGCGCTTCGACAAGGAAGACGAGGCGGGGTGTGTCGAATTGATACAGCGCGTCGGGAGGCGGCTCAGCGGCATGGAAAAGGCCTGATCCAAAGCGTAAAAGATGCGTTCACCGTCCTGCCCGGCCACTTACCGGCCATTGCGAACAGGGGACACGTTATGCGCAAGTTGAGCCTTTCCGTTCTGGCCGCGAGCATCGCGCTCACCCCGTCGGGCGCTTTTGCCCAGGCGATGCCGGCGCCCGGCTACGGCCCGCAAATGGCGCCGCAGATGCAGATGATGCCGCCGCAGATGATGGCCCAGCAAATGGCGCCGCAGATGGCGCAGATGCCGGTCCCGCAGGGCGTTCCCCACCGCCTCGAGCGCGGCGGAATGGTCAATCCCTATTGGATGGGCCCCCAGTTCGGCATTTCCAACTGGCAGGCCTACGGCTTCGCCGATCCCGGCCCCGGCCGCCGCTGGATCCGCTATTATGACGACGCCTACCTGATCGACGGCAGCGGCCGGGTGGTCGATACGAGGGGCGGGCTCGATTGGGATCAATATGGCGAGCAGTGGGACATGGTGAACGGCATTCCCGCCTATCGCGGCTCGCGCGCCTTCCAGCCCGGCGCCCAGGATTATGCCTATTACGCCGCCCACGGCTCCGCGGCCATGCCCTATGGCTACGGCGCGGCGATGCCCGCCGGCTACGGCTACGGCCAGGGATATGGCTATACCCAGGTCTATGGCGGCGGCTACGGTTACGGCGCCTACGCCTACCCCATCGTGATCGAGACGGTGTCGATGAGCGCCGCCTCGGCCGGCTACACGGAAGTCATCACCGAGGAATATCAGACGGTCCACCGCCGCGCGCATCGCCGCCCCCGCTGCGTCTGCCGTCGCCCGGCCCCGCCGCGCCGTCCGCCGCCGGGAGAGCGCGGCTAGGCTGTATCAAGATTCAGCAAGCCTGAAGACTCCCTCTCCCATGGGGAGAGGGTTGGGGTGAGGGGTTCCGGCGTAGGCGGAAAACCGCGAACTCCGTAAACCCCCACCCTCCCCTCCCCCCTCAGGGGGAGGGATTAGAAAGCTGAGTATTGCTTCACCCGAGGCCCTAGACGGCTGCCAGCCGGATCAGGGCCTCGTCGTCGAGGCCGCCGGGGACGATGATCAGGGGACAGGGCAGCGATCCCGCCGCCGCGCCGGAGAAATGGCTTACGAGCGGGCCGGGCCCGTTCTCCGCCGCCGCGCCCAGGACCAAGGCCGCATAATCGGCACGCTCGGCGAGCAGCTCGGCGGCGGCCTTGACCGGATCGCCCTGCCTCACCGTGATCGAGGGCTTGATCCCGGCCTCCTCCATGATCGCGCCGGTCGCCTGGACGAGCATCGCCTCGGCGCGAAGCCGCGCCTCCTCCTCCATCGCCTCCTGGACCGCGCCCCACTGGACGAATTCCTGTTGCGGGATGAGGGCCAGGATCTCGACTCCGCCGCCGGACAGCGCCGCTCGGCGCGCGGCGAAGCGAAGCGCGGAGAGCGCCTCCGCGGTTTCGTCCATGACCACCAGATAGGCGCGCATCGCACTCCCCCTTCGGTGGAACGGTTGCGCCAGATCGATCATTCGCGCAAGCGGGCGCCGCTATAGGCTTGACCATAAGGCCGCCTTTGCTGTTTGGACGCTCCGGCCCTTCGCAAGAGGAAACCCGTTTCGATGCCGATCGAGCTCAAGATGCCCGCTTTGTCCCCGACCATGGAGGAGGGGACGCTCGCCAAATGGCTGGTGAAGGAGGGCGACAGCGTCAAATCGGGCGATATCCTCGCCGAGATCGAGACCGACAAGGCGACGATGGAGTTCGAGGCCGTCGACGAAGGCACGATCGCGCAGATACTGGTTCCCGAGGGCTCGGACGGCGTGAAGGTCGGCACCGTGATCGCGATGATCGCAGGCGAAGGAGAGGACGCCTCCTCCGCCAAGGCCGCTCCCCCTCCAGCCAAGGAACCGGTAGCCAAGGACGGCGGCGAGACGGGCGCCGGCCAACCGGCCAAGGAAACGCCGGCGCCTGCACCACCCCCGCCCGCGCCGGCGCCCGCGCAGCCCGCCGCGAAGTCGGGCGGCGATAGGGTGAAGGCAAGCCCGCTCGCGCGCCGGCTGGCCGAGGCGCAGGGCATCGACCTGGCCTCGCTAACGGGCTCGGGCCCGGGCGGGCGGATCGTCAAGGCCGACGTGGACGGCGCCGCGGGCAAGACCCCGAGGGCAGCCGCCGCCCCGTCCGCCCCGAGCGCGGCGCCGCCGGCGGTCGTCGACACCGACATACCGCACGAGGCGGTCAAGCTGTCCAACATGCGCAAGACGATCGCTCGCCGCCTGACCGAGGCGAAGCAGACGATCCCGCACATCTACCTCACGGTCGACATCCGCCTCGACGCCCTGCTCAAGCTGCGCGGCGAGCTCAACAAGGGCCTCGAGAGCCGTGACATCAAGCTCAGCGTCAACGACATGCTGATCAAGGCGCTCGCCGCGGCGTTGATCGAGGTGCCGGAATGCAACGTCTCGATCTCCGGCGACCAGCTGCTCAAATACAGCCGCGCCGACATCTCGGTCGCGGTGTCGATCCCCGGCGGCCTGATCACGCCGATCGTCGCCGGCGCCGAGGCGAAGTCGATCTCCGCCATCGCCACCGAGATCAAGGAGCTCGCCGGCCGCGCCAAGGAAGGCAAGCTCCAGCCGCACGAATATCAGGGGGGGACCGCGTCGCTCTCGAACATGGGGATGTACGGGATCAAGCAGTTCGAGGCGGTGATCAACCCGCCGCAGGGGATGATCATGGCGATCGGCGCAGGCGAGAAAAGGCCCTATGTGATCGACGATAGTTTGCAGATCGCCACCGTGATGAGCGCCACCGGCAGCTTCGACCACCGCGCCATCGACGGCGCCGACGGGGCGCGGCTGATGCAGGCGTTCAAGCGGCTGGTCGAGGCGCCGCTGGGGATGCTGGCGTAATGGGGGACACCCACTCTAGCCCCTCTCCCCTCGCGGGAGAGGGGTTGGGGAGAGGGGGCGGTGGCGATAGCCGCCAGAAAAGTCTCGCCCGGCTCAGGGCGCGTCACGCGCTGATGCTTCAACGCGCGAAGCACATGCGGACTAACCCAACCGATGCCGAAGCGCGGCTTTGGACTATACTCCGCGCGAAGCGCCTGGGCGCGTTCAAGTGGCGGCACCAAACGGTGTTTGACGACCGTTACATTGCCGATTTCGTTTGCTTCGAACATCGCTTGATCGTGGAGGCAGATGGCGGCCAACACTCGGAGAGCGATCGCGACCTCGAACGCGACGCCTGGTTCATGGAGCAGGGCTTTCGCGTCTTACGCTTCTGGAACAACGATATCCTGGCGAACAGCGACGGCGTGGCCGCAGCGATCATGGCGGTGCTTGAGTCTTCCAGCGCCGCGGACGCGGCGCAACCCCTCTCCCCCGACCCCTCTCCCGCAAGGGGAGAGGGGCTTAGCTGACGGAGCCCCCAATGCCTGACACCTACGATCTCATCGTCCTCGGCTCCGGGCCCGGCGGCTATGTCGCGGCGATCCGCGCCTCGCAGCTTGGGCTCAAGGTGGCGATCGTCGAGCGGGAGAAACTCGGCGGGATCTGCCTCAACTGGGGGTGCATTCCGACCAAGGCGCTGCTGCGCACGAGCGAGATCAACCATTATCTGACGCATGCCTCCGCTTATGGCCTCAGCGCCGAGAAGGTGTCGTTCGACCTCGCCAAGATCGTCGAGCGCAGCCGCAAGGTCGCCGGGCAGCTCAACATGGGCGTCAAGGGGCTGATGAAGAAGAACAAGGTGACGGTCGTCGAGGGGGACGGAATCATCTCGGGCAAGGGCAAGCTGACGGTCACCAAGGATGGCAAGACGACCGAGCTCGCAGCCAGGCACATCATGATCGCCACCGGCGCGCGGGCGCGAGATTTGCCGTTCGCCAAGGCCGACGGGGAGCGCGTCTGGACCTATCGCCATGCGATGGTGCCCAAGGAGATGCCGGGCAAATTGCTGGTCATCGGATCGGGCGCGATCGGGGTCGAGTTCGCCAGCTTCTATTCGGACATGGGCGCCGAGGTGACCATCGTCGAGATGCTGCCGCGGATCCTCCCCGTCGAGGACGAAGACGTCAGCGCGTTCGTCCACAAGGCGCTCACCAAGCAGGGAATGAAGCTCCATGTCGGCTCCGGCGTCGACAAGCTGGAGGTCGGCAAGACCGGCGTCAAGGCGACCATAAAGGGCGCGGGCGTCCAGGACTTCAGCCACGTCATCGTCGCCATCGGCATCGTCCCCAACAGCGAGGAGATCGGGCTCGAGGCGCTCGGCGTGAAGACCGAGCGCGGCCATATCGTCACCGACGGCTACGGGCGCACCAATGTCGAGGGCATCTACGCGATCGGCGACGTCACCGGCCCGCCCTGGCTGGCGCACAAGGCGAGCCACGAGGGCGTGGTCTGCGTCGAGGCGATCGCTCACGAGATGGCGAAGGCGAAAGTGGGGACAGTTACTAGTAACTGTCCCCTGCCGCACCCGTTCGAGACCTGGAACATCCCCGGCTGCACCTATTCGCGCCCGCAGGTGGCGAGCGTCGGCCTGACCGAGGCGAAGGCGAAGGAAGCCGGCCGCGAGGTCAAGGTCGGCAAGTTCCCCTTCATCGGCAACGGCAAGGCGATCGCGCTCGGCGAGGCGGAAGGCTTCGTCAAGACCGTGTTCGACGCCAAGACAGGCGAGCTCTTGGGCGCGCACATGGTCGGGGCCGAGGTCACCGAGCTGATCCAGGGCTATGTCGTCGCGCGCCAGCTCGAGACCACCGAGGCCGAGCTGATGGAAACGGTGTTCCCGCATCCGACGCTCTCCGAGATGATGCACGAGAGCGTGCTCGACGCTTATGGGCGGGCGCTGCATTATTGAGCGAGGGCCTGTCATTTTTATTTGACACTGGAGGGCATGTCAAATACAACTGACACATGTCGCGGATCGAAAAGACCCGAATTTTCATCGCTTGGCAGCGCAAGCTGCGGGATGAAAGGCCGGCGGCTAAGATCGCTATCGCGATCACCCGCCTCAGTTTCGGCCTCGGCGACGTCGGCAGCGTGGGAGACAAGGTCAGCGAAGTTCGGATCGACTATGGCCCGGGCTATCGTCTCTACTTTACGCGGCGCGGCGACGAGTTGATCATCTTGCTCTGCGGCGGCGACAAGTCGTCGCAGGATCGAGACATCAGGAAGGCGAAGGAGATGGCCGCCGCCCTATGAAATTGCGGCATGGACAAATGTAATGCCAAGGAAGGCAATCTAATCATGGAAACGACCCCTAGCCGGGCTACCACCCCCTATGACGCGTCCGAGTTTCTCGGCGGCAGCGAAGCGCAGGCCGAGTTGCTCAACGACGCGCTCGAGTCCGGCAATCCCGCTTATGTCGCGCATGCGCTCGGCGTAATCGCCAAGGCCATCGGCATGTCCGAGATCGCCCGCAGGACGGGGATCAAGCGCCAGTCACTCTATGCAGCGCTCGACGAGGAAGGGAATCCAACTCTGGGAACCTTCTTTTCCGTGCTTCAGGCGCTCGGCATCGTGCTGCAGGCGGAAGGAGCGGCAGCCGCGGCGGGAGCAAGAGTCGAGAAGCGCGAAAAGGTGGCGGCGGCCGGCTAGCATCAACAAGAGATCGCACATGGTCGGCGCCGAGGTCACCGAGCTGATCCAGGGCTATGTCGTCGCGCGCCAGCTCGAGACGACCGAGGCCGAGCTGATGAAACGGTGTTCCCGCATCCGACGCTGAGCGAGATGATGCACGAGAGCGTGCTCGACGCTTATGGGCGGGTGATCCATATGTGATGAGGCAAGTGGCGCGACGGGGGCGTCGGCGCGACCGCCTATACCGCCCGCTCTATCGTGATTTCATTGGCATGGTCGCACCGCTGGCCTTGCTTGGCTTTTGCTTCGCCCTTGTCTTTTCGCATGCGTTTCGCGTGAGGCTCGGCCTCGACCAACTTTCTCTTCATGTCGGCGTTGGCCTGATGACCATATTCGTCCCTCTCTCATGGTCGTATCGCGCTGCGAGCCGATTCTTTGCCGACGCGCCGGTGCTCGCCGTGCAGGGCGGGAAGCTGACGGGCCACTGGAGCATTGGCGGCTTGCCAGTGAAATTGTCGGACATCCTGTCCGTGTCGATCGAACAGAGCTTTTCGCGCGCGACGGGCGACAGCGCGTTTGGTTTTGAGCCCCCGTACTGGCTCCACATCGCTGTAGGCGGGGAGAACCCACGGGCGATCTGCCTTGCCCCCCGACAGGTCCTTGGAGGTCTCCTGGCCCTACGCCGTTTCGCCGAAGCTTTGCGCCGGCGGGCGGAAGAATGGGAGAAAAGGCCCAAGGAGCGTGACATATACGATGAGATTTGGGGCGATGCAGATGAGCCTGCCGCCCCGGTGCGCCCATAGTCGAAATTTTTGGGGACAGTTACTGGTAACTGTCCCCATTTTCATTTAGCCTCGCGTGATGCCGCGGGTTGGACGAACGGTATTGGCGGGCGTCCCGCACCATGTGACCCAGCGCGGGAACCGACGGCAGCCGACCTTCTTTTCAGAGGCCGACTACGCCCTCTATGCCGGGCTCCTGCATTACTGGTGCGTGAGAGCGAACACGGCCATATGGGCCTGGTGCCTGATGCCAAACCATGTCCATCTGGTGCTGGTGCCTTCGCATGAGGACGGGCTGCGCGCGGCGCTGGCGCCAGCCCACCGGCGCTATACTTGGGAAATCAATCAGCGCGAGGGATGGCGCGGACACCTCTGGCAGAGCCGCTTCGCCTCTTTCCCGATGGATGAAGGACATGTTCACGCCTGCTTACGCTACGTCGAGCTCAACCCGGTTCGGGCAAGGCTTGTCGAGCGCCCCGAGGAATGGCGCTGGTCGAGCGCACGGACACATCTTGGGCTCGGCTTTGACGAACTCACCGACATGGCGGCCGCCCGCGAGCGCGTCGACGACTGGCGTGCCTTTCTGGACGCAGGGCTCGACGACGAGGATCGCGATGCGATCCGTGCCGCGGAGGTGAAAGGGCGACTGAAGTTGGGGAAGTAGGGGGACGGTTACCAGTAACTGTCCCCTAAGACGAAGGGCGCGGGAAGAGGGGGACAGTTACTAGTAACTGTCCCCTAAGACGCCCTAAGACGAAGGGCGCGGAAGGCTTTGATCCACAGCATTTTGAGTCCGATCATCGTCCGGATCGCATGGGACCCGGTCAATCTGCTGATCGGCGCGTCCGCGGGTCTCGCCGCGCTCGCCTATATCCTGTTCGCTTCGGTGCAGGGCCGCAGCGGGTCGAGAATGTTCGAGGCGCCGGGGCCCTTGCCGGCAGCCGCGATCCATTACGACTATCCCCATCTGGGCAAGGGGCGCAAATTGCTGCCGGCGTTCGTCGCGGCCGCCTTTTGGCTGATGGACCTGTGGGACATGGAGCGGGGCAGGTTCGATCTGGAAAAGCTGGCCTTGCTCGGCCTGCCGAGCCTCGTCGGCATGCTCCTGATCGAGCGCCGGCGGCTTCGCGCCCGGCCGGCAGTCGCGGTCTATGGGCACGGGATCCTCCTCGATTCCTGGCGCGGCGAGACGTTGGTGCCCTGGAAGGACGTCGACTATGTCGCAACCGATCCGGCGGTCTCGACGGGCTACCAGCCCGGCACGCACCTGCGCCTGCTGATCGGGCGCAAGGACGGCCGCGCCTGGCGCTATTCCGAACGCGACTTCGGCGACGAGGCGACGAGCCGGTTCGATACGATCGTCGAGCGGGCGCAGCGCTATCTTCGCTGAGTCCGCTCCATGCCAGCATGATCGCTTGCATCAGGGGTTCTGCAAGCTTTATATGCTAGCGTGAACAGCAAGCAGAAAAAGACCCTGCGCGCCGTCTTCACCGATCCGGTGTCGCCTTCCATTCCCTGGTCCGACATCGAAAGCCTGCTGGCATCTGCCGGTTGCCGGACGATCGAGGGCAGGGGATCGCGGGTCAGGTTCGAGAAGGACGGGATGGTTCAGACGTTTCACAGGCCGCATCCGGAACCCGCGGCGAAACGCTATCAGGTGCGCGAGGCGCGCGAGTTCCTGATCAGGCTGGGAGCAAGGCCATGACGAGCATTCTGAAGCACAAGGGCTACGCGGCCCGGGTGGAGTTCGACGCGGACGACCGGATCTTTTTCGGCCACATCGCGGGGATCGAGGACGGCGTCGGCTTCCATTCGGACACGGTCGACGGTTTGGTCGCGGCGTTCGAGGAGGCCGTCGAGGACTATCTCGAGACGTGCGCACGTGCCGGCAAGCAGCCCGACAAGCCCTATTCGGGCGTGGTCTATCTGCGCGTCGACCCCGGCACGCACGCGGAAGCCGCTATCGCCGCGCAGCTGGCCGGCATGAGCCTCAATCAGTTCGGCGAGGAGGCGCTCAGGAAAGCCACCAAGGAGCAGATTGCTCCCTGACCGCTCCGAACCAGCGGGGGCGCTGCATCATCGAGCAACCTTGGTGTGCCGCGGCTCCATGCCTTGTCGCCCGAATTGGTGTAAGCCCGGGATAGCGTGCGCAGATAGAAGGGAGGGCGGCGATGCAATATACCGATCAGCAACTGATCGAGCGGGTCGAATCCAAGGCCGGAGGCTTCGAAGGCTGGAAACGCGGGGTCTATCTGGTCGCGGTCCGATCCAATGCCGACAAGATGGATGCGTTCGACGACAAAGCCTATGTGTTCGAATGCAAAGCCGATGGCCAGCGACCCGACTTCGCCATGGTCGCGACATGCACCACCAATGCCGGTTCCTACGGGCTGAAGAAGTTCGACAAGGACGGCCTGCCGGGCTGCGCCGTCCTGAAGGCGGATACGATCGTCTACGACAGCCACCACCGGCTGACGCACAAGGGCTACAAGGCCTATCGGCAGGTCAAGTCCTTCCCCTATTTCCGCGACAGCGACAAGGACGACCGAGCCGAGCAGCTCGGGCCCGAGAAGAGCGGCGTCATCCTCGCCAACATTCACCGCGCCAGCCCGGCGCGCGTTTCGAGCGTGATCTACAATTGGTCTGTCGCCTGCATCGTCCTCAACAATCCGAACCAGTTCAACGCCCTCATGGCCTTCGCCAACGAACGGCCGGTTTCGCTGTGTATCCTCCAGGAATTCTAGGGCGGCGAGCGGCGCCCCACCGGCACGAGAGCCATCCTATTTGGTTTATCGATTTGACAAATAGGAAATGATCTGGCCTTATTCTCGGGGCGAGTCGGAGGACGAGGATGAACGAGAGGGGCGGAGGCAAGAAGCCGCGCCGCCGCAAGGTGAAGCGTTTCACGGCGGAGCGGCGGGCGGATTATCTGGAGCATTTGCGGCGGACCGGGAACGGATCGGCGGCGGCCGCGGCGATCGGGATGCATCGGGACTGCACCGAGAAAAGGCGCCGGCGCGATCCCGCGTTCGCCCGCGATTGCGCGGCGGCCGAGGCGGAGGCGGCGCGGACGCTGGCTGGGGCGCGGGATTGCTTCGACGGGGTCGACGACCCCGCCCGGCAGATCATCAAGCGCGGGCCGAACGGGCGGACGATGATCGTCGCCACGCGTCAGGGCAAATGGAGCAAGAGCGTCGAAACCGTCTTCCTCGACGCGTTGCGCCAGTGCGGCAATATCTCGGCGGCGGCGCGGGCCGCGGGCGTGTCACCCAGGCTGATCTATCGAAGGCGGAGCGAATGGCCGGCCTTTGCCGAGAAGCTGGAGCAGGCGCTCGACGACGCCGAGATCGCGCTCGAGTTTCGGCTGGCGAGAGAGGCCGCCGGGAGCGCGGACAAGGGTGAACCCGATCCCCGCGGGGCCGGATTCGAAACCGGCGGCGAACCGCCCGCACCGCCGCAAAGGTTCGACCCCGATCTAGCGTTTCGATTCCTCAAATGGCGCGAGCAGAAGAGGCGCGGAACGGCGCCGCCGAGAGGCCGTGTGGCCGCGGGACCCTCGATCGAGGAGGCGGGGGACGAGATCGTGAGGCGGGTGGCGGCGATCAGGCGGCACCGGGAGAAGGAGCAGCTCGCCGAGGGCTGGACCAGGGACGAGGAGGGCCGAATGATCCCGCCCGGCTGGGTGCGGGCCGCGCCGGCGGCGGGCGAGGGCGGATCGGGCGATGCGCAGGATTGACCGCCGGCCGCGGCGGCGGCCGCCGGGGCGGCGGTGACGAGCGGGCTGCCGGTTTCCCGGAGCGATGGCTTGGCCAAAGGGAGCCATCCCGGCGGAGGCCGGACCCATATGCTCAGATTTGGGATCCGGGTTCTGCGGCGTCACCTCTCGCAGGATCGGTGTTCATGGGTCCCGGCTTCGCCGGGACGACTCTGGCCGGGGTCTATCCCCCGCTGCGGGCTAACCCTGATTGACGCGGCCCGGTGTTAGGACAAACCCCAAGCATGGACGAATTCGAGCTGTTCCGCCGCGTGGGCCTGGCGATCGCCATCGGGGCGATGATCGGGGTCGAGCGGCACTGGCGCGCGCGCGAGGCGGAGGACGGGACTCGCACCGCGGGGCTCAGGACCTTCACCCTGATCGGCATGTTCGGCGGCCTCGCGGCCTTGATCGAGATCGACCTCGCCGGAGGCGCTCAGCCGAACGGGGCGGTCTTCGCCACCCTGTTCGCGATCCTCGGCCTGGCCCTGACCGCATTCGAATATCGCCAGGCGGTCGCCCGCGAATCGTTCGGAGCGACGACCCTGATCGCCGCTCTGCTGACCTTCGCGCTCGGCGCTCTGGCGGTGGCGGGGGACAGGGCGATCGCCTCGGCCGGCGCCGTCGTTCTGCTCGCCATTCTCGCCAGCCGCGAGATGCTCCACGCCTTCATGCGGCGGATGAGCTGGGCCGAACTGCGCTCCGCGGTGATCCTGCTGGCGCTCGCCTTCGTGCTTCTGCCGGTGATCCCGGACCAGCCCTACGGGCCCTATGGCGGCATTTCGCCGGCGCGGACGGTGACGCTGGTGATCGTGCTCGCGACGATCTCCTACGCCGGCTACATCGCGGTCAAGTTGCTCGGCTCGACCAAGGGCGAGATCGTCGCCGGGGCGGTCGGCGGGCTGGTCTCGTCGACCGCGGTGACGGTGACCAACGCCCGGCGATCGAAGGACGAGGCGGCGCACCGGGCGCTGGCCTCGGGCGCGATCGCCGCCGGGGCGATCTCGTTCGTTCGCACCGCTTTGCTCTCTGCGACCCTCGCCCCACCGCTCGCGCCGGTGCTGCTGCCGGCGTTGGGAGGCGGCGCGGCGGTACTGCTCGTCTACGCCGTGCTGCTGGCAAGGAGCGGCGGGGCGGAGCATGCCGAGCAGGCGCAGAAGAATCCGTTCGATCTCGGCTCGGTGCTCAAGATGGCGGCGATGCTGGTGGTCATCTCCTTCCTCGCCCGGGCGGCGGGGCAGATGTTCGGAAGCAGCGGCGTGCTCGTCGTGTCGGGACTTTCGGGGCTCGCCGACGTCGACGCCGCGGTCGTGGCGGTGACCAGCATGATGGGGAGCATCACGGTCCAGGTCGGCGCGGCGGCCATCGCGCTCGCCGTGCTGGTCAACGCGGTGGCCAAGGCGAGCTACGCCACCGCGCTCGGCGCGCGCGGCTTCTTCGCCCATATGTGGCTGGCGTCGGTGCTGGCGGCGGCGGCGCTCGGCGCGGGTCTGTGGTTCAGCCTGCCGGGATGACCGGCCCCGGCTCGCGAGCCTGCGGGCCGCGGTCGTACCAGAGCAGGGCGACGACTTCCCAGCCGCGCCGGGTCAGCCGGTAGCCGCTGTCGCCGACCGCCGAAGCCCCGCTCGGACCTCGCTCGATCAGGCGGCATCCCTCGAGGGCCGCGAGCTCGCTGTCGCTGAGCAGGTGAACCACGAACGGCTCATGGTCCTGGCAGGCCGCGGCGATCGCCCCCAGGCGCGGCGCGATATCGGAAGGCAGGCGGGCTGCCGTCAGCTCCGCGGTGAGGCTTTTCGAATAAGACACGCGATACCCGCTCTTTCTACCGAACCATTGCTAGTAGCCGGCTTCGGGCCGGGCAGTCGGGCGAATCCCTGGGAGCGGCGGCCCAAAGGCCCTAGGGGCATCCCCCGATTACGCCGGGCGGCCCGGCGTGCTTGCCTGTCCGCCATGAACGTCGAAAAGCACGCCCGCTCGGGCAACGGCAAGTCGCACCCGCCCGCGAGGCTCAAGCCCGGCGCCGGCGCCAAGGCGGACAAGCTGTCGCGCAAGGATTACGAGAAGAAGCTGGAGAAGCTCCAGATCGAGCTCTGCCATTTGCAGGACTGGGTGCGCGAGAAGCAGGCGCGAGTGGTGATCCTGTTCGAGGGGCGCGACACGGCCGGCAAGGGCGGAACGATCCGCGCCATCACCGAGCGCGTCTCCCCGCGCACCTTCCGGATCGCGGCGCTCTCCGCCCCCGTCGGCGAGGAGGGGCGCAAGCTCTTCATGCAGCGCTACATCGAACATTTCCCGCTGGCCGGCGAGGTCGTGATCTTCGACCGCAGCTGGTACAACCGCGCCGGAGTCGAGCGGGTGATGGGCTATGCCGACAGGAAGAAGGTGAAGACCTTCCTCGACGCCGCGCCGCGCTTCGAGCGCTGGATGGTCGAGAACGGCATCATCCTCGTCAAGCTGTGGCTGGAGGTCGGCAAGGACGAGCAGGAGCGCCGCTTCCGCGCCCGGATCGAGGATCCGCTGCGCCAGTGGAAGCTGAGCCCGATGGACCTCAAATCCTATTCGCGCTGGTACGATTATTCGCGCGCCCGCGACGACATGCTGAAGGGCACCGACCATGAGCATGCGCGCTGGCACATCCTGCCCAGCGACGACAAGAAGCGCGCGCGTTTGAACGGCATCGCCCACATCCTCTCGCTAATCCCCTACAAGAAGATCAAGCGCGCCAGGCACAAGCTGCCGAAGCGTTCGGAGAAGGAGCGCTACGACGACCGGCTCGATTTCACGCAGCTGAGCCTGGTGCCGCAGATCTATTGAAGTCGGCCCAGCGCTCGTCATCCGGTCCTCTTGGGTCGACAGCCAAAAAATACCGTAATTCCCGGCCATTGATTCCGCCACCAAATCGTCATCTGATGCGGCCGACTCATCGGCGAGTCGCGAGCCCGATATCGCGTCAAAAGATATTGGCTCGGACAATAGGGGTTCTGTCAAAAGCGTGACATCGCCAAGTCGAGCGCCAGCCGGTTGACTGCCGGGCGCGGGGGCTTGTCTGATGAAGGGGGAGCTGCGCGTGAAAATGAAGCCGGCTTTGCTGCTGGGGACGACGATCGGCGCCGTCATCATCCCGGCCAGTCTCCTCGCCCAGGAAACGGTCGTCTACAAATATGACCCGCTGGGCCGGCTCGTCGAGTCGACAGTCACCGGCGGAACCAGCAACGGACAGTCGACCGGACTTGCCTACGATCCGGCGGGAAATCGCTGCATCTATGCCGTGTCCGGCGTGGGCGGCACCGCTCCTTCGCCGCCCCCGACATCCTGCTCGGGCTCGCCACCGCCACCGCCGCCGCCACCTCCGCCGCCGTCGGGAAACCAGCCGCCGGTCGCGGTCGCCGACAGCGGCGGAATGACCAAATGCGTGGCGACGACGTTCGCGGTGCTGGCCAACGATTACGATCCCGACGGCAACACACCGCTTTCGCTGGTCGGCGTTTCCGGCGGCGGGACCCGGGGCACGCCGTCCATTTCGGGCACGAGCGTGCTGTTCACGCCGAACGAGATCACCGGCACGGCCAACGTCAGCTACGTCGTCCAGGATTCACTCGGCGCCCAGGCGACGGGATCGCTCACCATCACCATCACCAGCGGCACATGCGGCAACAACTAACGCGGGCGGAGTTCGACATGTTCGAAGGGGGCAGAATGGATCGGGCGAAGAGGTGGTGCGGTCGCACTCTACTCGCATTCGCCGCGGCGATCGGGATGGGCGCCGCCGCACAGGCGCAGGACATTCCGCCGACGGTGTCGCCGCTCCGCGTCGAGAGCGACCTCAACGGGGTGAACCTGACCACCGGCAAAACCACGATCGAGCCGCCGGTGCTGTCGGTGCCGGGCGCGCCCAACCTCCGGTTCGACCGGGTCCAGAACGCAGCCCCCTATGTCATCGGCCGCAAATATGGCGGTCCCGGCGAATATCCGACCGGCAACTATACGGTGCACACCGGCACCGGCGGTTCCGAATCCTTCCGCTGCATCGACGTCGCGGACTGCACCAGCGTCACGGGAACGGGATCCTATTTCCGCCCGAACGCCACGTTCCGCCAAGCCGGCACCGCAGCCAACTGGAATTTCACCAATGTGCATGTGAACACGACCGGCAATCCCGGCGTGTTCCAGGCCTATGCGTCGAGCGTCACCCACCCGAACGGCGAATCGATCAGCTACAGCTACGACACCGCCATGCTCGCCGGCGACTTCATCCCCAACCGTCGCTTCTACCGGCCGATCCGGGTGACGAGCAGCTACGGCTACGAGATATCGATCACCTATCAGGGCAACGACTTCAACGGCGATCCCGGTGCATGGGGCACCCCCTCGGTGGTCACGCTCTATTCGCTGTCGGCGCCGACCATCCCGCTCGGCCGGCTGACCTATTCCGGCAGCACGATCACCGACCTTGCCGGCCGGGTCTACACCTGCAGCGGCTGCAACAACGGTCTTGGAGCCGATATCGAGACGACGGCCGGAAGCCTCACCTTGCCCGGCGAGAGCGCGCCGGCCCGGCAGGTGACGGCCGCGACGCAGCCACTCGTCGCCTCGGTCGTCCGCGACGGCGTCACGTACAATTACAGCTACACCTACAATGGCGGCGCGCCCTATTTCCACGCGCAGACGGGCAGCTATTGGTATACCCGCCTTGCCGTCACCGGCCCGAACGGGTTCAACCAGGTCTACACCTTCGCGATCTCCAACCAGCGCGTCGTTCTGACCGGCATGACCGATTCGATCGGCCGGACCACGGCCTATCAGTTCGATGAGGCCTACCGCCCGGTCCGGATCACCTCGCCCGAGGGCAATTACGCGAACGTCCTGTACGACGAGCACGGCAATGTCGTTTCACGGACGACGACGCCGAAGCCTGGCTCGGGCCAGGCCGCGGCCACCGAGACCGCGTCTTTCCCCTCTTGCGACACGATCATCGCCCCCGACGTGTCCTGCTTCCGCCCCACATCGTCACGCGATGCGCTGAACCGGCAGACCGATTATGCCTATAACAGCGGCGGCCAGCTGACCGAGCGGATCGACCCCGCCGACGCCACCGGCGTCCGGCGCCGGACGTCGACGATCTACGACGGCTTCGGCCGGAGAAGCGAGGTTCGCGTCTGCAGCGACACGGGCGCGACCTGTGCGGCCAACGCCCCGATCCGCACCGCTTACGATTATCTCGCGCCCAACCTTCCGGCCGCGGCCCCGCTTCCGAGCGCGATGCGCCAGACCGATGCCGCGACCGGGCTAACCTTGACCACGGCCTACGCCTACGACGCGGCCGGGCGGCTGACGATGACCGACGGACCACTCGATGGAACCGCGGACGCCACCTATGCCCGCTACGACGTCCTGGGCCGCAAGACCTGGGAGATCAGCGCAGCGGCGCCGAACGGCGTCAGGGTGGCGACGCGCATCACCTATCGCGATGCGGACGACAAGCCGCTTTATTCCGAGATCGGCACCATCCCAACCTTCGACAGCGCGAGCCTCACCGTGCTCAACCGCACCGACGTCAGCTATGACAGCCACCGAAACCCGATCCGCGCGGCGGTGTCGTCGGGCGGGACCACCTACGCGGTCACCGACAAGGCTTATGACGACCGGGGCCGGCTGACCTGCACCGCGGTTCGGATGAATCCCGCCGCCTTCGGCCAGATGCCGGGCGCCTGCGCCCATACCACCGCCGGCAGTCAGGGCCCGGACCGGATCACGGTCAACAGCTACGATGCCGCCGGACAGCTGCTCCAGGAGATCCGCGCCTATCTGACGCCGCAGCAGCAGAATTACGCCACCTATACCTACACCGCCAACGGGCAGCGCGATCATCTCTACGACGCCAACACCAACGTCACGACATTCCTCTACGACGGCTTCGATCGTCTGCAATATATGGTGATGCCGAGCCCGACGTCCCCGGGCGGCGTCAATTGGTCCGATTACGAACAATATGGCTACGACGCGGTCGGCAACCGCACGAGCCTGCGCAAGCGCGACGGCTCATACATCAGCTATCAGTACGACAATCTCAACCGGATGATCCTGAAGCTCGTGCCGGAGCGCTCCGGGCTCGACCCGAGCTTCACTCGCGACGTCTATTACGGCTACGATCTGCGCAACGCGCAGACCTACGCCCGGTTCGACAGCACGGCGGGCGAGGGCGTCACCAACGCCTATGACGGCTTCGGCCGGCTCGCCTCGACGACAACCAACATGGGCGGCACCTCGCGGTCGCTAACCTACGCTTACGATGCCGCCAGCCGGCGGGGCAGGATCACCCATCCCGATGGGGTCTTTTTCACCTACGACTACGACGCGCGTTCCAGGCTGAACATCGTGCGGGACCAGGGGACGGGCTGGCTCTCGGGCTTCTCCTACAGCGATCGCGGTCCGGTGACCGAGCAATCCTATGCCGGCGCCCTCGCGGGCAATTCGGGCTATGGTTACGACGCGCTCGACCGGCTGAACTATGTCGGCCACAATATGGGCGGCGCGGGGAGCGTCGGCTACAGCTTCGGCTACAATGCGGCGAGCCAGATCACGTCTCGCTACCGCAACAACAATGCCTATGCCTGGGGCGGCGCCTACAACGTCAACCGCACTTACAGCGTCAACGGGCTCAACCAGTACACCGCCGCCGGCGGCGCGAGCTTCACCTATGACGGCAACGGCAATCTGACCTCGGACGGGACCCGGACTTTCACCTACGACGTCGAGAACCGCCTCGTCACCACCTCGACCGGCGCGACCTTGCGCTACGATCCGCTGGGCCGCCTGTGGACGAGCTCGGCCCCGGGCTTCGAGACGATCCGCTATCTCTACGACGGCGACGCTTTGGTCGGCGAATATGACGGCTCCGGCAACCAGCTCGCCCGCTACGTCCACGGCGCCGATTCAGGGGCCGACGATCCGCTGGTCTGGTATGGCGGCAGCAGCGTCGCCCAGTCCAACGCCCGCTACCTGCGCCGCGACCACCAGGGCACGATCGTCACGGTCACCGACGCGAGCGGCAACCCGCTGGCGATCAACGCCTACGACGAATGGGGCATCCCCGGCGCGAACAACCAGGGGAGATTCCAATATACCGGCCAGGCGTGGATGGGCGAGCTCGGCATGTATTATTACAAGGCCCGCATCTACTCGCCGACGCTGGGACGGTTTTTGCAGGTCGATCCGATCGGGTATGACGATCAGATCAATCTCTACGCCTATGTGGGCAATGATCCGGTGAACGGAGTCGATCCGACCGGGATGGCGACGGATGATGAAATCCGCAGAGCGCGACAGACAATAAGATCTTTGATGGGGGCTATCCGACGCGACATACGAGCGGCCGATCAGCCCGCTGAGGGAAGCAGGTTGCGAGCTGGTTCTGATAACGCCCGTATCGCTACTCTCAGAACCCAGCTCAATTCATTGGGTCGGCTGGACCCTGCGGTTGTCGCTGACATGAGGGTGAATGCCCCCAGTGGGGCAATTGGCACCGGCCTCACGAATGCTATGAGCGGGACAGTGGAACAGGTCTTTACCGCCACGACTTCGAGTGGTGGCGTCGCGATCGGGAGGGCGGACCAGTCTTCGCAAACGGATGATTCGGGCCGGGCAGTTGCACCGAGAGGCCTGTTGGCCATCGGCCACGAACATGGCGCGGGCGCCGGCCGCGAATATCCGGGCGTGGGCGATCCGGGGAACGTGCTGTTGCAGCGAGTTCCGAGCATTTATGCGCAAGGAGGCAATAGTAATGCGATCGGCTGGAATGGCTCGAGATTCACAATGACGAATGTCGCAGGCAGCACGCCCCCTTACGCCTCGGCCCCCCAGTGGATTCGTGATACCTTCGCTCCTTGGTGATTTATGAGACGCATCATGTTCAACCTGACAGCATTGGCCCTGGCATTCCTGTCGCCGGGATGCGCCACAACCGCGGCCCAAACGAGTGGAAATTATCTTTCCGAGGACGAGGTGCTGCATCTGATGGCGCACCCCCGGGACTGGGATGGGCGGACGGTTACCGTGAGGATATGGCCTTACGATAACGGATTCGCAGCGTCCTATCTGGTTTGCTTCGAAGCGTGCGATCGCGAGTACGCGGACAGCAGTCCGTTCATAGTCTATACCCGCGAGAACAGATTCAGAGGCTATCGAGGCGATCGGCCTGTCGTGATAACCGCGCGATATTCCTCCGCGTGCTTTTATAGGTCCACGCTGTGCCCCGACATGAGAGCCGGGCAATTTACCGAGGTTGCGGCTCCATAGGCCGGGGAATTACGGTGACAGTGCACTAATTGCATCCGCGCAGACGCTGCGGTTTTGAGTTCTTTTCCGCATCGACCCCCGGATCGAGCCCGGGACAGGCTAATGCCTTTTCCTGGGGCGGCACCTACAACGTCAACCGCACTTACAGCGTCAACGGGCTCAACCAGTACACCGCCGCCGGCGGCGCGAGCTTCACCTATGACGGCAACGGCAATCTGACCTCAGACGGGACCCGGACTTTCACCTACGACGTCGAGAACCGCCTCGTCACCACCTCGACCGGCGCGACCTTGCGCTACGATCCGCTGGGCCGCCTGTGGACGAACTCGGCCCCGGGCTTCGAGACGATCCGCTATCTCTACGACGGCGACGCCCTGGTCGGCGAATATGACGCTTCGGGCAACCAGCTCGCCCGCTACGTGCACCGCGCGGACGGCGGCGCCGACGATCCGCTGGTCTGTACGGCGGGAGCAGCGTCGCCCAGTCCAACGCGCGCTACCTGCGCCGCGACCACCAGGGCACGATCGTCACGGTCACCGACGCGAGCGGCAACCCGCTCGCGATCAACGCCTATGACGAATGGGGCATCCCCGGCGCGAACAACCAGGGCCGGTTCCAATATACCGGCCAGGCGTGGATGGGCGAGCTTGGCATGTATTATTACAAGGCCCGCATCTACTCGCCGACGCTGGGGCGGTTCCTGCAGGTCGATCCGGTGGGGTATCAGGATCAGATGAACCTGTACGGCTATGTGGGCAATGATCCGGTGAACGGCCTCGATCCGACTGGCCTATGCCGTGATCGCATCGATGGAGAGTGCATCGTTCGCAATCGCGCTGGTGAAAGCGGAAATGAGGCGACTCAGATGCTTCAGGATTCGGTCAGGGTTATCGACCACAAAATTCAGGGACTGGACCCAAATGAGGCTATCCCCGTCCGAGATGCAGAAGGCAATGCCCAAGGGACTGTTAGTGGGGCAAATATACAGAGGGAATGGGCACGAACAAGCTGGGCCGTGATCTCGGATCCCGCGCCCGGCCAGCCTGGACCTGGCCCCAGCGGCGAGGGCGGAAAGACGTCATCGATGGGCAATATCTCAATAACCGTCAGCAGAGTCATGCAGGCCGGCCAGTCGGGTATGAGTAGCAACCTGCATTCTGCGGCGGCCGGAGTAACCACGTTGGCTTTGCACGAGGTTTCGCACAACACCTCCATGGGGCGTCAATTGTTCAATCAGTATTCAACACGAACAAATCGACTGGGGCAGTACGGGCTACGATATTCGTGAGAGAGGAACAAGCCGAATCGGCCAAGCAATTGCTCGTAGTCTTCAGCTTCCTTTTGTATGCAGCGTTTTTTATAACGGATGTTAAACATGGGTTTCAGAGCCATTATCGCGCCATTTATATTCTTTGCCTGCAATTGTGCGTCGACGGTTGCTAAAGTGCCTCATCTGGGCGATGCGTCAGTTGCGGTATTCGTAAATGAACGCGGGAGCATTGAGATAAACTTGACCGACCTGACCATTACGATCGCGTCTCAAGTGCGACCGTTGGAAGATTGTTCGACGTCTATCGTGTATTGCTTCAAGAACGAGGAATTGGGATTCCATATCGCAGTTCCGCGCCTGTGTCGCACTCCCCACAATGTCGAGGGCCTCATGGCCGGAGGACACCGTTTTTATGAGATTTCGATGGTAGAGCACGGGGATCCCCGGCAAGGCCGCTATGTCAGCACCTTGGGTGACGCTTTCGCTTTCAGCTATTTCCTCGATCGGGGTATCTTCGAGATACGGTACGACCCGGCCGGTCAATGGCAGTTTGGACCGAGATCAAACGGGACTTCCATGCCTTCCAGCGAGGTAGAGCGCTACACCTATCAGATGCCGGCAAATCAGGCATTTCTCCGCTGCAGATGACAGGCGCTGAATTAATTTTCCTAATTACGGTTAAATTACGGTGACAGTTTACTAAATGCACTAACGCGCCCGTGATCGAGCTCTCGACGATTCCGGCGACGATTCCGGGGACACGATATCCAATCACCTGACTGGGCTTAGATGCACGGCACGACCGCTCTCGGAACAAAACCCCCCGCAACCAGCTAATCCCCCGCATGAGCGCCGAGGCCCATAACAACCGCACCCTGCTGATCGCCTTCGCCGCGAACCTCGGCATCGCGGTGTCGAAGTTCGTCGCGGCGGGCCTGACCGGCTCGTCGGCGATGCTCACCGAGGGGATCCACTCGGTGGTCGATTCGCTGAACCAGATCCTGCTGATCTGGGGGCGGCGGCAGTCGCGCAAGGCGCCGGACGAGAACCATCCCTTCGGCTACGGGCGCGAGCTCTATTTCTGGAGCTTCGTCGTCGCCGTCCTGGTGTTCGCGCTCGGCGCGGGCGTTTCGATCTATGAGGGCGTGATCCACATCCTCGAGCCGGAGCATGCGGTGTCGCCGCTGGTGGCCTATGGCGTTTTGCTCGTCGCCTTCCTGCTCGAAGGCGGATCGACTCTGGCGGCGTTCAAGGAATTCCGGGCCGCCAAGGGGCCGCTCGGCTGGATCCAGGCGGTGCGGCAATCGAAGGACCCGCCGGCCTTCATCGTCCTCTTGGAGAACGGCGCGGCGATGGCCGGAATCCTCGTCGCCGCTGCGGGCGTGGCGCTTGCCCAGGCGAGCGGCGATCCTTTCTGGGACGGCGCCGCTTCGGTCGTCATCGGCCTCATCCTCGGCCTCACGGCGTTCGTCCTGGCGGTCGAATCCAAGGCCCTGCTGATCGGCGAGGCGGCCGATCCCGAGCTGATCCGCTCGATCCGCGCCTCGGCCGAGCGCCAGCCGGGCGTGGTCGGCGTCGGCCACATCCTCACCGTCCACAGCGCGCCCGACCAGGTGACGGTGGCGATGAGCGCAGACTTCGACGATTCGATCAGCGCCGGCGACGTCGAGCGGATCGTCGCCGCGATCGAGGCCGAGGTCGAGACCCACTGGCCGCACATCAAGCGGCTCTACATCCGGCCCCAGCAGGGCGCGGGCAACGAGAAGCCGTTCGCGTGAACCTCGACGACCAGCTGCGCCAATATTTCGGCACGGCGGACCTCGAAAAGGTGCCGCCTGCCGCGTTCGAGGCGGGGATCGAGCGGATGGGCGTCGACCTCGGCCTCGCCCGCGACCCCGCCCGCCGCTTCGCCCTGTGGGCGCTGATGCACATGATCGATGTCGCGCCCGACGTGGACGTGGCGTTCAAGTCGGCGGACGAGCGCGCGGCGGCGCGGCGCTTCATCGAGGTGGCCGGCGACGCGGAGGCCTGAGGCCTTGCCAAGCGCGAGGGCGCGCTGCACCCTCCGTTCATGGCCCAGCCGATCCACGACAGCGCCTCCGATCCGCGCAACGCGCAGATCCTGATCAGCGTCAACGGCGTGCTGAAGCCGCGGGCCGAAGCGATGGTCTCGGTGTTCGATTCGGGCTTCGTGCTCGGCGACGGGGTGTGGGAGGGGCTTCGGGTCCACAAGGGGCGGATCGCCTTCCTCGATGCGCATCTCGACCGGCTCTACGAGGGCGCCAAGGCGATCGCGCTGGACATCGGGCTCAGCCGCGAGGCGCTGACGAAGCGGCTCTTCGAGACGCTGGCCGCCAACGGGATGGACGGCGATGGAGTCCATATCCGGCTGATGGTCACCCGCGGGCTTCGCTCGACGCCGTACCAAGACCCGCGCGTGGTCGTCTCGGGCGCGACGATCGTCGTCGTCGCCGAATATAAGGAAGCCGCTCCGGAGACGGCGGAGCGCGGGATCACCCTGTTCACCGTCCACGTCCGCCGCGGCTTTCCCGACGTTCAGGATCCCAAGCTCAATTCGCATTCCAAGCTCAACTGCATCACCGCCTGCATCCAGGCGATCGAGGCGGGCGCGGACGAGGCGCTGATGCTCGATCCGCACGGCTTCGTCGCGACCTGCAACTCGACCCATTTCTTCATCGTGCGCAAAGGCGAGGTGTGGACCTCGACCGGCGATTATTGCCTCGGCGGGATCACCCGGGCCAACGTCATCCGCCTTTGCCGAGACAACGGGATTCCGGTGTTCGAAAAAAACTTCTCCCTGACGGACGCCTATGGCGCCGAGGAGGCGTTCGTCACCGGCACCTTCGCCGGGGTCGTGCCGGTGCGGACGATCGACGGGCGGCACATCTCGGGCGGGCGCGGGCCGATGGTCGAGCGGCTCCAGCGCCTCTACCGCGCTCTCATCGAGGCGGAGGTGGCGGGGGGGATAGATGGGGACAGTTACTAGTAACTGTCCCCATCTATCCTGGCCGTGCCGGTCATGACCGTGCGCATCGCCATGTGGTCCGGGCCGCGCAACCTTTCGACGGCGATGATGCGAAGCTTCGGCAACCGCGCCGACACGTTCGTCTCCGACGAGCCCTATTACGGCGCCTTCCTCAAGGCCAGCGGCGCGCCGCATCCGATGGCGGCCGAGGTGATCGCCGCGATGGACTGCGACTGGGCGAGCGTCGCGCGCTCCTTAGCGGGGCCCGTGCCGGACGGCCGCCGGGTCTGGTACCAGAAGCATATGTGGCACCACATGGTCGGTCCCGTGGGTTATGAGGATTTCGCGGCCGGCTTCACCCACGCCTTCCTCATCCGCGCGCCGGAGCTGATGATCGCCTCCTACCTGCGCAAGCGCGAGGCGGCGCGGTTCGAGGATTTCGGCCTCGCCCGCCAGGCGGAGTTCTTCGAGCGCGAGGCGGACCGGCTGGGGAAGCCGCCGCCGGTGGTGGACGCCAACGACGTGCTGGCCGACCCGCAAGGCACGCTCACCGCCCTCTGCGCCGCGCTCGGCATCCCATGGGACTCGGCAATGCTCCGCTGGCCCGCCGGCCGCCGCGCCAGCGACGGCGTGTGGGCGCCGCACTGGTACCAGGCGGTCGAGGCTTCGACCGGCTTCGGCCCGCCCGAGCCCTTGCCGGTGCTGGAGAGCGAGGCGGCGCGGCTCGCCGACCGCTGCCGACCCTATTACGAGCGGCTGGTGCGTCACCGTCTTGAGCCGGCCGCCCTCGATTGAGAGGCCCAAATGGGCCGCTTACCGGCTTGGTTGGAACGGTGATGGGCTCGGTCCCTCAAGCCAGGACAAATAGCGCTCCTCGTCGGCCTCGGCGATCGGTTGCGCGCGCAATATCGGGGCATCGGAAAGGTCGAGAAGCCAGGGTTGCTCTCCGCCCAGGCTGGCGGATCGGTCCTGCTTCGCTTCGCCCGTGACGCGGACCAGGATCATCATGCCCTCGCTCCGAAACCGCTCGCCCAGATCCCCGAGCCGGCGCAGGCCGGGGGTCCGGCCCCCGCGCCATGTCACCCCTATGCCGTAGCCGCAGCGCGGATCACCGACGCTGCTGCCATGCTGGCTGGCCAGAAAATAGCCTTCGATCATGAGCGTTCGGCCGGCATAGTCCGAGCGGTGCTCCGCGAGTTGGCAAAGGGTCGGTTGGTCGGGCAGCCCGGCTGGCCCCGGCAACGGACCGCGCACGAAGACCAGATAGGCGGAGACCAAAACCAAAGGCGCAACGATCCCGACCAGACCGGCCCACGGTAGCCGCCTCCTGCGTCGGTCGAGCTCGCGCCGGACGAGGATCCGTTCACGAGACCCTTCGCCATATCGCTCTCCATGGGCTTTCAGCTCGTCCTGCGTCAGCTTGCGCGCGAAAGCCTCCGGGTCGGGAAGCGGCAGAAAGCGACGATCGGGGCCGCCGGGCCAGCGAAGGGCGCCGGCATCGACGGTCTCGCCGCCCATGCAGCGAACGAAGGCCGCCCGAATCTCCGCTTTGGCCCGCTGCCACATCGCCGAATCCTCCCGGGCGTCGTTTCCCGATGCGCGGAAGACCCATTCCACGAACTGATCGGCGGTGACCTGGCCGCTCTTGGGAATGAAGCGCCTCACGTCCGATGCGTTGCCGCCGCTATCGATGGACTGGCCGAGGCACCACTGCTCGCACACCAACCGCATCAGGGGTTCGAAACCGGTCTTGGGCATCATTGGCGGAGCATGACATTGCGGGCGGCGGCGGACAATGCCGGCGGCACGCTCGAACATGATCGCGCTTGTCAGGCTCGCCAATTTCCCGCTTGAAGTTGACGCAACGTCAAGTGCTACGACGCGCGTCATGGACGATGCGATCGACATCAGGCAGGTGGTGCGGCTGACCGGGCTGACCTCGCGCGCATTGCGCTTCTACGAGGCGCGGGGGCTGGTCGCGCCGCTCCGCACCAACAGCGGCCAGCGGCTCTACGGCGCCGCTTCGCTGGAGCGGATCAACCAGATCGTCGCCCTGAAGCGGGCCGGGCTGACGCTGGCCCAGATCGAGCGCCTGACCGCGCGCGGCCCGCTGGACCTCGCCCGCCTCATCGACGCCCAGCTCGAAGCGCTCGAGGCGCGCCGCGCGGAGATCGCCGAGGCCAGGGCGCTGCTCGTTTCCGTCAAGTCACGCATCGGCCGCGGCGAGCCCGTCGATGTCGCGACCTTCTGCTCGCTGATACGCCAAGGAGAATCGATCATGGAGCCCGAAAACTGGAAGGCGGTCACCGACCGCTACTTCACGCCCGAGGAGAAAGCGCGCTGGTCCGAGCGGATGAGCGCCGTGCCCGGCGACTTCGACCAGGAAGCCTATAGCCGCCAATGGGCCGAGCTTTCGGCGCGAATCGAGGCGGCGCTTCCACTCGATCCGGCGAGCGACGAGGCGCAGGCGCTGCTCGGCGAATGGCAGGCGTTGCTCGCCCCGTTCACGTCGGTGGCCACGCCGGAGATGATGGCCGGAGCGACCAAGCTCTACGACCGCATGGACGAATGGAAGGGCGAGCAGAAGCCGCCTTTCTCGACGGACGTGTGGCGCTTCATCCAGGAGGCGGGGAAGGCGCGGGCCGGTTGAACGAGGGGCGGGGCAGCCTCAAGCGGGCCGTCCCGCCCTTGCCCCGGCGCGCCCACGTCCCAACTTTGCGGCCGGAGGGGAAAGCGAATGGCGGACGACCGCAAGCGCCGCCGCCATCCCCGCCGATCCCGGCCCCAGGCCCGTTTGCCTCGAAAGCAGAACCGAAGCCCCGCTCGATTAGCAATCCTCCCCTCGCGCAGATGGACCCCTATTGCCCGCAGCAGCGCCGACGGGCGGGCGGGGCAGGCTGCACGCCCCCAGCGCTCAGCCGCGGTCCGGGAGGCCCCGGGGTCGGCTTTCGTCGGATCAGATAGAAGACGCCGTGAACAAGGACGAGGACGCCGAACATGACTGTCCCCGCCAGTCCCGCCATGGCGAGCGGGAACAGGGGGATTGTCGTACCCAGCCCATAGACGAGCAGGCCGAGCACGAACCAAGTGGCGCACAGGCCGAAGCAGATCGGACAGGTTCCGACCCTGTCGAAGCCCGGCCTCATAGCTTCAGGCAGTCCTTGAAGAAGTTCGCCGTATATACCGCCATCACCGCGAGCACGACCGTGTAAAGGCTGATATCGATCGTGATGCCGAAGATCACGAAACTGAACAGGGAGAACAGACAACCCGAGGTCGCGCCGATGCCACTCGAGTTGATGTTGATGCCGAGCAACAGGCCGACGAAGACCAGCACGGTCACGTCGATCCAGAGCACGATCTCGCCCCTGAAGCGGCAGTCCGACACGCAGCATTTCTTCTTCCATGCCCTGAGCAGGAGATAGGCGAGAATGACGAGCAGTGCACCGATCAGCACGCTCACCCACTGATAAGCGCATTTGGCCCAGATGGCATAGAGCAGCCCCGCACCGGACAGCACGCGCCATCCGAGCCGCAAGAGCCAGCCGCACGCGCATTTGGTGCAAAAGATGAGGTAGAGGCTTAACATCGCCAGCCCGGCGATCCCGAAGACGTAGAAGGAGTATTGGACGAACACCGGTATGATGAAGGGCAGGCAGGCGACTGTGCATCCCGGCGGCGTGCTGCTGCCGAGGTAGAAGAGCAGGAACAGCACCGCCATCGTCAGCGTCCATGACATGGCGGTGAAGAGGTTCTTGCACCAGCGCGCCCGCGTCTTCTTGCAGCAGGACGGAATTTCCGCCTCGCCATAGCTGCCCGCGCATTCGGACGGCGCCAGGACGTTGAGCGTGGCGGTGGTGCCCTGCTTCGCGTGCTGGCCGGTGTAGGTGTTGGATTCCTTGTAGCTGTAGGATCCTCCGCCCATGGGGATGGTGACCTGCTGGCCCGTGTTGCCGTCGCCGAAATCCATCCGGAAGGTGATCGGCTTGGCCGGGCAGGGCGCGGGCTTGGGCGTGACGCTGATCTCGAATTCGACCGTGCGCTCGGGCCCGTCCACGCAGTCCCGGATGCACGGCGTGATCGTCACGTCGGGACAGCAATCGGGGCATTTCACCTTGATGTTGACGGGCATCTTTCCGCACCCGGGTGGCGAGAGGATGTTGAGCATCGCGACATGCGGGCCGCCGGCGTAGGGCAACGTCTCCTGGAAGGTTCCGGCGCCGGTGTGGAGCTGCCCCAGATGGCCGCCGCCGAAATCATATTGGACCTCGGGGACCGGGCAGTTCGGATCGGCGGCGGGCGTGACGGTGGTGGTGATCGTGACGTCCGCGATCCCGGAGGCGTCGCACGGGCCATAGCTCACCGCGGTGCTGATCTTCGGGCAGCAGGGCGGGGGCGGGCATTGCGCGTGAATTGCGAGCTCCTCGGACTCGCACCCCGGCGGCGTGATCACCTTGACTTCGGCGGTATGATTGCCGGGCGCATAGAGGTGCGGCGGTTCGGTGAAGGTGCCGTTCCCGCTCAGCGTGTGCACCGCGCCCTGGCCGCCATTGCCATAGATCACCACCACATCGGCGGGCGCGCATCCGTCGGGAACGACATAATCGACCTTGAGCGTCGCGGGCACCAGGCCGTCACTGTCGCACGCGCCAAGGGTCACGCTCGGCTCGAGGATCGGGCAGCAGTCAGGGTCGGGGCAGATCACCTCAAAATTGAAGGGCGTCGCCACGCAACCCTGGGGGCTGTCGACGAGGACATAGACGGTGTGCTGGCCGGCGGCGTAGGTCCGGTGTTCGATGAAGGCCCCGCCGGGCGCGGCGAAGGTCTGGAAGCCGCCGAGCGGACCGCTGTCGTTGAAATCCATCCGTACCCGAACGGGCTGACAGACCGCCGCAAGGCTGACCGTCGTGGTCAGGATGACAGTGGCCCTGCCGTCGCTGTCGCAGTCCCCATATTCAGCGCTGGTCGTGATTGCGGGGCAGCAATTCTGCTTGTTGCACGGCGCGGTGATAGGCAGGCTGACGAACATGCACCTGGGTTCGTCGATCACGAAGTGGGCGATATGCGTTCCCGGCGTGTAATTGTGCGCCGGGAATGTGAAGGAGCTCGTCCCAACGAACGTGTGGGGCACACTTTGCGCGCCGTTGCCGTAGACGATCCTCCCGACCACGACGCAATCCGAAAAGGCACCGGCCGCCAGGTTGATCGTGAAGGTCGTCGGCACCATGAAGTTCGGGTCGCACGGGCCATAGCTGACGCTCCACGCGACCTGCGGGCAGCAAGGGTCGTTGCATTGAATCGGAAGCGAACGCTGGTCTTGGCACCCGCATGACGGGCAGGACGCGACGACGTCCACGGTCTCATTGCAGCAACAGCCCATTTCCATGGAAATCTGCCATTCGTGATTGATCAGATAACCCGAAACGACATTGCTGCCGGTCAGCACGCCGTTCTTGTTTACGGTGCAGGTGCTGTGGCAGTTCGCCCCGTTGCAAGGGCAACTGACCGTTACCCCGACTTCGCCACACGGGGAGACTTCATCGAAGGAAAGTGTTCCGAAAACCGTGACGATCATCCGGCACTCATGGGGCGAAACACTCTGATCAACGCCGCCGACCGCCAGGATAGCCATGCTGCAATTGGCCATGGCCCTCTCCGTTTGTTGCTTTGACGTAACGAATGTAACTAGAATTGTGCGGACGCGATAGTTCAATCACCTGGGGATGACTTTCAAACAATCGCCGGGGATCAGTGCGCCGATTCCCCGATTTAAGGCGCGGGATGGGCACGTCGATGCGAGCAAGAGTCGGCGAACCTGGCCCTCGGGGTATTCACAAACGCGCCCTGTTGACCCATATCCCCCTCGCGGTTATAGGCCGCCGCGCCCCGAGGCTGGTGGTGGCTGACAAGCCAGACGCTGCCTGACAGGGCGTTTATTGAGCTGAACACTGCTGCATGTGGAAGCAAGGGCCTGGGGGGCCGTTAGAAGCCCGCCACGGCAATCTTGCGCATTTTGCATTGCAGTAGAGTAACTTAGGTGAAGGGTTCCAATGCCGACGATCAACCAGCTGATCCGCAAGGGTCGCGACCCGCAGAAGGCCAAGTCCAAGGTCCCTGCGATGGAGCAGAACCCGCAAAAGCGCGGAGTCTGCACCCGAGTCTATACGACGACCCCGAAGAAGCCGAACTCGGCTCTGCGCAAGGTGGCCAAGGTCCGCCTGACCAACCAGCGCGAGGTGATCAGCTACATTCCCGGCGAGGGCCACAACCTCCAGGAGCACAGCGTCGTGCTGATCCGCGGCGGCCGTGTGCGCGACCTTCCGGGCGTTCGCTATCACGTGCTTCGCGGCGTGCTCGACACCCAGGGTGTGAAGGACCGCCGCCAGAGCCGTTCGAAATACGGCGCCAAGCGCCCCAAATAAGCAAGCGAGTAAGCCCCGGGCAGGGCTCCCATCAAAATGGCATTTTGATGGGTTCCGCAGGTCCCGGACCAGGCTGAAGAGAAAGGAACGTTCAATGTCCCGTCGCCGCCGCCCAGAGAAGCGCGAGATTCTCCCCGATCCGAAGTTCGGTGATCTCGTCCTGTCGAAGTTCATGAACAACATCATGCTCGACGGCAAGAAATCCACCGCCGAAGGAATCGTCTACGGCGCGTTCGAGACGATCGAGCAGCGCGCCAAGAAGGACCCGCTCGGGATCTTCCACGACGCTCTGAACAACGTCAAGCCGGGCATCGAGGTCCGCAGCCGCCGAGTCGGCGGCGCGACCTACCAGGTCCCGGTCGAGGTGCGCACCGAGCGCGCCCAGGCCCTCGCCATCCGCTGGCTCATCTCCGCCGCCCGCGCGCGCTCGGAGAAGACCATGGCCGGCCGCCTCTCGGGCGAGCTGATGGACGCCGCCTCGAACCGCGGCAACGCGGTGAAGAAGCGCGAGGACACGCACCGGATGGCCGAGGCCAACCGCGCCTTCTCGCACTACCGCTGGTAACAATTTAAAGCCGGGCCGGACGCTCGGCCCTGGAGACAAGTCATGGCCCGCAGCCATCCGCTCGACAAATATCGCAACATCGGCATCATGGCCCACATCGATGCCGGCAAGACGACGACGACCGAGCGAATCCTCTATTATACCGGCAAGTCCTACAAGATCGGCGAGGTCCATGAGGGCACGGCGACGATGGACTGGATGGAGCAGGAGCAGGAGCGCGGGATCACGATCACGTCCGCGGCCACCACCTGTTTCTGGAACGACCACCGCGTCAACATCATCGACACGCCGGGCCACGTCGACTTCACCATCGAGGTCGAGCGCTCGCTTCGCGTCCTCGACGGCGCGGTCGCCTGCTTCGACGGAGTCGCCGGCGTCGAGCCGCAGTCCGAGACGGTGTGGCGCCAGGCCGACAAATACAAAGTGCCGCGGATGTGCTTCGTCAACAAGCTCGACCGCACCGGCGCGAACTTCGACATGTGCGTGGGCATGATCAAGGATCGGCTCGGCGCCCGCCCCGCCGTCCTCTATCTACCGATCGGCCTCGAGGGCGACTTCAAGGGCCTCGTCGACCTGGTCGAGAACCGCGCCATCATCTGGCTCGAGGAGAGCCTCGGCGCGAAGTTCGAATATCAGGACATCCCGGCCGACCTCGCCGACGCCGCCGCGGCAGCCCGGATGGAGCTGATCGAGATGGCCGTCGAGCAGGACGACGACGTGATGGAGGCCTATCTCGGCGGCGACGAGCCCGACGTGGCGACGCTCAAGGGCCTGATCCGCAAGGGCACCCTCAATTTCTCGTTCGTTCCGGTGCTGTGCGGCTCCGCGTTCAAGAACAAGGGCGTCCAGCCTTTGCTCGACGCGGTGGTCGACTATCTCCCGAGCCCGCTCGACGTGCCCGCCATCAAGGGCGTCGGCCTCGACGGCGAGACCGAGGATTCGCGCCCGGCCGACGACAATGCGCCGTTCGCCGCGCTGGCGTTCAAGATCATGAACGATCCCTTCGTCGGCACGCTGACCTTCGCCCGGATCTATTCGGGCAAGCTCGAGACCGCGTCGCAGGTCATGAACTCGGTCAAGGACAAGAAGGAAAAGGTCGGCCGCATGCTGCTGATGCACGCCAACGACCGCGAGGACATCCAGGTGGCCTATGCCGGCGACATCGTCGCCCTGGCGGGCCTCAAGGACACGACCACGGGCGACACGCTCTGCGCATCGAACGCGCCGATCATCCTCGAGCGGATGGAATTCCCGGATCCGGTGATCGAGCTCAGCGTCGAGCCGAAGACCAAGGCCGACCAGGAGAAGATGGGCATCGCGCTCAATCGCCTGTCGCGCGAGGATCCTTCGTTCCGAGTGACCTCGGACGTCGAGAGCGGCCAGACGATCATCAAGGGGATGGGCGAGCTCCACCTCGAGATCCTCGTCGACCGCATGAAGCGCGAGTTCAAGGTCGAGGCCAATGTCGGCGCCCCGCAGGTCGCCTATCGCGAATATCTCAAGAAGCCGGTCGAGCTCACCTACACCCACAAGAAGCAGTCGGGGGGCTCCGGCCAGTTCGCCGAGGTGAAGGTCAAGCTGAACCCGGGCGAGCGCGGCTCCGGCTTCGTCTTCATCGACTCGGTCAAGGGCGGCAACGTGCCGAAGGAATATATTCCGTCGGTCGAGAAGGGCATGCGCGAGACCGCCGAAACGGGATCCCTGATCGGCTTCCCGATCATCGATTTCTCGGTCGAGCTGGTCGACGGCAAGTACCACGACGTCGATTCGTCCGCTCTGGCGTTCGAGATCTGCGCCCGCGGCGCGATGCGCGAAGGCGCGCAGAAGGCCGGCATCACTTTGCTCGAGCCGATCATGAAGGTTGAGATCGTGACCCCGGAGGACTATCTGGGCGACGTGATCGGCGACCTGAACAGCCGGCGCGGCCAGATCCAGGGAACGGACAGCCGCGGCAACGCGCAGGTGGTCGAGGCGATCGTGCCGCTTGCGAACATGTTCGGCTACGTGAACGAGCTTCGCTCGTTCACCCAGGGAAGAGCGCAATATACGATGCAATTTTCCCACTACGACGAAGTGCCAGCCAACGTGGCCGAAGAGGTCAAGGCAAAGCTGGCATAAGCCGGAAATTGCAGTTATGGGCGCGTCCGCACCGGGCGGCAGCGTCTCGGAAAATCTCGTTTGATAAGAAGGTAGGAAGAAAATGGCGAAAGCTAAGTTCGAGCGCAACAAGCCGCACGTGAACATCGGCACCATCGGTCACGTCGACCATGGCAAGACGTCTCTGACGGCCGCGATCACCAAGGTGCTCGCCGAGACCGGCGGCGCGACCTATGTCGACTATGCCAATATCGACAAGGCCCCCGAGGAGCGCGAGCGCGGAATCACCATCTCGACCGCTCACGTCGAGTATGAGACCGAAGCGCGCCACTATGCGCACGTCGATTGCCCGGGCCACGCCGATTATGTGAAGAACATGATCACCGGCGCCGCCCAGATGGACGGAGCGATCCTGGTCGTGTCGGCCGCCGACGGCCCGATGCCGCAGACCAAGGAGCACATCCTGCTCGCCAAGCAGGTCGGCGTTCCGACCATGGTCGTCTTCCTCAACAAGGTCGACCAGGTCGACGATCCCGAGCTGCTCGAGCTGGTCGAGCTGGAGATCCGCGAGGAGCTTTCCAAGCGCGACTTCGACGGCGACAACATTCCGATCATCGCCGGCTCGGCGCTCGCCGCCCTCGAGGACACCAACGAAGAGACCGGCCGCCAGGCGATCCTGAAGCTGATGGCCGCCGTCGACGAGTGGATCCCGATGCCGCAGCGTCCGCTGGATCGGCCGTTCCTGATGCCGATCGAGGACGTGTTCTCGATCTCGGGCCGCGGCACGGTCGTCACCGGCCGCGTCGAGACCGGAATCGTCAAGGTCGGCGAGGAAGTCGAGATCGTCGGCATCAAGGACACACGCAAGACCACGGTCACGGGCGTCGAGATGTTCCGCAAGCTGCTCGATCAGGGCCAGGCGGGCGACAATATCGGCGCACTGATCCGCGGCGTCGGCCGTGAGGAAGTCGAGCGCGGCCAGGTTCTGGCCAAGCCGGGTTCGATCACCCCGCACACCGATTTCTCGGCCGAGGTTTACGTCCTCTCGAAGGACGAGGGCGGCCGTCACACGCCGTTCTTCGCCAACTACCGTCCGCAATTCTACTTCCGCACGACCGACGTGACGGGCGAAGTGGTCCTGCCGGAAGGCACCGAGATGGTCATGCCCGGCGACAACGTCACGCTCGGCGTGAAGCTGATCGCCCCGATCGCCATGGACATGGGCCTGCGCTTCGCGATCCGCGAAGGCGGCCGGACCGTCGGCGCAGGGGTTGTCGGAACGATCACGAAGTAATATAGGGCCGCAGCCGCCCGGCTCTTTGGAGATTCGGGCGGCTTCGGTTTTAGACAGTTTTTGGCCGATCCGGGGCCCCAAGCCCCGGTGAAACCGTGTTGCCCCGCAAGGGGCTGGCTCTTTCGCATCGGTAAGACGGACATGGAAACGCAGAATATCCGCATTCGCCTGAAGGCGTTCGATCATCGTGTGCTCGATCAGGCCACGGGCGACATTGCAGACACGGCACGCCGCACAGGCGCGCTCATTCGCGGTCCCATTCCGCTGCCGACGCGGATCGAGAAGTTCACCGTGAACCGGAGCCCTCACGTCGACAAGAAGTCGCGCGAGCAGTTCGAGGTTCGCACCTACAAGAGGCTGCTCGATATCGTGCAGCCCACGCCGCAGACGGTCGATGCGCTGATGAAGCTCGATCTCGCCGCCGGCGTCGACGTCGAGATCAAGCTGGCCTAAGGCGCCAGCGTCCCTGCGAAAGCAGGGACCCAGTTCTTGGCTCCTGTTTTCGCAGGAGCACGGGGACACGGGAGATACCGCGGGAGCATGCTCCCGGTCTGCGTCCCCGCCGTTCCGCTCTCGCGGAACTCAAGCCCAGGCGGGGCACGCATGGATTTTGGGCTAACGGGGTCCCAGCGAAGCAAATGCTTCGATGGGTGCCCTACACGCCCCCGGCAATGGTGCCGCGGGGCCTCTGTATGAGGAGTTTGGTCATGCGCACCGGCGTGATCGCTAAGAAAGTCGGGATGACCCGCTTGTTCCAGGACGACGGGCGCCACGTGCCCGTCACCGTCCTGGCGCTCGAGAATCTTCAGGTCGTCGCCCGCCGCGAGGAAAGCCGCGACGGCTATACCGCCGTCCAGCTGGGCGCCGGCACGGCCAAGGCGAAGAACCTCAGCAAGCCGCAGCGCGGCCATTTCGGCAAGGCCGAGGTGGAGCCGAAGGCGCGGGTCGTCGAGTTCCGGGTCGCCGAGGATGCCCTCCTCGACGTCGGCTCGGAGATTTCGGCCAACCATTTCGTTCCCGGCCAATTGGTCGACATCCAGGGCGTGACCCAGGGCAAGGGCTTCGCCGGAGCGATGAAGCGCTGGGGCTTCGCCGGCCTTCGCGCCACCCACGGCGTTTCCGTCTCGCACCGTTCGCACGGCTCAACCGGAAACCGCCAGGATCCGGGCCGCGTCTTCAAGAACAAGAAGATGGCCGGCCACATGGGCGCCCGCAACCGCACCCAGCAGAATTTGGAAGTCGTCCTGACCGACATTCCGCGCGGCCTGATCTTCGTCAAGGGCTCGGTGCCCGGATCGAAGGGCGGCTGGCTGATCGTCAAGGACGCCGTGAAGGTCGCCCGTCACGCCGACGCGCCCTACCCCGCGGGCCTCAAGGAGCTGCTGAAGAAGGCGGACCTCGAGGAGCAGCCGATGGCGGGCCTGGTCGACGAGGCCGCGGTCCACGAGATTCCGGCGTTGCCGAGCGACGAGGAAGTCGCCGCCATCGCCGCCGAGCAGGAAGCTGGCGCCGCCGCTGCCGATGCAGCTGCCGCCGAAGAGACTCCCGCTGCCGATCAGGCCGCCCCCGAGGGTGACGCCGGCGCGGCCGACGAGAGCAAGGAAGGCTAATCATGAAGGTCAAGGTTCAGACCCTCGACGGCGGCAAGGCCGGCAGCGACATCGATCTCGACGAGGCCGTGTTCGGCGTCGAGCCGCGCGCCGACATCCTTCACCGCGTCGTCACCTGGCAGCTCGAAAAGCGCCGCGCCACCGCGCGCGGCGCCCGCGAGCGCTCGGATGTCGCCCGCACCGGCAAGAAATACGGCCGTCAGAAGGGCGGCGGCACCGCCCGTCACGGCGATCGCCGCGCCCCGATCTTCGTCGGCGGCGGCAAGGCGCACGGCCCCCGGGTCCGCGATTTCGATCCGTCGCTGAACAAGAAGGTCCGCGCTCTGGGCCTCAGGATGGCGCTTTCGGCCAAGGCCAAGGACGGCAATCTGATCGTTCTCGAGAGCCTCGACCTCAAGGAAGCCAAGACGGCGGCCCTGAAGGCGCAGCTCGGCAAGCTCGGCTTCGGCAAGTCGGCGCTGGTGATCGACGGCGACGCGCTCAACGTCGGCTTCGCCCACGCCTCGTCGAACCTCTCCGAGATCGATCTGCTCCCGGCGGTCGGCGCCAACGTCTACGACATTCTCAATCACGAGACCCTGGTGCTGACCCGCGCCGCGGTCGAGAAGCTGGAGGGCCGCTTCAATGGCTAAGGCTGCGAAGAAGGCGGCCCCGGCGAAGGTCGACGTCAATCATTACGACGTCATCCTCGCCCCGCACATCACCGAGAAGTCGACCCTGCTTTCCGAGCACAACGCCGTTGTGTTCAAAGTCGCGGGCTCGGCCTCCAAGCCGCAGATCAAGGCGGCCGTCGAGGCGCTGTTCAACGTCAGCGTGATCGGCGTCAACACGATGAACGCCAAGGGCAAGACCAAGCGCTGGAAGGGTCGCCCCTACACGCGCTCGGACGTCAAGAAGGCGGTCGTGACTCTGGCCGACGGCCAGTCGATCGACGTCACCACCGGTATCTGAGGCTAGGGCACGATGGCACTCAAGCAATATAATCCGACGACCTCGTCGCAGCGCGGCCTGATCCTCGTCGACAAATCGGCGCTCTGGAAGGGCAAGCCGGTCAAGGCGCTCGTCGAAGGCAAGCGCAAGACCGGCGGCCGCAACAACAAGGGCCATGTGACGTCGCGCGGAATCGCCGGCGGCCACAAGCAGAAGTACCGCTATGTCGACTTCAAGCGTCGCAAGTGGGACCAGCCGGCCACCGTCGAGCGGCTCGAATATGATCCCAACCGCACCGCGTTCATCGCGCTGGTGAAGTATGAGGACGGCGAGCTCGCCTACATCCTGGCGCCGCAGCGTCTCGCCCAGGGCGACAGTGTCGTCGCGGGCAGGAAGACCGACGTGAAGCCGGGCAACGCGATGGAGCTCGGCCAGATGCCGGTCGGAACGATCGTCCACAACGTGGAGATGAAGCCGGGCAAGGGCGGCCAGATCGCCCGCGCCGCCGGCACCTACGTCCAGGTCGTCGGCCGCGACCGCGGGATGGTGATCGTCCGCCTCAATTCGGGCGAGCAGCGTTACATCCGCAGCGATTGCATGGGGACGGTCGGAGCGGTCTCGAACCCCGACAACCAGAACCAGAATTTCGCCAAGGCCGGCCGCACCCGCTGGATGGGCAAGCGCCCGCTGACCCGCGGAGTCGCCAAGAACCCGGTCGACCACCCGCACGGCGGCGGCGAAGGCCGCACCTCGGGCGGCCGTCACCCGGTCACTCCCTGGGGCAAGCCGACCAAGGGCGCCCGCACCCGTTCGAACAAGGCGACGGACAAGATGATCATCCGCTCGCGTCACGCGAAGAAGAAGAGGTAACAATGGCCCGCTCCGTCTGGAAAGGTCCGTTCGTCGAGTTGTCGCTGCTGAAGAAGGCAGAGACGGCGCAGGAGGCCGGTGGCCGCGCTCCGATCAAGACCTGGTCGCGCCGCTCCACCATCCTCCCGCAGTTCGTCGGGCTCACGTTCAACGTCTACAACGGCCGCAAGTTCGTGCCGGTGTCGGTCAACGAGGACATGGTCGGCATGAAGCTCGGCGAGTTCGCGCCCACGCGCTACTTCCCGGGCCATGCGTCCGACAAGAAGGGCAAGAGGTAATGGGCAAGGCAAAGTCCCCCCGCCGAGTCGCCGAGAACGAGGCGCTGTCGGTCGGCACGCAGATCCGCGGATCGGCGCAGAAGCTGAACCTCGTCGCGAGCCTGATCCGCGGCAAGAAGGCCGGCGAGGCGCTGAACATCCTCAGCTTCTCGCCCAAGGCGATGGCGCGCGACGTCCGCAAGGTCCTCGCAAGCGCGATCGCCAATGCCGAGAACAACCACAATCTCGATGTCGACGCGCTCGTCGTCGCCGAGGCCTCGGTCGGCAAGTCGATCTCGATGAAGCGGTTCACGCCGCGCGCCCGCGGCCGCGCCAGCCGCATCGTCAAGCCGTTCAGCCGCGTGCGCATCGTCGTCCGCGAGCAGCAGGAAGCGTAAACATGGGTCAGAAAACCTCCCCGATCGGCCTCCGGCTGCAGATCAACCGGACCTGGGACAGCCGCTGGTACGCGGACGGCGCCGATTACGGCCGCCTGCTCCTCGAGGACCTGAAGATCCGCAAGTTCATCATGAAGTCGCTGCCGCAGGCGGCGATCTCCAAGGTGGTGATCGAGCGTCCGGCGAAGCTCTGCCGAGTCAGCATCTATGCCGCGCGCCCCGGCGTGATCATCGGCAAGAAGGGCTCGGACATCGAGAAGCTGCGCAAGCAGCTCGGCGCGATGACCTCGTCGGACGTGTCCTTGAACATCGTCGAGATCCGCAAGCCGGAGATCGACGCCCGGCTCGTGGCGCAGGGCATCGCCGACCAGCTCGAGCGCCGTATCGCCTTCCGCCGCGCGATGAAGCGCGCGGTGCAGTCCTCGATGCGCCTCGGCGCCGAGGGCATCCGAGTCGTCTGCGGCGGCCGCCTGGGCGGCGCCGAGATCGCCCGGACCGAGGGCTATCGCGAGGGTCGGGTGCCGCTGCACACGCTGCGCGCCCATATCGATTATGCCGAAGCCACCGCGCAGACCACTTACGGCACCTGCGGCGTGAAGGTGTGGATCTTCAAGGGCGAGATTCTCGGCCACGATCCGATGAGCCAGGACCGGCTGATGATGGAGGCTCAAACCTCCGGCGTCCGCCCGGCCCGCTGAAGCCAGGAACCAGGAAAAGACCATGCTGCAACCGAAGCGCACCAAGTTCCGCAAGGCCCACAAGGGCCGAATTCACGGCGACGCCAAGGGCGGCACGCAGCTGAACTTCGGCGCCTACGGCCTGAAGGCGCTGGAGCCGGAGCGGATCACCGCGCGCCAGATCGAGGCGGCCCGCCGCGCGATCACGCGTCACATCAAGCGCCAGGGGCGCTTGTGGATCCGGATCTTCCCGGACGTGCCGGTCTCGTCGAAGCCCGCCGAGGTCCGCATGGGCTCGGGCAAGGGCTCGCCCGAATTCTGGGTCGCCCGGGTGAAGCCCGGCCGGGTCCTGTTCGAGCTCGACGGCGTTCCCGGCCACATCGCCAAGGTCGCTTTCGAGCGCGCGGCGGAGAAGCTGCCGATCAAGACCAAAGTGATCGCCCGACTGGGCGAATCGCTCCTCGAGGACGCGTAAGATGCCGCAGATTGACGATCTCAAGACCAAGACCGACGACCAGCTCGTCGAGCAGCTTAGCGAGCTGAAGCGCGAGGCTTTCAACCTTCGCTTCCAGGCCGCGACCAACCAGATCGAGAAGCCGTCACGGGTTCGCGAGGTCCGTCGCGGCATCGCCCGGATCAAGACGCTTCAGGGCGAGCGCTCGCGCGCCGCCACGAAGGCTTAAGGAGTTTATCGATGCCCAAGCGCGTCATGACCGGCACCGTGGTGTCCGACAAGACCGACAAGACCGTGGTCGTAAAGGTCGAACGGCGGGTGAAGCACCCGCTCTACGGCAAGATCATCAGGCGGTCGAAGAAGTACCACGCCCACGACGAGGGCAACGAGTTCAGGGAAGGCGAGACCGTCCGGATCGAAGAGACCGCGCCGATCTCCAAGCTGAAGACCTGGACCGTGCTCGGCCGGGTCGACACCCACGCCACGCCGGAAACGGCGGGCGAGGGCAAGAAGCCGGCCAAGGCCAAGAAGGCCAAGGACGAAGCGCCCGAGGCCGAGACGGCCGAAGCGTAAAGCGTTTTAACTGATCGCCGGGCGTTCGCGTCCCGGTTGAAGTGAAGAGAAGGAATTGGATCGATGATCCAGATGCAGTCCAACCTTGAGGTCGCCGACAATAGCGGCGCCAAGCGCGTCCAGTGCATCAAGGTGCTGGGCGGTTCCAAGCGGCGCTTCGCCGGAGTCGGCGACATCATCGTCGTCTCCGTCAAGGAAGCGGCGCCGCGCGGCCGCGTGAAGAAGGGTGACGTCCACAAGGCCGTCATCGTGCGCACCGCCAAGGACATCCACCGTCCCGACGGCTCGACCATCCGCTTCGATT